>CP047152.1:517500-682500 GCA_041879295.1 Pseudomonas putida | reverse complement strand
GAGCGCCGCCCGCGCGGCGCATCGCGAGCTGCGCTCGCTCCTACGTTTGTTTCGGGCCAATTATGCCTGTGGGATTTGCGCGCGAACGCCTTGGCGCATGGCGCGATATCGCGTCGTACAAACAAGCGCATCGCGAGCTGCGCTCGCTCCTACGTTTGTTTCGGGCCAATTATTTCTGGGGGATTTGCGCGCGAACGCCTTGGCGCATGGCGCGATATCGCGTCGTACAAACAAGGCGGTCGCGCGCGCCTATCACAGGCGTGACTGGCCCGAAACAAACGTAGGAGCGAGCGCAGCTCGCGATGCGCCGCGCGGGCGGCGCTCGATCTCACAGGCACTGCAAAGGTGATGGCGGACACATCTCATAGCCAACGCCCTCTCAAAACAGCCCTCTCCCCCTACAACAGCAACAACCAAACCCCAAAAACAAAACGGGGAGGCCTGACGGCCTCCCCGCTTTGCTTACCCCACCTTAAAGGCTAGGGAATGCAAACTGCGACGCTTCATGGCTGGCCCGCTGTGGCCAACGCTGGGTAATTGCCTTACGACGGGTATAGAAGCGCACACCATCCGGACCATAGGCATGCAGGTCACCAAACAGAGAACGCTTCCAGCCACCAAAGCTGTGGTAGGCCACCGGCACCGGCAGCGGTACGTTGACACCCACCATACCCACCTCGATCTCGTCGCAGAACAGACGGGCCGCTTCACCGTCACGGGTAAAGATGCAAGTGCCGTTGCCATACTCGTGATCGTTGATCAGCTGCATGGCCTGCTCCAGGCTATTAACCCGGACCACGCACAGCACCGGGCCAAAGATCTCCTCTTTATAGATGCGCATCTCCGGGGTCACCTTGTCGAACAGGGTGCCACCCACGAAGTAGCCATCTTCATTACCTGCCACACGGAAGCCACGGCCATCCACCACCAGCTTGGCGCCAGCAGCAACACCGTCATCGATGTAACCCACGACCTTGTCACGCGCTGCCGCAGTCACCAGCGGGCCCATGTCCAGGCCACACGAGGTGCCGGCACCAATCTTCAGCGCCTTGATCTGTGGCTCCAGCTTGGCAATCAGGGCATCGGCCACTTGGTCGCCTACGCACACGGCTACCGAAATGGCCATGCAACGCTCGCCACATGAACCGTAAGCCGCGCCCATCAGGGCACTGACTGCGTTGTCCAGGTCGGCATCCGGCATCAGCACCGCGTGGTTCTTCGCGCCCCCCAAGGCTTGTACACGCTTGCCACGCTTGGTGCCTTCGGCATAGATGTACTCGGCGATCGGGGTAGAACCCACGAAGCTCAGTGCTTTCACTTCCGGCGCTTCGATCAGCGCATCCACCGCTTCCTTGTCACCGTGCACCACGTTGAGGATGCCCTTCGGCAAACCGGCTTCCAGCAGCAACTGGGCAATGTACAGAGTCGAGCTCGGGTCACGCTCGGAAGGCTTGAGGATGAATGCGTTGCCGCAGGCGATGGCCAGTGGGTACATCCACAGCGGCACCATGGCTGGGAAGTTGAATGGGGTGATACCGGCAACCACGCCCAGCGGCTGGAAGTCGGACCAGGCGTCGATGTTCGGACCGACGTTGCGGCTGTACTCACCCTTCAGCACTTCTGGGGCTGCACACGCGAACTCGACGTTCTCGATACCACGCTTCAGTTCGCCGGCGGCGTCTTCCAGGGTCTTGCCATGCTCTTCGCTGATCATCTGCGAAATCTTGGCTTCGTTCTGCTCCAGCAGTTGCTTGAAGCGGAACATCACCTGGGCACGCTTGGCCGGTGGGGTGTTGCGCCAGGCCGGGAAGGCAGCCTTGGCGGAATCGATCGCTTCCTGAACGGTTGCGCGGCTGGCCAGTTCGACCTTGCGAACGGCCTGGCCAGTGGACGGGTTGAAGACATCGGCGGTGCGCTCACCTTTGGTAACCAGTTCGCCGTGAATCAGGTGCTGAACAATGCTCATGCAAAACTCCAGATAAACATAGGAGAACCAGGCGCCCGCAGCGGGCATGCGCCTGGCATCAAAATCGGAAAGATCAGTCGATCAGGTTCAGGGTTTCGCCTACAGCATCGAACAGACGGTCCAATTCCTGCGGCTTGGTATTGAAGGTTGGGCCGAACTGCAGGGTGTCGCCACCAAAGCGTACATAGAAGCCAGCTTTCCACAGTTTCATGGCCGCTTCGTATGGGCGAACGATGGCGTCACCGTCACGGGCGGCGATCTGGATGGCGCCGGCCAGGCCGTAGTTGCGGATATCGACGATATTCTTGGTGCCCTTCACGCCGTGCAGCAGCTTCTCGAAATGCGGCGCCAGTTCAGCAGCAGACTGCACCAGGTTTTCCTTCTGCAGCAGGTCCAGCGCGGCGATACCGGCGGCACAGGCTACCGGGTGCGCCGAGTAGGTGTAGCCGTGTGGGAATTCCACGGCGTATTCCGGGGTCGGCTGATTCATGAACGTCTGGTAGATCTCGCTGCTGGCAATCACTGCGCCCATCGGGATGGCGCCGTTGGTCACCTGCTTGGCGATGCACATCAGGTCCGGGGTAACGCCGAAGGCTTCCGAGCCGGTCATCGCGCCCATGCGGCCGAAGCCAGTGATCACTTCATCGAAGATCAGCAGAATGTTGTGCTGGGTGCAGATTTCACGCAGACGCTTCAGGTAACCCTTCGGCGGCGGCAGCACACCGGCCGAACCGGCCAGCGGCTCGACGATGACTGCTGCGATGTTGGAGGCATCGTGCAGCTCGATCAGCTTGAGCATTTCGTCAGCCAGAGCGATACCGCCCTCTTCCGGCAAGCCTTTGGAGAAGGCGTTCACCGGCAATACAGTGTGAGGCAGGTGGTCGACGTCCAGCAGCTGACCAAACATCTTGCGGTTACCGTTGACGCCACCCAGGCTGGTACCCGCGATGTTCACGCCATGGTAACCACGGGCACGGCCGATGATCTTGGTCTTGGTGGCCTGGCCTTTCAGGCGCCAGTAGGCACGCACCATCTTCAATGCGGTGTCGGCGCATTCGGAACCGGAGTTGGTATAAAAGACGTGATTCAGATTGCCCGGAACCAGCTCGGCGATCTTTTCCGCCAGCTGGAACGACAGCGGGTGGCCGAACTGGAATGCTGGGGAATAGTCCAGCGTACTCAGTTGGCGGGTCACCGCGTCAGCGATTTCCTTGCGAGTGTGCCCTGCGCCGCAGGTCCACAGGCCGGACAGGGCGTCGAAGATCTTGCGCCCGTGGTCATCGACCAGGTAGTTGCCTTCGGCCGCCACGATCAGGCGAGGGTCGCGCTGGAAGTTGCGGTTGGCGGTGTAGGGCATCCAGTGGGCGTCCAGCTTGAGCTGGCTGGCGATACCGGCAGGGGCGGTTTCGGGCATGTTCATCGGCGGTTCCTCGGAAGACGATTAGGCAACGATGTATCTTGTTGCAGCTAAATTGGCACGGCGATAGAGTCAGAAAAAGCCTACATTTCTAATCTTCAGACAGGCCGAGACTAAACTAATGAGCCGACGACCCGATCCACTCGCCCAAGTCAGCGACTTCGACATCCGCCTTCTGAAGATCTACCGCAGCGTCGTCGAGTGCGGTGGCTTCTCGGCTGCCGAGAACGTACTGGGCATTGGGCGCTCGGCCATCAGCCAGCAGATGAACGACCTTGAGCAACGCCTCGGCCTGCGCCTGTGTCAGCGCGGACGCGCCGGTTTCTCGCTGACTGAGGAAGGCCGCGAGGTCTACCATTCAGCCCTGCAACTGCTCAGCGCGCTGGAAAGCTTCCGCACCGAGGTCAACGGCCTGCACCAGCATTTGCGCGGCGAGCTGAACATTGGTCTGACCGACAACCTGGTGACCTTGCCGCACATGCGTATCACCCATGCCCTGGCGGAACTCAAGGACCGCGGCCCTGATGTGCGCATCCAGATCCGTATGATCGCCCCCAGCCAGGTCGAGCACGGCGTGCTCGATGGCAGCCTTCACGTTGGCGTCGTACCCCAGACCAGCCCGCTTTCGGGGCTTGAGTACCAACCGTTGTACAGCGAACGCTCGCTGCTGTACTGCGCCGTCGGCCACCCGCTGTTCTATGCCGATGACCAGCAGATAGACGACGACCGCCTCAATAGCCAGGAAGCCATCACCCCCACCTTCCGTCTACCCGCCGAAATCCAGGCGCATTACCAGGCGCTGAATTGCACCGCCAGTGCTTCTGACCGCGAGGGCATGGCGTTTCTGATCCTCACCGGGCGTTACATCGGCTATCTGCCCGACCACTACGCCATGTTCTGGGTACAACAAGGCCGTTTGCGTGCGCTCAAGCCCAAGGAGCGTTTTTATGACCTGAGCCTGAGCTGGGTTACCCGCAAAGGCCGGCGCCCCAACCTGGTGCTGGAAAGCTTCCTCGAAAGCCTGGCTGCGACACGTTGATGCCAGTCTGTGCCGCAAACGCTTGTCACTTCGGCACAGGCAGGTAATCTTGTCCCACAGCCGCAGCCACTGCCTCGTACGGAATCGCCCATGACCCTAGAAGTCCCTGCGCATCGCCTCTCCGCCTCGGGCAAGCCCGCGGGCCGTATCCGCCAGAAGAACGAACAGGCCATTATCCAGGCCGCCGAAGATGAATTCGCCCGCCATGGTTTCAAGGGCACCAGCATGAACACCATCGCGCTCAAGGCGGGGTTGCCCAAGGCCAACCTGCATTACTACTTCACCAACAAGCTGGGCCTGTACATCGCCGTGCTCAGCAATATCATCGAGTTGTGGGACAGCACCTTCAACGCCTTGAGCGTCGATGACGACCCCGGTGAAGCCCTGAGCCAGTACATCCGTACCAAGATGGAGTTCTCCCGGCGCAACCCGCAAGCTTCGCGCATTTTCGCCATGGAAGTGATCAGCGGTGGCACCTGCCTGACCGAATACTTCAGCGCCGATTACCGCGAATGGTTCCGCGGCCGTGCTGCGGTCTTCCAGGCCTGGATCGAAGCAGGCAAAATGGACCCGGTCGACCCGGTGCACCTGATCTTCCTGCTCTGGGGCAGCACCCAGCACTATGCAGACTTCGCCACCCAGATTTGCCAGGTGACTGGCCGCAGCCGCCTGACCAAGCAGGACATGGAAGACGCGAGCAACAACCTTATCCACATCATTTTGAAGGGCTGCGGCATCAAGCCGGCTGCCTGACCGTCCTTTATGCCTTCTACCCTGCTCGACCTCTGCGAATACCGCGAGGAAATCCGCAAAAGCCGCTTCATCACCCTCGCCGGGCCAATCAGCAGTGCCGCCGAAGCGATGAGTTTCATCGAACGTCATAGCGACCTGGCCGCAACCCACAACTGCTGGGCCTGGAAACTCGGCGCGCAGTACCGCAGCAGCGACGATGGCGAACCCGGCGGCACCGCTGGGCGGCCGATCCTGGCGGCCATCGAAGCGCAGGACTGCGACCAGGTGGTGGTGCTGGTGATCCGCTGGTACGGCGGCATCCAGCTGGGTACCGGCGGCCTGGCCAGGGCCTATGGCGGCGGCGCCAACAAGTGCCTGCAACAGGCGCCCAAGCGCCTGCTGGTACAGCGCAGCAATTTCAGCTGCAGCTGCAGTTTCAGCGAGCTGGCGCTGGTGAAGCTGCGCCTGGCCGAGGTTGACGGCCTGGTCCTGGATGAACAGTTCACCGCCAATGGCGTTAACCTGCTGATTGCCCTCGGTGACGCCCACCTGGCGCCATTGCAACAGCAACTGGCGGATTTGAGCCGCGGACGTATTTTGCTCGAAGCACGCTGAACATTGCCCACAACAACTGTGGGCCTGCCTGTGGATAAGCTTGGGGCATTCTCTTGCAGGCTAGTGATTTCAAGGCCTTCAGGGCTTTGATCATATTTTGATCACGATTTGATGACCGCCGTAAACTGCTGAATGCGCGCGACTTATCCCCAGCGAGCCTCCCATCCAAGCCGCACCCCGCTTGCTCACCTTGCACACAATAACTGTGGACCAGCTTGTGGATAACCCGTGCGCCAACAGGCGAAGCGCCCGGCCCCGCAAGGCCCGGACATAACTGATCATTTTTTGACCACAAGCAAACCAGGCACGCGTATCCGCCGTGACGTATGCTCAATTCCTTTCTCCTACACCGATAAAGGAATGTTCCTATGGCCAATTCAAGAACTGCCCTCATCATCGGCGCCTCGCGCGGGCTTGGCCTGGGCTTGGTACAACGCCTGCACGAAGACGGTTGGCACATCACTGCCACCGTCCGTAACCCGCAGCAGCCCGGCGCCCTGGCGAACGTGCCCGGCGTGCGTATCGAGCAGCTGGAAATGAACGACACCGTTCAGCTCGACAGCCTGAAGCAACGCCTGCAAGGCCAGGTGTTCGACCTGATATTCGTCAACGCCGGGGTCATGGGCCCCTTGCCGCAAGACCTGGAGGCCGTAAGCAACAGCGACATTGGCGATCTGTTCATGACCAATGCCGTAGCGCCGATACGCGTGGCTCGCCGCCTGGTGGGTCAAATACGTGAAGGCAGTGGTGTGCTGGCCTTCATGAGCTCGATCCTGGGAAGCGTTACCATCCCCGACGGTGGCGAAATCTGCCTGTACAAGGCCAGCAAGGCGGCACTGAACTCGATGATCAACAGCTTCTTCGTTGAGCAGCAGCGCCCGGACCTGTGCGTGCTGGCCATGCACCCAGGCTGGGTGAAAACCGACATGGGTGGCGAAAACGCCGATATCGATGTGCTCACCAGCACCCGAGGCATGATCGAACAGATCAAGGCCCAAAGCGGCAACGGCGGCCTGCGTTTCATCAACTACAAGGGCGAACCCTTGGTCTGGTGATTCACCAGGTCGCAGCCCGGCTGGGCGCATTGCCCGGCCGGCCCCTGTAGAATGGCCGCAACCGTACCTGATTGAGATGAACCACTATGTATGACTGGTTGAACGCCCTGCCCAAGGCCGAACTGCACCTGCACCTGGAAGGCTCACTGGAGCCCGAGTTGCTGTTCGCCCTGGCCGAGCGCAACAAGATCGCCTTGCCCTGGGCCGATGTGGAAACCTTGCGCGGTGCCTATGCCTTCAACAACCTGCAGGAGTTCCTCGACCTGTACTACCAGGGCGCCGACGTGCTGCGCACCGAGCAGGACTTCTATGACCTGACCTGGGCCTACCTGCAACGCTGCAAAGCCCAGAACGTGATCCACACTGAACCCTTCTTCGACCCACAGACCCATACCGACCGTGGCATTGCTTTCGAAGTGGTGCTCAACGGCATCAGCCAGGCGCTCAAGGATGGTCGCGAACAACTGGGCATCAGCAGCGGCCTGATCCTCAGCTTCCTGCGCCACCTCAGCGAGGATGAAGCGCAAAAGACCCTCGATCAGGCCTTGCCGTTCCGCGATGCCTTCATTGCCGTTGGCCTGGACAGCTCGGAGATGGGCCACCCGCCAAGCAAGTTCAAGCGTGTGTTCGACCGCGCCCGCAGCGAAGGCTTCGTCGCCGTTGCCCACGCTGGCGAAGAAGGCCCACCCGAGTACATCTGGGAAGCCCTCGACCTGCTGAAGATCAAACGTATCGACCATGGCGTACGTGCCATTGAGGACGAGCGCCTGATGCAGCGCATCATCGACGAGCAGATCCCGCTCACGGTGTGCCCGCTGTCCAACACCAAGCTCTGCGTGTTCGAGCACATGAGCCAGCACAACATCCTCGACATGCTCGAGCGTGGTGTGAAAGTCACGGTCAACTCGGACGACCCGGCCTACTTCGGTGGCTATGTCACGGAGAACTTCCACGCCCTGCACACCCACTTGGGCATGACCGAGGACCAGGCACGTCGCCTGGCGCAGAACAGCCTGGATGCACGGCTGGTCTGAGTAGCATGAAGACGTTGCGCTCAACCGACCTGCAACGTCGCCACGCGGGCGATGCGATTGATCTGCTGGATACCCAGCGCCGAAATATGCAATGCCCGCGTGTCCTCTAACTCGCGCATCCAGCCAGATTGCAGGAACAACCTGAACAAGGCCTGGCCAAGTACGCCCCCCAGGTGAGGGCCCTGGTCATTCCACTCGGTGCAGCGGCAGATCACGCAACCTCGTTGCTGGTGTGGCGCCAAGGCATCGATGTATACCCCGACCAAGGCCAACTGCGCCCGCCCCTCGTCACTGACCATCAACTGCCGACCGCTGCCTTCCAGCCAGCCGGCCACCACCATGCGATGATATAGCTCACTGGCCAACTCCCCACCCAGATGATCGCCACAACGGCGCGCCCGGCGCATCGACATGGGCAGTGACGATACTGGCGCTTCGGCACGCTCTCCCCTGGCGCTTTCCAGCTGCACGCTGGCCAAGGCTTCTACCGCCGCTCCGACCTGCGGGGTTGCCAGGCAAAAGTAGCGTTTGCGGCCCCTGGCTTCATGCTTGAGCAAGCCGGCCGACGACAGCAACGAAAGGTGTGCGCAGGCGGACGATGAAGTCAGGCCAGTCATTATCGCGAGTTCATTGGCCAATCTAGGTGTGCCATCGATCAATGCCCACAACATGGCACTGCGCTTGGGATCGGCCATCAGGCTGGCGATCTGGCTGATACTGCTGGCTGCGTTCATGTCCTTGTAACTCCCTGCAATTTCACGGTGGGGATGCGATGGCCAACCCTGCCAGGGAAGCGCCTCTCGCTGGCACTGGCCTGGTTCGCCAGTATAAGCCGCAGAAAAACGCCGGTCAGACGACCACGTGCCACCCTACCCAAGATGAAAAACCACTGGGTATATCTACCCATGGCAAGCAGCAAAGCGGCTTCGAAAAACTCCTCGGCACCAAGTCAGCCAAGGCACCGGTACGCCCACACCGCCACGCTGAAACATCTTGATGAAAACAAACTTGCAGCCATTTCAGATGTGGCCCACAGCAACCTTCCACAAATAGCGCAAAACAAAGCGAAGGTTCTGGGGCTTTACAGGCATTGGGCCCAAAGCAGGAAACACCGCCAGGGAAATGCACACACTTACCGTCAGTCAGGACGCTGAAGCCGTGTCATGGCAGGCTGGCGGGCCAGCGCTACACTTGATCGGCTCCCCTTCCTGGAGGTATGCCGCGATGAAAATTATCGTAAGTGCGTCGAGCCGAAACCCCGCCTGCCCCTGGCAAGTCCAGCTCGATCAGCATGTGGTCAGTTTCCGCAGCGAGGCTGAGGCGCGCGCCTTCGTCGCCACGCTGGAAACCCGGCTGCAGGCACCTCACCCGCTCATGCGGGAGCCTTGGCCTGCAAACGCCGGGTCAACAGCGCAACACTGACCACCAGCGCCCCGCACAGGCTGATCACGATTGCCATGGGCACCGCACTGCCATCATGCAGCAGCCCGACCAGCGCCGCAGCACCCGCAGCTACGCTGAACTGCACACAGCCCATCAGTGCCGAGGCGCTGCCGGCACGCGCGCCCTGTCCACTCATGGCGCAGGCCGAAGCATTGGGAATGATGCAACCAAGGCTGGCGATACAGATGAACAGCGGCACCAGTAGCGGCCACAGTTGCGCAGGGCGCAACGCCGCCACGCCCAGCAGCACCAGGCCCGCAACCAGATACAGCCACACCGCACGGCCCAGCAGGAAGGCCGGCCCGCGTTTGGCCAGCAGGCGGGCGTTCACCTGCGCCACCAGAATAAAACCTGCGGCGTTGGTGCCGAACAGCCAGCCGTAGTGCTCAGCGGGCACGCCATACAGTTTGATGAACACGAAAGGTGAACCGGCGATATAGGCGAACATGCCGGCAATGGCGATACCGCCGGTCAGGGCATGTCCGAGGAAAACCCGATCAGCCAGCAGCCGCAGGTACTGGCGCAAGGCGCCAGACAGCGGCTGACGCGGTATATGCTCAGGCAGGCTTTCCGGCAGGCCCAGGCTTACCGCCAACAGGCAGCCGGCACTGAACAAGCTCAGAGCGAGAAAGATCGACTGCCAGCCGGCCAGATTCACCAGCACCCCACCCAGCATCGGTGCCAGGATCGGCGCGAGGCCCATGACCAGCATCAGTTGCGAAAACACTTTGGCTGACGCTACCGGATCGCACTTGTCGCTGACGATGGCCCGCGAAAGCACCATACCGGCACAACCACCCAGTGCCTGGATGAAACGCGCCACCACCAAGGTATCGAGGTTGGGGGCGTAGGCACAGGCCAGTGATGCCAAGGTGAACAGCGTAACGCCGAACATCAGCGGTTTGCGGCGGCCAAAACGGTCGGCAACCGGCCCATAGGCCAGCTGCCCGATAGACAGGCCCAGGAAGTAGGCGGCCAACGTGGCCTGGACGTGTTTTTCATCGGTGGCGAACGCTTGCGCCATGGCCGGGAAGGCTGGCAGGTAGAAGTCGATCGCCAAGGGCCCAAACGCACTGAGTGCGCCCAGGATGAGCACCATTCGCAGGTTCATCAGGAATCCATAGCAGGCTAAGCAAGTGGCTGATTCTACCTGCTGTGGACCCTATCGATGTGAAAACATTTGCAACACTGTTACCCCCGGCGGGAGCAATCAGGTCTTCAGGCGAGTTCGGCCTGATACCCCTCATCCCGAATCGCAGTGAGAATCTGCTCCTGCGCCAACTCGCTCTGCACACGCACCTGTTTGCCCGCCAGATCAACTTCCACCCTGGCTGCAGCATCCTGCTCCTGCACCGCGCGGGTCACGGCTTTCACACAATGGCCGCAGGTCATGCCTTGTACATTGAACACTTGCATAGGGGTTGCCTCCTTCAGGTTTTCCACAAGTCTCAAGCTTGCCATCAGGGCAAGGTCAAGCCCTCCCTGCAACACCCGGGGTGGAAATCCGCGTCCGCGTCGGCCAAGCTGCGCCTTTGACGATCAGGCAAGCAGGAGATTTTTCATGTTCAGGGCAGCATTGGGCGTCGTCGGGCTATTGGGCGCGCTGGCTGTGGTGCCACCGGCCTTCGCCGAGGGCAACTCAGCCTACAGCGTACTGATCATTTCCCGGGAGCGCCTGGAAGTGGCCACCAATTGCGAAATCGGCGTGTACCTCAACGACCAGCTTTCCGGGCGCGTTTTCCAGGAGCAGTCCACCTCGTTCAACCTGCCGCCTGGCCCGGTGGATGTGCGCCTGCGCCTGCTACCTGGGCAAATGCCGGGTTGCGCAGCAGGTATAGAGGACCAGCGCAGCACGCGGTTGAATCTGCAGGCGGGCCAGATCAACAAATACCGCATCGCCATGGGGCAATATGGGCTGGAGTTGAAACGAGCCGACCTGGGCTATTGACCTTGCCTGCGTGGCAAGGTTGATGCTGGAGGCCTGTCCAAGGAGGAGAGCCATGCCCGCATCCACCACATACGACCTGCCGATCTCCGGCATGACCTGCGCCAGCTGTGCTGGCCGGGTCGAGCGCGCCCTGCGCAAGGTCGCCGGCGCTGAACAGGTCAGCGTAAACCTCACCACTGAAAAAGCCCGGGTTGTAGCCCCGCCTGCCAGCCTGCCAGCGTTGGTCGAAGCCGTGCGCGAGGCCGGCTACGGGGTACCAACCCGCACCCTCGAACTGCAGATAGGCGGTATGACCTGCGCCAGTTGTGTCGGCCGCGTAGAGCGCGCCCTGGGCAAAGTGCCGGGGGTCGGGCAGGTCAGCGTCAACTTGGCCAGCGAACGCGCACACCTCGAAGTGCTTGCGGCCCTGGATGACAACCTGCTGATCGACGCTGTGCAAAAAGCAGGCTACAGCGCCAGCCTGCCACAATCGACCAAGGACGACCAAAGCGCTGTCCAGCGACGCCTGCGCAACGAGCGCCTGGCAGTTGGTGCAGCCTTGCTGTTGGCCCTGCCGCTGGTATTACCCATGCTGGTACAACCGTTCGGCTTGCACTGGATGCTACCCGCCTGGGCGCAGTTCCTGCTGGCCACCCCCGTGCAGTTCATTCTCGGTGCCCGCTTCTACATTGCAGCCTGGAAGGCCGTGCGCGCCGGTGCCGGCAACATGGACCTGCTGGTAGCCCTGGGCACCAGCGCTGGCTATGGCCTGAGCCTGTACCAATGGGCACAGGCTCCCGCCGGCATGGCCCCGCACCTGTACTTCGAAGCCTCGGCCGTGGTGATTGCCCTGGTATTGCTGGGCAAGTACCTGGAAAGCCGCGCCAAGCGCCAGACCGCCAGTGCCATCCGCGCCCTCGAAGCCCTGCGCCCGGAACGCGCCGTGCGTGTGGTCGACGGCCTGGAGGAGGACGTGGCGATCGCCCAGTTGCGCTTGGGCGACCTGGTACTGGTCAAGCCCGGCGAGCGCTTCCCGGTCGACGGCGTGGTCGAAGACGGCAGCAGCCACGCCGATGAGGCCCTGATCAGCGGCGAGAGCCTGCCAGTGCCCAAGCAACCCGGCGACAGCGTCACCGGTGGCGCCATCAATGGCGAAGGCCGGCTGCTGGTGCGTACCCAGGCGCTGGGCACCGAGACCGTGCTGGCGCGCATCATCCGCCTGGTGGAAGACGCACAGGCCGCCAAAGCGCCGATCCAGAAGCTGGTCGACCGTGTCAGCCAGGTGTTCGTCCCCGCTGTGCTGGTACTGGCCCTGATCACCCTGATTGGCTGGTGGCTGGCGGGGACACCGCTGGAAACCGCGCTGATCAACGCCGTCGCCGTGCTGGTCATTGCCTGTCCCTGCGCCCTCGGCCTGGCCACGCCCGCCGCGATCATGGCCGGCACCGGGGTCGCCGCCCGCCACGGCATCCTGATCAAGGATGCCGAAGCCCTGGAGCGTGCCCATGCGGTCAACCGCGTCGTGTTCGACAAAACCGGCACCCTCACCTCCGGCAGCCCGCGGGTGGTTCACAGTCAGGCGCTGGACGGCAACAGTGCCGACCTGCACCGCCTGGCCGGCGCCCTGCAACGCGGGAGTGAACACCTGCTGGCCAAGGCGGTGCTGGTGGCCTGTGCAGAGCAAGGGCTGGACGTGCCAACCGTTGCCGACAGCCAGTCGCTGACCGGGCGCGGCATTGCCGGTCGCGTTGAAGGCCGTGAACTGGCGCTGGGCAACCGCCGACTGCTTGACGAAAGCGGCCTGCAGCCCGGCGAATTGGCCGCCCAGGCCCAGGCCTGGGAAGCCGAAGGACGCACACTGTCGTGGTTGATCGAACGCGGTACGCAAGCAAGAGTGGTGGGCCTGTTCGCCTTTGGTGACAGCCTCAAGCCCGGCGCCGCGCAGGCCATCGCCACCCTGCACGCCCAACACATCAGCAGCCACCTGCTGACCGGTGACAACCGTGGCAGCGCCAGAGTGGTTGCCGAGGCCCTGGGCATCGACGATGTGCATGCCGAAGTGCTACCGGCCGACAAGGCCGCAACCGTGACCGCGCTCAGGCAGGATGGTGTGGTCGCCATGGTTGGCGATGGCATCAACGATGCACCGGCGTTGGCCGCGGCCGACATCGGCATTGCCATGGGTGGCGGTACCGACGTGGCCATGCAGGCCGCCGGCATCACCCTGATGCGTGGCGACCCGCGCCTGGTGCCCGCCGCGCTGGAAATCAGCCGCAAGACCTACGCGAAGATCCGCCAGAACCTGTTCTGGGCATTCATCTACAACCTGATCGGCATCCCGCTGGCCGCGCTGGGTTACCTCAACCCGGTACTGGCGGGTGCCGCCATGGCCATGTCCAGCGTCAGCGTCGTCAGCAACGCACTGTGGCTCAAAACGTGGAAACCCACCAGCAGTACACAGGAGGCGCCATGAATATCGGTCAGGCCGCCCGCCGCAGCGGGCTCAGCACCAAGATGATCCGATACTACGAATCCATCGGCCTGCTCAAACCGGCCACACGCAGCGACAGCGGCTACCGGCTGTACCAGGCGGAGGACTTGCACAACCTGGCCTTCATCAAACGCTCCCGCGATCTGGGCTTTTCCCTTGAGGAGGTCGGCAAGTTACTGACCTTGTGGCAGGACCGCCAACGTGCGAGCGCCGATGTGAAGGCGCTGGCCATGCAGCACATCGATGAACTGAACCGGCGCATCGAGGAACTGGTGAGCCTGCGCGACACCCTCGGCGAACTGGTTTCGCATTGCCAGGGCGACGATCGCCCGGACTGCCCGATCCTCAAAGACCTGGCCAATGGCGCTCCTGGCAACTGCTGTCACTGAACTGCCACGAGCTTTTGGTATGCCATAAATGTCCAAACACGACCGAATAGTCACCAACCACGACTTTATCCAATAAATACAGGCGTTTTGGCTTCATTAAACCCGGATGCTGCCGATGTAGTTGCTACCTGCCTCGTGTGTCAAAAATAAAAGTTCCGGGAGCGTCGATGAACATCAAACAGAAACTGACCTGGGCATTCGCGGTCATCGCCGGCTTGCCCATCGTTCTCGTGGCCACCTTGGTGGTCATCAACCTGCGCGGCGAAGCCCGCGATGGATTCCTCGACAGCAGCAGCCGGGAAATCCGCCAGGTCAGCAACGCGATGAACATCTTCTTCCAGGGGATCAACCAGAACGTCGAGTACATGGCTTCCCAGCCAATGGTCGCCGCCACGGGTAGCGAGCTGAACAAATACATGAGCGCAACCCCGTCCTACGAACTGGGCGAGCAGGCCAGCAAAATACTCGACTTCATGACCCGCCTGGCCAACTCACATCCCGCCTACGCCTACCTGTCCTACGGGGTGAGTGACGGCGGCTACACTGGGTGGCCGGCCGGCCAGAAGTTTGTCAATTATGACCCACGCACGCGCCCCTGGTACCAACTTGCCATGGCCAACCCTGGCAAGACGTTGCGCACCGGCGCCTACTACTGGGCCGCCGACGATGCGGTGCTGGTCAGCACCGTGCGCACCGTGGCCAACCAGCTGGGCAACCCCGGCGGCGTGGTCAACATCGACGTGTCGCTCAAAGGCCTGACCGAGATCGTCAAGCAGATCAAACTGGGCGAAAGCGGCTACCTGATGCTGGTGGAAAGCAACGGCAACGTGATGGTCGACCCACGCGACGCCGCCCACAACTTCAAGCAGCTGGGAAGCTTTGGCGACGGTTACGCCAAGCTGGCCAAAGCCGGCAAAGGCCTGGTCGAGGTCGAACTCAATGGCGTGCACTACATGGCCAACGTCTACCCCGACCAGCAACTGGGCTGGACCTTCATCGGCCTGATCGAACAAAGCGAAGTGATGCAGACCACCACCCGGCTCACTTGGCTGATCGGCGTCATCGCTGTCGTGTTGGCCGCACTGTTCGCGGTGGTCGGTGCGGCCTTTGCCAAGCTGATCGTGCGCCCGATCAACAGTGTCACCAATGGCCTGGAAGACATTGCCCAAGGTGAGGGTGACCTGACCCGCAACCTGGAAATCCGCGGCCGCGACGAAACCGCCCAACTGGCCAGCTGGTTCAACCAGTTCCTCGGTGCCATTCGCAGCCTGATCCAGCATATCGGCGCTGCTGCCAGCAAGATCCTCAGCACGTCCAGCAGCTCGACCCGCGTCTCCAGCGACATGGCCGAGGCGGCCGGCCGCCAGCGCGAAGCCGTGGACATGGTATCCACTGCTTTCCACGAAATGGTCGCCACCGCCAATGAAGTGGCACGCTCCTGCAGCCAGGCGGCGCAGTCGGCCGACAGCGGCCAGCAGCAGGCCCGCGAAGGCCAGCAGCAGATCGATGCGGCGGTACACAGCGTTGATCGCCTGAGCCAGGAAATCGAGCAATCGGCGCAGTCGATCCAGCAGCTGGAGCGTGACAGCAACGCCATTCAGTCGATCCTCGGCACCATCCGTTCGATTGCCGAACAAACCAACCTGCTGGCCCTCAACGCCGCCATCGAGGCGGCCCGTGCCGGTGAGCAGGGCCGTGGCTTTGCCGTGGTGGCCGACGAAGTGCGGGCGCTGGCCAAGCGTACTGCCGACTCCACCGCCGAAATCGACGGTTTGCTGGGCAACCTGGCCAGCCGTACCGCCGAAGTGGCCGAGCAGATGCACGCCAGCCTGGAAGTTTCGCAGCAGTCGGTGAGCCGTATTGGCCTGGCCCGCGACAGCTTTGGGCAGATCCGTGAGTCGGTGGACGTCATCCGCGACATGAATACCCAAATTGCTACGGCGGCCGAAGAACAGCATCAGGTGGCCGAGGACATCAACCGGCACATCAGCCAGATTCACGGGGATGCGCAGTTGGTGGCCGAGCTGGCCCAGGCAGCGCGCCAGGACTCCGAGAGCCTGGCCGGGCTGTCCAATGAGCTGGATACGCTGGTGCGCAGGTTCCGCACCTGATGTATGTGCCTGTGCCGGCCCTTTCGCGGCTAACCCCGCGAAAGGGCCGGCACAGGCCACCGAAAATCAGAGCTTCAATTCCCCCGGTGTCGCGCCAAACAGCTGCTTGAACGCCGCAATGTAGGCCGACGTGGAGTCATACCCACACCCCAGCGCCGCCTCGGTCACATTCTCCCCCGCCTCCAGCAACGCCAGCGAAGACAACAGCCGCATGCGCTGGCGCCAATTACGAAAGCTCAACCCGGTTTCCCGTTGAAACAGCCGCATCAGCGTCTTCTCCGAACACCCCAGCTCCCGCGCCCATTGCTGCAAGGTCTGCGACTGATCTGGTGCAGCGATCAAGCCATTGCACAGCGCCAGCAAACCAGGGTGGCGGGGCAACGGCAGCGAAAAACCGACTTCCGGCAAGGTGCGCAACTGGTCGAGCAGCACCGCCACCAGACGCGCCTCGGCGCTGTCGTCTTCTGGGTAATCCGCCGGGAACAGGCAGAACTGCTTGATCAGCTCGCGCGCCAGCGGCGTCACTTCCAACACCCGGCATTGTTCCGGCGCCCATGGGCAGGCATCGCGGCGCACATACAGGCTGCGCATCTCGGCTTGCATCGAGGTGACCACTTCATGCTCGGCATCAGCAGGGATCCATACCCCCCACTGCGGAGGGGCAAAGTAACTGCCGTCGCGTGTGTACACGCCGAGTACGCCGCTGATGGCATAGGAGAACTGTACCCAGTCGTGCTGGTGGCGAGTGGTCCAGGAGCCGGCGCCAAGGCTTTCGGCACGGGCGTAGAGCGGTCTGGGCAGGTGTTCCAGCGCGGGGATGGCGCGGGGGTGTCCGATGATCGGCATGGTTTCTTCTTTTAGTTCTGACCAGACAAGCCTAACAGCTGGATCATGATCAAGGCACTCGCCGCCTCTGCAGTTACCCTGGAGGGGCTTCAGCGCTCGACGATAACGGTCACCCCCTGCCCGCCTGCCGCACAGATCGAAATCAGCCCGCGCCCCTTACCCGCCGTCGCCAGCAGCTTGGCCAGGCTGGCCAATATCCGCCCACCGGTTGCCGCAAACGGGTGCCCGGCCGCCAGCGAACTGCCCTTGACATTGAGTTTGCTGCGGTCGATCGCGCCAAGCGGCGCCTCCAGGCCCAACCGTTCACGGCAGTAATCGGCATCCTCCCAGGCCTTGAGCGTGCACAGCACCTGGGCAGCAAAGGCTTCGTGGATTTCGTAATAGTCAAAGTCCTGCAGCGTCAGGCCATTGCGTGCCAGCAAGCGTGGCACGGCATACACCGGCGCCATCAATAACCCTTCGCGCCCCGTGACAAAATCCACCGCAGCGGTTTCGCCATCGACCAGATAGGCAAGCACCTGCAACCCCTGCTGCTGCGCCCACGCCTCGCTGCCCAACAGCACCAGCGAAGCACCATCGGTCAACGGCGTGGAATTACCCGCCGTCAATGTGCCTTGTCCGCTGCGGTCAAAGGCTGGTTTGAGCCTGGCCAACTGCTCAAGGCTCAGGTCGGGGCGCAGGTTGTTGTCCTGTGTCAGCGAAAGAAACGGCGTCAACAGGTCGTCCTGCCAACCCTCGGCATAGGCCGCAGCCAGCTTCTGGTGACTGAGCAGCGCCAGTTCGTCCTGCTCGGCGCGGCCAACGCGCCAGGTGTGGGCCATGCGTTCGCAATGCTCGCCCATCGACAACCCCGTACGCGGCTCGCTATTGCGTGGCAGCTCGGGTTTCAGGTGATGAGGCCGCAGCTTGAGAAAGGGCTTTAACCGATCGCCAAGGCTTTTGCCACGGTTGGCCTGCAGCATTATATGGCGCAAGCCTTCGTTGACGGCGATGGGCGCATCGGAGGTGCTATCGACACCGCCAGCAATACCGCAGTCGATCTGCCCCAGGGCAATCTTGTTGGCCACCAGCAGCGCAGCCTCCAGCCCGGTACCGCAGGCCTGCTGAATGTCATAGGCCGGGGTCTGCGGTGACAGGCGCGAACCCAACACGCACTCGCGGGTCAGGTTCATGTCGCGCGAGTGCTTGAGCACGGCACCGGCCACCACCTCGCCCAACCGCAGCCCGTGCAGGCAATAGCGTTCGATCAAGCCTTCAAGCGCGGCCGTGAGCATCGCCTGGTTGCTGGCCGTGGCGTAGGCGCCATTGGAGCGGGCGAAGGGGATCCGGTTGCCGCCCAGGATCGCGACCCGGCGAGTTGAACGCATGCGCTGGTTCCTCCTGAAACAATTTGATCGGTACAGCCTAGGTGTTTTTACCGCATTCGAACGACCCTGCCGCAAAGTTGGTCCACACTTTCAAGCTTGCCTTTCGGGAGACCCCTCATGAGCGATCGCTACCTCGGTTTTGCCAACTCCAATCTCGGCCGCCGCCTCGTGGATGCCATTGGCCTGCCACGCCCGGCGCCACTGGAGCGCTGGCAGGCTGGCCGCCTGCGCCCGGTAGAAGGTGCCCTGATACTGGGTGGCGGGCCACTGGCGAAGCAGGTCGAAGCCATCGCCCCGCGCCTCACTGACGAGGTATACAGCTTCAATGCCGACAACCTGCAGGCTGAAGCCTGGGTGGCCGGCCTGGGGCCGAAAATCAAGGCCGTGGTATTCGATGCCAGTCACTTGTCCGACAGCGATGCACTGAAGCAGTTGCGTGAATTTTTCCAGCCGCTGCTACGCAGTCTGGCCCCATGCGCCCATGTACTGGTGCTGGGCCGTGCACCGGAAGGCCTCGACAACCCACTGGCCAGCGTTGCACAGCGTGCCCTTGAGGGCTTCAGCCGCTCACTGGCCAAGGAACTGCGCAACGGCGCCACTGCCCAGCTGTTGTATGTCGCCCCCGGTGCCGAAGATCAGCTGGAAGGCGCCCTGCGCTTCTTCCTCTCGCCAAAGAGTGCCTTCATCTCTGGCCAGGTTCTGCGCCTGCAAGCCTGCACCAGCCAGGTGGAAGACTGGACCCGCCCACTGGGCGGTCGCCGTGCGCTGGTCACGGGGGCTGCGCGCGGTATCGGCGCCGCCATTGCGGAAACCTTGGCACGGGACGGCGCCGATGTACTGCTGCTGGATGTACCGCAGGCCAGCCAGGACCTAGACGCCCTCGCTGCACGCCTCGGCGGCAAGGCACTGCCACTGGATATATGCGCTGGCGATGCGGCAACGCAACTGCTCGCGGCCCTGCCCGACGGCATCGATATTGTGGTGCACAACGCCGGTATCACTCGCGACAAGACGCTGGCCAACATGACTCCGGAATACTGGGACGCCGTGCTGGCCGTGAACCTCAAGGCACCGCAGGTGCTCACCCAGGCGCTGTATGACAATGGCGCGCTGGGGGAAAACGCGCGCATCACCCTGCTGGCCTCGGTCAGCGGCATTGCCGGCAACCGCGGGCAGGCCAACTATGCCGCGAGCAAGGCCGGGCTGATTGGCCTGGCCCAGGCCTGGGCGCCACGGCTCGCCGAGCGCGGTGGCAGCATCAACGCCATCGCTCCCGGTTTCATCGAAACCCACATGACTGCAGCCATGCCCATGGGCCTGCGCGAGGCAGGGCGGCGCTTGAGTTCGTTGGGCCAGGGTGGGCGCCCGCAGGACGTCGCCGAAGCCATTGCGTGGCTCAGCCAGCCAGGCTCCGGGTCGGTCAACGGCCAGGTGTTGCGGGTGTGCGGTCAGGCACTGATGGGAGCTTGAGCATGAGCCGACAATGGCACGATCTGCACAACCCGGCCGCCCGCGCCAGCCTGTACCTGCGCGCAGCCAGCAAACGCACCATCAGCGGCGACCGGCTGCCGGACGATGGCCTGCGCTGTTTCATTCGGGTTCAGCCGGGCAACCTGGGGGCGTATCGAAGGCTTTGCCACTTTCCCGATGATGGTCGCCTGCCGGGGACTTATCCACATGTGATGGCGTTTGCCCTGCAATTGCAGTTGATGACTGCCGATGATTTCCCCTTTCCACTGCTTGGCCTGGTACACCTGCACAACCGCATCGAAGTGCTGCGCCCCCTTGGTGCTGTCGAAGGGCTACGTTTTGCGGTGCACGCGCACAACCTGCAGCGCCATGCCAAAGGTGGCACCTTCGACCTGGTCACCGAGGCTGAAGATGGCATCGGCCTGCTCTGGCGCGAGACCAGCCGCATGTTGGTGCGTGGCTTGACGCTGGAAGGCGAGGCAAGTGAGACCGCCGACACTGAGCCTGTTCCATTGCCCGAGGCCACCCGCTGGTATGCCGACAGTGATATCGGCCGGCGTTATGCCAAGGTGTGCGGGGATTACAACCCTATCCACCTCAGCGCGGTCAGTGCGCGGTTGTTCGGCTTCCCAAGGGCCATTGCCCATGGCATGTGGACCAAGGCCATGGCCTTGGCCGCGCTGCGCGGGCACCTGCCGCACAGTGGCTATGCCTTTGAGGTGGACTTCCGCAAGCCGGTAAGGTTGCCTTCGGAGGTGGTGCTCAGTGCCAGTGAAGCGGGCCCTTCGGGCCAACTGCGCCTGGATGGGCACGGGGGCGTGCTGCATATGGTCGGCCGTTGGGAGTGCCTGTAGGCCGGGCCTGTCCTGGCGGCATACGCTTGCTTTGCATCGGGCCTGGGCAGAAGCTATGCAGCAATAGGAGACCCCCGATGAACCTGCAAGAAATCACCCAACGCCTGCATCAGATCCGCGATACCAACGACTGGCGCGGCTTCCACAGCCCGAAGAACCTGGCCATGGCCGCCAGCGTCGAAATGGCCGAGCTGGTAGAAATCTTCCAGTGGCTGAGCGAGGACGAATCGCGCCAACTGCCTGCCGACAAACTGGCCCACGCCGGCCAGGAAATCGGTGACGTGGTGCTCTACCTGTTGCTGCTGTGCAGCGAACTGGGTCTGGACATGGACCAAGTGGTGCGTGCCAAGCTGGCCGACAGCGAGAGGCGCTTCGCCCGATGAACGATCGTCATTTCGATGAGCTGGCCACCCGCTTTGCCGAAAAGATCTATGGCGGCGCCAAGGGCGCGATCCGCCTGGCGGTGTTGCAGGCCGACCTGGCCGAAGCGCTACCCGACCGCCCGCTACGCATCCTCGACATCGGCGCCGGGTTGGGCCACATGGCCTTGTGGCTGGCCGAGCGCGGCCACCAGCTGACCCTGGCCGAACCCGCGGCGCCCATGCTCGACGGCGCCAGAGCGCGCTTTGCCGAAGCCGGCCAGACCGCCACTTTCATCCAGGCGCCCTGGCAAGACCTGCTCGGCCAACTGACCGAGCGCTACGACCTGGTGCTCTGCCACGCCGTACTCGAATGGCTGGCCGAACCCGAGAGCATCCTGCCGGTGCTGCACCAGCTCACGGCCCCCGGCGGTTGGTTATCGCTGGCCTTCTACAACCGCGACGCCCTGGTCTATCGCAACCTGCTCAAGGGCCATTTCCGCAAGTTGCGCAGCAACCGGCTGGAAGGTGAAAAGCAGAGCCTGACCCCACAGAAACCGCTTGATCCACGCGAACTCAAGGCGCAACTTGAGCCTATGTGGCAGGTTGAAAGCGAAAGCGGCGTGCGGGTGTTTCACGACTATATGCCCAAGGAATTCCAGGGCAAGGCCGAGCTGCTCGACCTGCTGGAAATGGAACTGGCCCACCGTCGCCACCCCAGCTTCGCCGGGCTTGGCCGCTACCTGCACTGGGTTTGCCGCCCCCGCTAATCCGCCGCGCCGGGAGGAACACATGCCGTACCGTTTGTTGTGCCTGGCCTTGCTGCCCATTGCCCTGGCTGGCTGCCAGGGCAGCAACCCGTATGTGGCCAGCAGCCGCCCGTTACCACCGGCCCCTGCCCAGGCGGCCACCACCTTCGACGCCAGTGCCTACCCAGCGCCCGTTCGCGATTACGGGCACTACCGCAGCTGGAGCTGGCGCAACGGGCAGTTGCCCAGCGGCGCTGTAGGTGCCGACCCGGCGCAACTGGCCGATGCGGTGAGCGGCGCGCTCGATCAGCATGGCCTGCGCCCCTCTCGCGCAGGCCCTGGCGATTTGCTGGTAAGCGCCGGTATACGCCTGGAAAAACGCTTGCGCCAGGTGCGTGACTACGACAGCTACGACCCCTACTACGGGCCGTACCCTTATGGTGGTGTGGGCTATGGCGGCTATCACCATGGTTATGGGGGCTATGCCAGCGTGCCCATCGTGCGTACCTACGAGGTCGAAGTCCTGGTGGTGCGCATCGACCTGTACGACGCCCGCAGCGGCCAGCCGGTCTGGAGCGCCAGCGCCGAAAGCAGCAGCAACAAGGACTCGCCCCGCGAGCGCGAAAGTGCCTTGCGCGATTCTGTGCACAAGGCGCTCAGCGGCTATCCTCCCAGTTAATAGCTAACGGAGAACCATCATGTTGCGCCGTCTCGTTCTACTGTCATTCGCGTTGTTGCTCGCTGCCTGCTCAAGCAACAACGTCCAGCAGGATTTCGATGCCAGCCGCGATTTTGCCGCCTACCGTAGCTGGGCATGGCAGGAGCCGGGCCTGCAGTACCGCCCGGATGACCCACGGATCAAGAGCGACCTTACCGAGCAGCGCATTCGCCAGGCGGTGGCAGACCAACTCGACCAGCGCGGCCTGCGTCCTGTACAAGGCGGAGCGCGGCCGGACCTGACCGTACGCACGTACCTGATCGTGGAACAGCGCCAACAACAGATCACCACCAACTACGGCGGTGGCTGGGGTGGCTACTGGGGCGGCTACTGGGGTGGCCCGATGTACAACGAAACCCGCAGTGTCGACTACAAGGTCGCCACCATTCAGGTCGACCTGTTCGATGGGCGTGACGGCAAGCTGGTATGGCGCGGCAGTGCCGAGCAGATCATGAACAACTACCCGCCAAGCCCAGAAGAACGTAACAGCGCTATCCAGAATACCGTGGCCAAGGTGCTGGGCAACTACCCACCGGGGAGCAAAAAATAGCGCTAGAACGCGGCTTTTGCATACGCCGTGGCACTGTGGGAGCGGGTGCACCCGCGCCCACAGAGATCGCGATTCCAAGTACGACTGCAACCCCTGCCAGGCCTGTGTCAACTGCGACAAAATCCGTTTCGACAGCGCCTTTTTCTATTGCCAACTGCACTCCCCCGCATGTTCCCGTCTATCTTCATTTAAGGAAACCTGACTGACCGGGTAGATGTGTTCAACATTTGGGAAGGGCGACCTGCCAATGCAAAGCATTGTTCTCCTGCTGTGGCTTGCCTTGTGCTCCGAACAGGATGTGCGTCAACGCCAGATCTCCAACGTGCTGACCCTGGGGGTGGCGAGCTGCGCCCTGGCCTGGTTGTTCAGCACTGGTCACAGCTGGATAGGCGCCGATGCCAGCGATGCCGGCTGGGCGCTGGCCATCGTCATGCTGCTGACCTTGCCAGGCTACATGCTCGGCCGCTTCGGTGCCGACGACGTCAAGCTGATGGGCGCCCTGGCCCTGGCCACCAGCCCGCAGTATGTGCTCGGCACCTTCATTGGCGCGGGCGTCAGTGTGCTGGTCTGGCTACTGACACGCCGGCGTCTGTGGACGCTGCTCAACCCCAAAGTGAAAAAACGTTTGCAGGAACTGACCGAGGAAATGGGTGATAAGCAGGCATTTGTCCCCTATGTGTTATCAGGTTTTCTTCTGACGGCCGTATGGATCCAATAAGCCTTCCAGTGGTCCGATGACTTGTACACACCTTGTACATTGTCGCCTGGTGCGACTACTTTTAAGCTGCCAGAGCGTCTGGCATGGGAGCAGGGCCGTATAAGAACAGGGAGTTGATCGTGTCCAGATCAGTGAGTGAAGTGAAGGTGTTGGTGGTTGATGACCAACCGGTCATTGTCGAGCAACTGAGTGAATTCCTCGAAACCAAGGGCTATGCCTGCGTTACAGCCCTCTCAACCGACGAAGCCATCGAGCACTATGTGGCAGACCCGACTATTGGCTTGCTCATCTGTGACCTGCACATGCCCGATCGGGATGGCATCGAGCTGGTACGCGCATTGAAGGAGATCAACGGTAGCCAGCGTATGTTCGAAGCCATCATGTTGACTGGGCGTGCCGAGAAGCAGGACTTGATCCGGGCGCTACGCGAAGGTTTCGCCGATTACTACCAGAAGCCAATGGACCTCGATGAACTGCTGGAAGGCGTCCGCCGGCAGGAAGAGGCCTTGCTGGAGCGCCAGCGCAACATTCGCGATCTGGGTGGCTTGAACCAGCGCTTGCAGGAACTGGCCGAGTCGGTGGACGAACTGTATCAGGACCTGGAAAAAGCCCGTGGCCAAGGTGCCCACCGGCGTGCCAGTGATGCAGAAGAAAGCGAAAGCGAGCTACCGGCAGCGTTCGAGAAACTGTCACCACGCCAGCTGGAAGTGGCGCGCCTGGTAGGCAAGGGCAAGACCAATTACCAGATCGCCTGCGAACTGGGCATTACCGAAAACACCGTGAAGCTCTATGTGTCTCAGGTATTGCGTTTGACGCATATGCACAACCGCACCCAACTGGCTCTTGCGCTGACCCCCAGCTCGTCGCCCGTGCACCAGCGGTTCACGACCCATTGAGTGAAGGCGCGGCCCACCATTTTGGAGCAGCCTTGCGCTGCGAAACGCTGCTCCGGCAAGCCCATATTTGCCTGCTACAACTGGATTGCCAGGTTCAATGTCAGCCGAGGCCCACGTTCCAGGCTATCCAGCGCCACATCCGCCAACGGCTTGGCCACCTCCAGCGCCACATTGAACATATGCCCAACCCCTAACCGCACACCCAGCGCCACCGAAGCCAGATGGGCGTCCTCCACCGGTCCCCGGTTATGCCAGGCCTGTGCGGTATCCACCACCGCATAGGGCTGAACCCGCGCAAGCCAGCTACTGCGCACGCTGTAGTTGAGCTCGTAAGCCACTCCCCAGCCCTTGTCACCGTCCGCCTGATCGCGCGGGTAACCGCGCCCGAAATTCTGCCCGCCAAACCCCGCACGCTCGCTGTCAGGCAATCGATCATCACTCCAGTACAACGCCCCGGACACCACCCCCTGCCAGTTATCCAACAGCCTGTCGCTCTGCAAACCGGAAAGCCGCAAGCGCAGTAAATCGAGATCGTAGTCAGCATCGCTGCGTGCTCCCAGGTAGTCCAGGCCCTGATAGACCCCGGCACTGACGATACGCAAACGCCCCTGCTCCACCTTGCGCCAGTCACCTTCGAATGCCAGCGCCCGCACATAGGTGTCGTACTTGCGAGACGGTGGCTGTTCGGCCATCCGGTCTTCACCATGCTCACTGACTGAATACACGTGGCCCTGCACCGCCAGCCACTCATTGGGCCTTACAACCACCGGCTGACGCAGGCCGATCGCATAGCGCTCACTGTCGTGCTTGCGGGTGATATCGCGGCCATCGTCCAAACGTATGCGCGTGCCGGGCTCGCTGCGGTAGCGCGACGCCGACAGCAGCAGTTGGCTTCCGGCGGCGTCCAGGTACTGGCTGTAATCGAGACGCTGGTAGTAGACCCGGTCATTGCCAGGGGGCAGCAGCCAGCTGGCCGTTACGCGTTCGCCATGGCGGGTCTGGGCATTGCTGGCTACGGTGATCAGGGCCTGTGCAGCATCACGGCTGGAGTCGGCCACGGTCACAGCGGCGCTGAGTGGCTTGCGCCGTGCATGCACGGTCAGCTGGGCGACACCATCGGCAGCCCGCGCCATTGCCAATTCGGCCTCTACCACGACCCCTGGCATGCGCGTAGCCAGGCCCAGATAGCGCTCCAGCGTTTCGCGGGTCAGTGGGCGCTCGGCCTCAATGCGCGCCAGCAACTGCTGCAAATACTCATTGGCCGATCCGATATCGCCGTCCACGTGGTAATCACGTACGTAACCTTCGACCAGCACCACATTGACCCTGCCATCGGCCACATCCTGAGGCGGCAGGTAGGCATACGACAACAAGTAGCCCTCCTGCCGGTAGCGTTGGGTCAGGCGCTGGGTGTATTGCTGCAATTCACCCAACGTGGTTTCGTGCCCGATCAGCGGCTGATAGTGTTCGCGCAGGTCGCCCAAGGGGAACACCGTGCCGCCCTCGAAGCGCACTTTATGCAGCACCAGCCGGGTGTTGGCCGGGGCCCAGCTGGGATTGTCGATAGCCGCCCCGGCCAGCCGTATGCGGGGGTTCACAGGGGAGTAGTCCGTCATCGGCAGGTTGGCGCTGGGCAGACGCCGCTCGTACTCATGGCTGTCGAGAAACCCCGGCAACGGGTCGGCATGGGCAGCAAGTGCCCAAAGCAGCAACATCAGGGGCACGACCAGAGGACGCATAGGGCACTCCATGTTCCCATGGGTTGCGGGGCACCAGCCGGCCACACCCGTCACTTGCAAGCGTAGGTGCTGGCCCGGCTGCCGTCGAACATCTACTCGCTGACCTGGAACGCCACCCGCGCCGTCTGACCGCTTTCGTCCAGCGCGCTGAGTTCAGCCTGCCCGACCTGTGGCAAACGCAGCAACAGGCTGTCCTGCCCTTGGGTTTCACCCAGCGGCTGGCCGTTGAGGAACCACCAGCGCCGTCCACCACCACCCAAGGCAGAGAGCTGCAATTGCAGCGGCTCAGTGCTGGTGGCCGGGCGACGCAGATTGTCGCCTGGGCGCACGCCGACGATCGACAGCGGTGGTGCACTGGCCGGCGCCTGCGGCGGGCAGGCCGGGTCGATGGCCGGCAATCGCGCCAGGCGCCGCTCGACACGGGGTAGCCACGGTTCCAGCGGCGCCGGCCACAGGGCGATGTCACGAGCCCTGGCGCCCGGGCAGCTACCATCGACCCGCAAGCCCTGCTCGTTGACCCACACCTTTTCACGCAAGCCCAGGCCCAGCGGCTGGTCGGCTGCCTGCAAGGTTGGCGGCGTGGTGCCGTCCAGGGTCCATGCAAAGCGCTGACGCCGACAGTTGGTGTCCTGCTTGCTCATCGGCTGGCCCAGCGGCCAACAGATCGCCGCAACACCGATATTCGCAGGTACCCGCTCTACAGGGACGCTGATGCCGCGTTGGCTGTCGCGATTGCTCAACAGATCGTGCACCTGCAACATCAGCGGCGCCGCCGACGCCAGGCCGAACTGCCCGGGTACCGGTGTACCGTCGGGGCGGCCAATCCATACGCCGATCAGGTAGCGCGGCCCCACGCCAATCGACCAGGCATCGCGAAAGCCGTAGCTGGTGCCGGTTTTCCAGGCCAGTTGCGGGCGCTGCACCAGTTCGGCGTGCGGGTCGCGGTCCGGGCGCGCCTGGCCACTGAGGATACGCCGGATGATCCACGCCGCCCCTGGCGACAGCAACCGGTGCTCCACCAAGGGGGCCTGTGGCTGCAGGCGCACCTGCGCACTGTTGCCCCCCCGCGCCAGCGCCGCGTAGCCGCCGACCAGGTCTTCCAGCCGGCTGCCGGCACCGCCCAGGATCAACGACAGGTTGGGCTCGGCAAGGGGCGGCAGTATCAGCGGCATGCCCGCCATGCGCAGTTGCGCGGCAAAGCGTTTCGGGCCGTAGGCTTCCAGCAATTGCACGGCGGGCAGGTTGAGCGACAGGGCCAGCGCCGAGCTGGCCGACACAGGCCCGCTGAAACCCATGGAGAAGTTGCCGGGGCGGTAGTCGCCGTAGCGTCGCGGAACATCCTGCAACAGCGATTCGGAATGGATCAGGCCATCGTCCAGCGCCATGCCGTAGAGAAAAGGCTTGAGGGTGGAGCCGGGCGAACGTAGCGAGCGCACCATGTCGACATGGCCAAAGCGGCGCTCATCAGACAAATCTACCGAGCCCAGGTACGCGCGCACCGCCATGCTCTGCGCTTCAACCACCAGAATGGCGGCCGAAGTACGCTCCGGCAGCCGCGCGCGCCAGCCCAGCAGCAAGTCTTCGAGGCGCCGCTGAAGCGCGGCGTCAAGCGTGGTACGGATCAGCGGCGGGCTGTCAGCGCTGTTCAGGCGCCGGGCCAGTAATGGCGCCAGGGCCGGCTCCTGGCGTGGCGCCAACACCAGCGGCTCCTCGGCCGCCTCGCGAATTTGCTGGGCCGGCCACACCTGGTATTCAGCCAGGCGCTGCAGCACCTTGTCCCGGGCACGCTGGGCACGCTCGGGGTGGCGGTCCGGGCGCAGCCGGCTGGGTGCCTGGGGCAGCACGGCCAGCAGTGCCGCTTCGGCAGGTGTCAGGTGCAGGGGCGACTTGCCCAGGTACGCCCAGCTGGCTGCCGCCACGCCCTGAAGCGTGCCGCCGAAAGGTGCGCGGTTCAGGTAGATCTGCAGGATGTCGCGCTTGGACAAGTGCCATTCCAGCTGCAACGTGCGCCATAGCTGGCGCAGTTTGCCAACCAGGGTACGGTCGTGCGGGTCGAGCAGGCGTGCCACCTGCATCGACAATGTGCTGCCGCCCGACACGACACGCCAGCCGCGCAGGTTCAGCCAGGCCGCGCGGGCCAAGGCCAGCGGGTTGACCCCTGGGTGGTTGTAGAACCAACGGTCCTCGTAAGTCAGCAAGGCCTGCAGGTAAAGCGGCGAAACCTCTTCGGGGCTTACGGGGTAGCGCCACACGCCATCAGCATCAGCAAAGCGCCACAACGGCGTGCCGTCTTCGGCCAGCACTACCCGGGCCAGGTCATCACCCGGCAGCGGCAGCGGCCAGATACGATCAGCCAGCCACAACAGGCCGCCCAGCACCAGCAAACTGATCAATGCAGCACGCAACAACCTGCCCGCACGGCTGCGTGGTCGCGCTAAGCTTGGCATCGGGAACCGACCTGGCCAGGTAATGGCCAAAGGCTTTGGGACGACAACCTCGCCGATTTTTTCATCAGGAAGCAACTATGCATGTAGAAGGTTTTTTCGAGTGGCTGGGCCAGGCACTGGGGTCGTTGATCCGCTTCATCGTCGACGCATTGAGCGGGCTGTTCAACCTGCTGGCCAATGCCGGTGGCAACTTCATCGATGGTCTGTCGCGCACCTTGGGCATGGACACCTCGCTGCTGAGCATCCTGGCCCTGATCATCGGCCTGATGCTGCTGTACTCGGCAATCCGCGCATTCATGCGCGCCTCGATCATCCTCGGGATCATCTGGCTGGTGCTGGGGCTATGGGTGATGAGCTGGGTGATTCACTGAACGCACAATGGCATACCCTTGCAGGAGCAGCACGCGGCTGCTCCTGCAGATAAGCGTGCTGCGTCAGCGGGCTTTCACGGTCATCTCCCCTTGCCCATCCCCCACGGCCTGCAAGTTCGGCCGATACATCGACTCGACCTGCGGCGGCGGCACGCGGTAGGTGCCAGGGGTCACCGCTCGCGCCAGGTACAGCAGGTGGGTGGTGCCATAGCCGTCGAGCTTGAGCGCCGCGACATAACGATCATCACGATACTCCTGATGCACCACGCTGGCGTTCTGCATCGACTCGCGCCACGCCTTCACTGCACTGCTGGCATTGTCCAGGCTGGCGGCGCTTTGAGCCAGGTTCTGGTTTTCCAGCTCCAGGCCTGCCGGCAGCAGGTCCACCACCAGCGCGTCCGGCACGCGGTCCTCAGCTTTCAGCGCCAGGTGCACGAGCACAAGGTCGCCACTGCGCAGGTTGTGCAGGTCCAGCGGCTGGCCATTCATGCCCAGGTACTCTCTGCGAATCTGCAGGCCGTTGCCGCCAGCAGCAGGCGCCTGTCGTGGGTAGCCCGACAGAGTCAGCTGCTGGTACAACGTCTCGCTGCCCTCGTTCTGCACGCTCAGTGGCGAGGCCAGTAACGGGCCTTCCAGCTTCATACCGGCCTCGGCATTGTTCAACTCGCGCACTTCACCGGCGCTGTCCAGGCGTGCCTGCCACTGGCCTTCCGGCTTGCCCAGCAGGCCACGGCCCGCGAGGAACAGTGCATTGCGCTCTTGGGTCGACAGCCAACGGTTGGCCGCCAGTTCATCCGACAACGCGAACAGGCGCTGATCGACCTGGCTGCTGGCCAGGTTGCTTTCCTGCAGCAGTGCCAGGATCAGCGCCTGGTCACGCAGGGCGCTGCCGTAATCGGCCAGCCAGCCTTTGCCACGGCTGATGCCCAGGCCCGCCTGCAAGGCTTGCTCGGCACGCGGTTTGTCGCCCATTTTGTCCAGCGCCACCGCCAGTTGTACCAGCGGCAGACCGGAGCGGGCATCGGCGCGACGTTCGAACAGGCCGCGCAGGGCCCCCAACGGCGCCTGCTGGCTGCGCGACAGCACCAGCGCCGCATAGGCCTGCACGGCAAAGCGCGTGTGGTCGGCATTTTCGCTGTAGTCGACTTCGATCAGGTTGCGTTCCTGCAGGTAACGCAGCAGGCGCTCACTGGCCTTCTTCAGTGCCTCGGCAGGCACGCCGTAACCTTGGTCACGGGCACGCAGCAGGAAGTCGGTAACATAGGCGGTGAGCCAGTACTCTTCTTCGCTGTCCGAACTCCACAGGCCAAAGCTGCCGTTGTAGCGCTGCATCCCCAGCAAGTGCTCGATGCCCATTTCGATCTTGCGCTTGCGCACATCCGCCGGCTCGCCCTTGATGCCCAGGCGCTTGAGGCTGTCGGCATCGGCGTACAGCGAGGGGTACAGGCCACTGGTGGTCTGTTCGAGGCAGCCGTAGGGGTAGGCTTGCAGCGCGCGAATCTGCTCGGCAAGGTTCAGCGGCGGCCGGCTCGACAAGGCCAGGCTGGCTTCCAGGCCAGCGGGTTCGAAGGCGGCCAGGTCTGCTTCGGGCAGGGTCCACGGCTGGTCCTTCAGGGCCACACGGTAGTGCTTGAGCATTGCCGGGTAGGCCGGTCGCACGCCCAGCGTCCACTCACGCTCGAACGCTGTGATCGGCTCGTTCGGCAGTTGCAGGCCAGTCACCCGGACATGCACCTTGCCCTGCCCCAGACCACCCTGGGCCTGCACCGGAATCATCAGCGTCGAGCGCTGCCCTTCGGCCAGGTTAACGCTCTGCACGGCATTGGCCGCCAGGCTCAGTTGCCCATCCGTGGTGATTTCGACGCTCAGTTGCTGAGCGCGGCCGGACAGGTTGGCCAGGTCCAGTGCCAGGCTGGTACGGTCGCCACCGGCCAGGAAGCGCGGGGCCGAAAGCTCGGCAATCAACGGTGCGGCGACCACGGTCTTGCCTTCGGCCATGCCGAAGTGCTCTTCGGTCCAGGCCTGGGCCATCAACCGCAGTTCGCCGTTGAAGTCGGGGATATCGACCGTGGCCTGGCCCTCACCCTTGTCGTCCAGCGTCACCGGCAGGCTCTGTTGGGCGACGATGGTTACCGTAGTGTTGGGTCGCTTGCCCCCCTTGGCCATCGCTGCGTCACCACCGAACGCCAGGCTGGCCAGGCGGCCCTGCCCGGCCTCGATCAATTGGCCGTAGATGTCCAGTTGATCGGCACCATAGGCCTTGCGCCCGAACAGGCTGGCGAACGGGTCGGGGGTTTTGAAATCGGTGATGTTGAGGATGCCCACGTCCACCGCCGACAACAGCACATGCACCTGTTTGGGCACACTGCCATCGGCGTTAGCGGCCTTGATCTTCACCGTCAACGGCTGTTTCGGTCGCATTTTCTCCGGTGCCTGCAGGCTCAGCGCAAGCTTGCGCTCGGCGCGGTCCAGCGGCAGGTGCAGCACGCCCACGGCGCGCTTGGGCGTGGCATTGGCCTTGCGCTCACCAGGGCGGATAACCAACGCGCTGATGTACAGATCGTGGCGGGCCCAGGCCTTGTCCAGTTGCACGTCAAAGGTCTTGCCTTCGGCGGGCACATCGATTTCCTGCCACCACAGCGGGCCATCGCTGGACTCGATCATCAGGTAGCCACTGCCCGCAGCGGGCGGGGTGACGGTGACCTTGGCGGTAGCGCCATCGGCGTAGGAGGGTTTGTCCAGCGCCAGCTTGACCTGGTCCGGTCGCACCGCGCCGCCCTCAGCGTTGTCCTGGGCGCGATAGCCGGCCCAGAAGCGCTCGCTGGATACCAGACCGGTCTGCGGGTCTTCGACCTCGACGCGGTAAGGGCCCCATTCAACCTGGAAGCTGAGCTTGGCAGTGGAACCTGCCTTGACGCTGATCGTCTCTTCGTTCTGGGTCAGGAATTTCTCATTGTAGGCGTAACTCCAGCCGTCACTTTGCGAGTAATTCCAGTAGTAATCGCGGCGTTCGCGAACAAGGCGCACCTTGAGCGCATCGGCCGCCAGTTTGTGACCGTCGCGGTCGGCCAGCAGGAATTCAAATTCCACCGGCCCGTTGCTATCAGTTTCATCACCTTCGAACAGGCCTCGCAGGCCCGGCAGGCGCTCAGCCGGCCAGATAGGCTGCTCCAGGCGCCGGGTGATCGGCCGGCCACCCGACTCCTGCAGGCTGGCCTGCACGGTCAGTTGCAGCGGAGAGCGGGCTTCGGCCCAACGGCTTTCGATATCGACCACCGCCTTGCCGGCCTGGTCAAGGGTGACCTCGTCCAGTTCCAGGTCCTGCTTCAGATCGGTTTCGGTGACCGAACCGAACTGGTAGCCAGGCAACGCCGGTACCGCCTCACGCAGCGGGCGTACATAGGCCTGACCGCTCAGGCGATTGCCGGCGGCCGGGGCGCCATAGAGGTAACGGCCATTGACCTGGATGCGCGCATCTTCATCCGGCGAAAGCGGTTTGCTGCTGCCCTTGAGTTCCAGCGCGAGGCGCTCGGGCAGGAAGTCTTCGACGAGAAATTCATAGACCTGCTTGCGCCCGCCCCCCAGGTCGAGCAGCAGTTGCCAACGGCCCGTCGGGGCCTCGGTGGCCAATTGCAACTGGTACTGGTACAAGCCATTGCTGTCGGCTTCCCAGACGAACTTGCGGCTCACCTGTTCATCCGGGCGACGCACTTCCACGCTCACCGGTTGGGCTTTGACCGGCTTGCCGTCCTGGTCGCGCAGCAAACCGTTGAGCAGCACCGTCTCACCCGGGCGGTACAGGTCGCGCGGGCCGAAGATGAAGAACTGCAGCGGGTTGGCCTGAGGCCCGGTGATGTCGAATTCGGCCAGGTCCAGGGCTGCGGTGTTCAGGCGCAACAACGTGGTATGCACGCCCTGGGTGGCGATCAGGGTATCGGCCTTGGGCGTGATTGGCAGCTGGGCATGCCCCTTGCCATCGGTAGTGGCCTGGGCCAGCAGCTTGCCCTTTTCATCATGGATTTCCAGGTTGACGTCGCTCAACGCTTTGCCGCCTTCCAGGGCTTGAGCAAACACGTCGATGCGGTCGCGGTAGCGGTGGGCCGACACGCCGATGTCGCTAAGGGTGAACAGGGTTGCCGGCTGAGAATAATCGTAGGTACCCGAGGCGCGCATCACGGCCAGGTACACACCTGGCGCCTGCAACGGCTTGATGCCGGCAATTGGCAACAACACGGTCTCACGCGTGTTGCGTGCCGGGTTGAGATCGAAGCGGCCGCTGTAGACCAGCTCGGCCATGTCCAGGGTTTCCTTGGACTGGTAGTAGTACAGGCTGCTGTTGCGCCCCCAGTTGGCCAGGAAAGTCGAGAGCATGTCTGGCTTGACGCGAAAGAACTCGACATCCACCTTGTCGACGTTCAGGGCAATCACCGGCAGGCCTTCGGCCAGACGCGTAGGCAGCAGCGAGCCGCGGCTGGCAAAGCCGATGGTCGGCTGCATGTCGCGGGTTTCCAGGCGGGTGATCGACTCGCTGTCCAGCTGCTTGCCATTGACTGCCAGCAGCCCCTTGTCGACGGTCAGCACCAGCTTGCGCTGCGGCTCCAGGTGGCGCAAGCGCAGCTCCATCTGGTTGTCGGAAAGTTCCCAGGCACCGTCGAGCTTGCCTTTGACGGTGTCGACCAGGTGCACTTTGTTGGTGAAGTCCTGCTTGGCATCCAGCGGTACGGAAAAGCTGATCGACAGCGTTGCCGCGCCATCGAGCTGCACTTCCGATACGTCCAGCACCGTGAGTTCGCGGCCCTCATAGCGCTTGGCGAGCAAAGCCGGGTCCTCACGCTTGGGGGCGGAGGCTTCGGCGGGCGCGGAGGCCACAGACTTCTCGACCGGCGCCGGCTTGCCCGGCGTGGAAGAGTCACAGGCACTGAGCAACGCCAGCGCGCAGGCCAGCAACAATCCTTTGTTGAACATGAGATAGGAACTCTTGGGCAGCGTGTACGTGAGGGCAGCAACTATAGCGCAACGTCGGGTGCAGCACCTGTTGTTGCGCGCCAGGTCAGACCATGGTCGCGCTAAATGGTTGCCTGGTCGGTACACTGTGGCCATTCGTTAAAAGGGGGCCGCGTTGCGCCCCTTCGCGGGCTTGCCCGCTCCCACAGGTTTGGCGTCGGCCGCAAGAGCAACACTTTCCTGTGGGGGCGCGCAAGCTCGCGAAGGGGCACACAGCGGCCCCAAGATCTCATGGAATGCACATGCCCCAACTCGCTGCCGACTGGCGCCACCGCCCCACCCACCGCAAGGTCTGGGCGCTAGCCGCGCCGATGATCCTGTCAAACATCTCGGTACCGCTGGTGGCGCTGGTCGACAGCACGGTCATCGGCCATCTTCCGCACGCCCACCAGCTGGGCGCCGTGGCCGTGGGCGCCACCTTGTTCACCTTCATGGTCGGCCTGATGGGCTTCCTGCGCATGGGCTCCACCGGTTTCGCTGCTCAGGCTGCCGGCCGTGGCGACGGTGCCGCGTTACGCCAGGTACTGGTGCAAGGGCTGCTGCTGGCGGTCGGCTTCGCCCTGTTGATCGGCCTGCTGGCCCTGCCCTTCAGCCAGCTGGCACTTCATGCGATGCAACCCAGCGCAGCCCTGCAGCAATCCACCGAAGACTTCTTCCATACCCGCCTGCTTGGCCTGCCTGCGGCGCTGGCCAGTTACGCGCTGGTCGGCTGGTTCCTCGGCACCCAGAACGCCAGGGCACCACTGGCAATCCTGCTGACCACCAACCTGCTGAACATCGCCTTGAACCTGTGGTTCGTGCTGGGCCTGGACTGGGGCGTACTGGGCTCGGCGCGGGCGTCGGTGATTGCCGAATGGAGTGCCGCCCTGCTCGGCCTGGCCTTGACCCGGCCGGCCCTGCGGGCCTACCCGGGGCAGATCGTGTGGGCAGCGCTCAAGCGCTGGCAGGCCTGGAGGCCACTGCTGGCGGTGAACCGCGATATCTTCCTGCGCAGCCTGGCGCTGCAACTGGTCTTCCTGCTGATTACCGTGCAAGGCGCGCGCCTGGGCGAAGCGACCGTGGCAGCCAACGCCCTGTTGCTCAATGGCCTGCTACTGACGGCCTATGCGCTGGATGGGCTGGCCCATGCGGTGGAGGCCTTGTGCGGCCATGCCATTGGTGCCCGTGACCGCGACACCCTACGTCGCTCGCTGGTGGTGGCCTGCGGCTGGTCGCTGATCACCAGCCTGGGCTTTGCCGGGCTGTTCCTGCTGGGTGGGCACCTGTTCATCGACTTGCAGACCGACATCGAAAGTGTGCGGGCGGCGGCTTATCCGTATTTGCCCTACCTGGCGTTGCTGCCGTTGATCGCGGTGTGGAGTTACTTGCTGGATGGCTTGTTCATCGGCGCGACCCGGGCGCGGGAAATGCGAAATGCAATGCTGGTTTCGGTGTTGATTGCGCTGCCGGTGGCAGTGGCCATGAGCGGGTTGGGCAACCATGGGTTGTGGATGGCGTTTCTTGGGTTCATGGGGTTGCGGGCGGTGACGTTGGGGTGGGTTGGATGGAAACTGAAACTGGAGGACAAGTGGGTCACAGGGCCCGGAAACACAATATGAAAAATATGCTCGATTGACTGCTTCCAAGCCTCTGGCCGATAAAAGCAGAACCCATGGAGGGGGCTCACACCAACGGCCTATGAGCAAGGAGCCATCATGTACCCTCCACCCGCGCCATCAGGTGTCTCAGTACTTAGCAACATGCACGCTGCAAGCAAAGAGCGTAACTACTTTAAAAATGGCGGCAGTGCTTTTCTAGGGAAGGTCTGAAAAAGACTTCCTGAATCTGGTGAAATACGCCGATCCCGCCAGCCGAGTTTTTCCATGAAGCAGATGACCTTCGCCGACGCCGAGTACGCCGGCAAGCGCAAGCAGACCCGTAAGGAATTGTTCCTGATCGAGATGGATCAGGTGGTGCCGTGGAAGGGATTGATTGCCCTGATCGAGCCACACTACCCAAAGGGTGAAGGTGGTCGTCCAGCCTATCCGCTGATGGCCATGTTACGTATCCATCTGATGCAGAACTGGTTCGGCTACAGCGACCCGGCCATGGAAGAAGCGCTCTACGAGACGACCATCCTGCGTCAGTTCGCCGGGCTGAGCCTCGAGCGTATTCCCGACGAAACCACCATCCTCAAGTTCCGTCGCTTGCTGGAGAAACATGAGCTGGCAGCCGGCATCCTCGGCGTAATCAATGGCTACCTGGGGGATCGCGGCCTGTCGCTGCGCCAGGGCACTATCGTCGATGCCACACTGATCCACGCGCCCAGCTCGACCAAGAACCAGGACGGCAAGCGCGACCCGGAAATGCACCAGAGCAAGAAAGGGAACCAGTATTACTTTGGCATGAAGGCGCACATCGGCGTGGATGATGAGTCGGGGCTGGTACACAGCGTGGTAGGCACGGCAGCCAACGTGGCGGATATCACCCAGGTCGACAAACTGCTGCACGGTGACGAGAACGTCGTCTGCGCCGATGCCGGCTACACCGGCGTCGAAAAGCGCCCCGAACATGCTGGCCGCGAAGTGATCTGGCAGGTCGCAGCACGCCGCAGCACCTACAAGAAGCTCGATAAACGCAGCGCCCTGTACAAAGCCAAGCGCAAGATCGAGAAGGCCAAGGCACAAGTGCGAGCGAAGGTCGAGCACCCGTTTCGAGTGATCAAGCGCCAGTTCGGTTACGTGAAGGTGCGCTTCCGTGGCCTGGCCAAGAACACCGCTCAGCTGGTGACGCTGTTCGCGCTGTCGAACCTATGGATGGCGCGCCGACATTTGCTGACTACCGCAGGAAAGGTGCACCTGTAATGCGGAAAATGGCTGCTGCGAGGTGCTCGCGGCGGCCAAAAACGGAGAACTGAGCGGGTTACCTGGTCGAATTTGATCGACGGCCCGCTTTCAAAAGCAGCGAGGGCTGAAGTCGACCGGAAATACAGGGCTACTTCAGACCTTCCCTAGTGTCGTGGTTCTATTCGAAGGTTCGTAATCGAGGCGAGTGGGATTACAAGCAACAGGGAAGGCAATATGAGGCTTTAGGTAATTTCAATTATGGCGCAACTGGAACTGCTGCTGGCCTTTCGGAGGAATTCCTGTTGAGGGGGGCGGGATGGGCACAGAGCCGCGCGGGGACCAGTAATTCAGCATTTGGATCATGGTGGGGCAGCTCCCCTTATGGCGACGACCCCGAGGATCAGGAATGGATCAAGAAAGGGATCGAATATGCCAAGTCATACGGGTATTAGATGGCTGATTGCTTGCCTGCTTCTGCTTATCCTCGGTCAAACCCTATGGATCTTCTCCAGAGATGCAAGGCCTGTGTTGACCAAGATTGTTTCTGAAACTCCAATTGGCAAGCAGAGTGCCATTTATGAGGTGCTCAGCGATGCTGGTGGGGCGACAGTGCCGCTGATCTACTTGTACTTTGTGGCTGAAAAACAACAGCACGATGATCAGGTCTTGAAGGGCCTTGAAAGGCTGACGCCTTTCCTGGTCACTCGACAATCGGGCGCCGTGCTGCACGTGGAGGGCCTGAAAATAACGGCGCGGACTGAGGAGCAGGTCTACAGCTATTCGAGTACCACTCTTCTCGAAGAGGGTGGCGCAGTATTGCCTATTACAATCGAACTCACCGCGACGTCTCACCGAGAGTGATAGTCAAAGGGGCCGCGCAACGGCCCCTTTGCATTTCAGGAGGACAGGTACGAAGACCGGGTCAAGCCCAGGCGCAAGGCATCCAGATACTGGGTCCGCTCACGCGCAGTGATCTTGGCGCTGGCAACCTTGTCGCGGTAATGCGTCATCAACTCTTCCGGCGACAGGTGCACGTAGCGCAGCATGTCTTCGATGGTGTCGTGGGTTTCGATACCGGCGTGGTACACGCTGCCGTCGGCATTCTGGTAGATGTTCACCGAATCGGTGTCACCGAACAGGTTGTGCATGTCACCCAGGATTTCCTGGTAGGCACCCACCAGGAACACGCCCAGCAGGTAATCCTCACCCTCCTTCACCGCATGCACCGGCATGCTGGTTTCGATGCTCTGCTCGTCAACGTACTGGTTGATCTTGCCGTCGGAATCGCAAGTCAGGTCCTGCAATACCGCACGCCGCATCGGCTCTTCGTCCAGGCGGTGCAGCGGGATGATCGGCAGGACCTGGCCGATGGCCCAGGTGTCTGGCAGGCTCTGGAACACCGAGAAGTTGCAGATGTACTTGTCGGCCAGCTTGTCGTTCAGCTCGTCCAGCACCTGGCGGTGCGAGCGCTGGCGGGCTTTCAGCGAGTTGTGCAGGCGGCGGCACACGGCGAAATAGCACTGCTCGGCCAGGGCCTTCTCGCCCAGGCTCAGCTTGCCATCGGCGTACTGCGCGGCCACATCACCCATGTAGTGGGTGGCGCGCCAGTAGGTCTCGGTGACCATCTCGATGTCGGTCGGGCCAAGCAGGTCGACCAGCCACTGCACGGTCTCGGGCAGGGCTTCCTTGTTCTCGATGGTCGGTACGTCGTCGTTGTGTTTCTCGACGTCGGTCACCTGGATCACCAGCATGGCGTGGTGCGCGGTCAGCGAACGGCCACTCTCGGAGAAGATGTGCGGGTGCGGCAAGCCCTGCGCGTCGCAGAACTCCTTGAGCATGCCCACCACCACGCCGGCGTAGTCGTCCATGTCGTAGTTGATCGAGCTGGCATTGCGCGAGTGGGTGCCGTCGTAGTCCACACCCAGGCCGCCACCCACGTCGATGTGGTCGACCGGCAGGCCCAGCGCACGCAGTTCGCCGTAATAACGGATGGCTTCCTTGAAACCGTGCTGGTAGTCAGCCAGGTTGGCGATCTGCGAACCCATGTGGAAGTGCAGCAGGCGGATGCCCTGATCCAGGCCCGCATCGCGGAAGCGCTGCACCACCGAAAGCAACTGGGCGGCGGACAAACCGAACTTGGACTTCTCGCCACCGGTGTCGGCCCACTTGCTCGAGGCCAACGACGACAGGCGAACGCGCAGGCCAACCTGTGGTTTCACCTTGAGCTCGGCGGCCTCTTCGATCACCAGGGCCACTTCCGACTCTTTCTCGATGACGATGAACACATTGTGGCCAAGCTTCTGACCCATCAGCGCCAGGCGAATGAACTCACGGTCCTTGTAGCCGTTGCAGACGATGGTACCGCCCTTCGGCGCCAGCGCCAGCACTGCCAGCAACTCGGGTTTGGAGCCGGCTTCCAGGCCGATGGAAACGTTTTGCGTGGCGATGATGTTTTCCACCACCGCTTCCTGCTGGTTGACCTTGATCGGGTACAGCGCGGTGTACTGGCTCTGGTATTCCAGGCGCGCGATGTTGGCGTCGAAGGCACCGGTCAGCTGGCGCACACGGTCCTGCAAAATGTCAGGGAAGCGCACCAGCAAGGGCAGCGACAAGCCGCTCTGGCGCAGTTCGTCGACCTGTTCGAACAGGTCGATCGGAGCGCTTTGAGGGCCGTTGGGGCGTACTTCGACGCGCCCGGCTTCATTGATGGCGAAATAGCCAGCGCCCCAATGGCGGATACCATAAACACTGCGGCTGTCGGCCACGGTCCATTGGCTACCATCGTCTTTGCGTGTGCGTCGTACGGACATTCAAGTCCCCTATAGATAAGTCGAAGACACTGCCCGCAGGCAGCGGGGCGAGTGTAAAAGCTGAAAATGACGATTCATCCGTGCTCAGGCATAGACTCTGACCACGGGAACGAGTTTAGAAAGCGCTGGGCAAAAAATCGCGCGATGGCCTCAGCCGCCGGACTTTTTCGCCTTGAAACCCTGTTTGGTCAGCTCGCCGATCAACAGCTCGACATGGTCGCCCTGGATCTCGATAACCCCGTCCTTCAGGGCGCCGCCGGTGCCGCAGCGGCGCTTGAGCGTGGTCGCCAGTTCTTTGAGCTGGTCGGGCGGCAGCGGCACGCCGGTGACGGTGGTCACGGTCTTGCCGCCACGGCCTTTGCTTTCGCGGCGCACGCGGGCAATGCCGTCGCCTTCGGGGATGATTTGCTGCTTGCAGGTGCAGGCGTCCACCGGCTGGCCACAGTCGGGGCAGTGCCGACCGGCGTCGGTGGAGTACACGAGACCGCCAAGGGCGGAAAAGGAAGAAGCTTTCTTGGCCACTTTTGTTCCTCGGTGCTGAGGACAAAAACTGGTCGTGCCTTGGGGTTGAGGCCGACCGCGAAGCCCCACTCTGGCAGGGGCGGCGCTACTGCTGCAAGAATTGCGGCAGCCCGAAAAGGGCGCGCAGTGTAACGATAAATACGGCGATTGTGTAGGAGCGGGTTTACCCGCGAATAAGGGCAAAGCCCTTGCCCTGCGAAACGGGTGTCTGGGCCGGTATTTCGCGGGCAAACCCGAGCCTACAAAGTGGCCTTATAGCGCTGCAACGCCGCCAACGAGTCCGGGCAATAAGGCTTGCTCAGGCTTTCCTGCTCAGCCTGTTCCAGACCGATGAAGCGCGCCTCGATCACCTCTTCCGGCTGCAACCGCAACGGTGCATCCGACACCGCCGAATACACCGCACACCACAAGCGGTTATCAGGCTGGTCGAAGTAGAACCGCTCGTGAAAGCGCAGCTCGGCGCCCTCGATGCCCAGCTCTTCGGCCAGCTCGCGCGCGGCCGACTCGGCATACGCTTCGCCAGCCGCGACCATGCCGCCCGCCGCCACATCCCAATACCCCGGGTACAGCGCCTTGCTCAGCGTACGGCGGTGTACACACAGTTCACCGGCACTGTTGAACAGCAGAATGAATGTGCAGCGCCCGATCAGGCCACGCTCGCGCAGCTCGGCACGAGGCAAGGCGCCCAGTACCTGGTCGGTTTCGTCCACCCAGGTCACCAGCTCGCGGTCGGAAGCCGCCCGATGGGCGGCCTCGGCTGGGCTGATAGCCATCATCAACCCTGCGACAGCAGCTGACGCAGGTCGATAACCGCGGCGTTGGCCCGGGAAATGTAGTTGGCCATGACCAACGAGTGGTTGGCCCACATGCCGAAGCCACTGCCGTTGAGCACCATCGGACTCCACAGCGGCTCTTGCGAGGCTTCCAGCTCACGGATGATCTGACGCACGCTGACCGTGGCATTCTTCTTCGCCAGCACGTCGGCGAAGTCCACCTCGATGGCACGCAGCAGGTGCGACAGCGCCCAGGCTTGGCCGCGGGCTTCGTAGAACACGTTGTCGATCTGCAGCCATGGCGTTTCCACCAGCTCCTCATCCACCTGCGGCGCCTGGCCGGCAACGACCGACTCGGTCTTCAGCGTGGAGTTGAGCTTGACCCGGCCAACGCTGGCCGAGAGGCGCTGCGACAGCGAGCCCAGACGGGTTGCCACGTCACCCAGCCAGTTGTTCAGGTTGTCGGCGCGGGTATAGAAGATCGCGCCCTTGTCGCCGGCAGCCAGGCGGGTCTGGTAGCGGGTCAGCGACTTGATGCCTTCTTCGAACTCCGACTCGCTCGAAGGCAGAATCCAGCTCTTGTTGTCGAAGTTGAAGCGGGGCTCGGCCTTGGCCAGGTCGGCGTCTTCGGTAGACTGCGACTGCGAACGGGCGAAGTCTTTACGCAGAGCACGGGACAGGTCGCGGACCTGGACCAGCACGCCATATTCCCAGCTTGGCATGTTGTCCATCCACAGCCCCGGCGGGAAGCGGTCGTTGGAAATGTAGCCGCCCGGCTTGTTCAGCAAAGTGTTGGCCACGGTCTTGAGGGTTTCGACGGTGGTATAGCCCACCACCATCTGCTGGCCAGCACGTTCGGCTGCAGCCTGGGCGTTTTGCTGCACCGGGAACAGAGCCGGCTCCTGGCTCCAGTACCAGCCCAGGCCGATACACACCAGCAGGTACAACCCGATCAGGGTCCCCAAGGCACGGCTCCAAAGGCCGCCAAGGTAGCTACGGGCGGCAGCGCCGCGCCCGTCGACACGCTCACGGGGCTCGGCTTTGGCCTCTCGGTTTTTCCAGTCCAGCATGGCTTTGTCCTTAATCAGTCACGACGGTTCAGGGGCTTTGACCACAGGCCTGCGCTAGGGTGCCACGGTAAGCCCGCATGCCAGCACTATAAAGCAGACACCACCGTACGCATAAGCGACCATTCAGTCAGCAACTGAATATTCGTTCTACCCGCTTTGTTGACGCAGGGCACTCACGCACTTGAAAAGAGCTGCTAGCATAGAGCCATCATTGCCCCTGCACATCCCAACCTATAAGTAGCCAGGACATGAGCCAAGCAGTCGAGCCAAGCCCGCAGTGCCCCGTCCAGCCGCTGACGCGTAACGGCCTGCGCAAGGACGATCCGCTCGACCAGCTGCTGCTGCCCGTGCGCAAACCGGTGTACATCCTGCTGCAGGACCACGAGCGTGCCCAGCGCCTGGCCCAGCAACTGGAATTCTTTGGTCTGGTGGTGCAAGCGTTGCCCAGCGCCGCAGCGTTTCTCGCCTCGATCAGCGAGTACCCGCCGTCGGCCATCATCATGGATGTCGACTTCACCGGCGCCGGCCTGGGCTTGCTGCTGGCCGCCCAGGTGCAGCAGGGCCTGGCACGCTCCATTCCGTTGTTGTTCTTCAGCCATCACGAAGCCGACACCCCAACCCGCCTTGCCGCAGTACGCGCCGGTGGCCAGGACTTTCTCACCGGCAGCCTGGAAGCTTCCAGCTTGCTGGAAAAGGTCGAACTGCTGACCAACACCGCCCCGCACGACCCGTTGCGCGTGCTGATCATCGACGACTCGCGCACCCAGGCCCTGTACACCGAGCGTGTACTGGCCGGCGCCGGCATGCTCACCCGCAGCCTAACCGACCCGATCCGCACGATGGCAGAGCTTGCCGACTTCCAGCCCGACCTGATCATCCTTGACCTGTACATGCCGGCCTGCACCGGCCCGGAGCTGGCCAAGGTAATCCGCCACAGTGACCGTTATGTGAGTGTGCCGATCATCTACCTGTCTGCCGAGGACGACCTGGACAAGCAACTGGATGCCATGAGCGAAGGCGGTGATGACTTTTTGACCAAGCCGTTTCGCTCACGCCACCTGATCACTACCGTGCGCAACCGCGCCGCCCGCGCCCGCCATTTGAAGGCGCGCATGGTTCGCGACAGCCTGACCGGGCTGTACAACCACACTCATATCCTGCAGCTGCTGGAAGACTGCAGCTTCCGCGCCCGCCGTGAGCAGCAGCCGTTGAGCTTTGCCATGCTCGACATCGATCACTTCAAGAAGATCAACGACCGCCATGGCCACCCCATGGGCGACCGAGTGATCAAGAGCCTTGCTCTATTCCTCAAGCAGCGCTTGCGCAAGACCGATTTCATTGGCCGCTACGGTGGCGAGGAATTCGCCATCGTCATGCCCAATACCGCGCTGGACGCCGCACACAAAGTGCTGGACGAAATTCGCCGGCGCTTTGCCGAAATTCTCTACCCGGCGCAGCCACGAGACTTGCAGTGCACCTTCAGCGCCGGCGTGGTGCAACTGGATGAGGGGCTGGATGCATTGACCATGGCCAGTGCAGCAGACGAGGCGCTGTACCGGGCCAAGCATGCGGGGCGTAATTGCGTCGTTCGTGTAGAGCCCTGAGATTCGCACTCACTGTGCCGGCCATACCAATAGAGGCACTGTGCCACTTTTTTCTGACTCCAAGCCCCTGGCGTCATCACCCCGTCACAAAATCGCAATAACTTCAGGCGCCTACCTCTCCCCTGCGCAGGAAGTTCGTGGCTATGCGCCTGAAGTGGCTGACCAATTTCAACACCCTGTTGCTGGTGACCGTGTGTATCGCCTTGGGCGCCACCCTGTGGTGGTCGCAGCGCGCCCTCGAGCGCCCCTACCAGATGATGGAGCGCTATCTGGGCCTGTCCCAGCAGTTTCAGAACCAGGCGGCGCGCAATATCCAGGCCTACCTGGGCAACGGCGATGCCCTGCGCCAGGCCGCCGCCATGGAGGCGAACCAGCAGTTGCAGACCGCACTGGCGGACTGGCCCGTTGAGCTGGCCGAGAAGTTGCGCCCCAGCCTGGATAGCCTGCAGGCCTTCACCGCCAACGAACTGCTGGCCGCCGGCAAGCTGGCCGGCGACCCGCAAGCCCTGTTGCTGCAAGCCGAACGGGAGCTAGGGGCGAACTTCGAGCAAATGGCCAGCTACGCCCGCGACAGTGGCAACGCCGAGGCCAATCGCTACTTGCTGCCCTTGCTCGACGCCACCGTGCACCTGAGCCGGCTGTCGTTGGCTCGCGACAAGCTGGTCAGCAGCGGCCGCCCGGAACTGGCCGATGAGGTGGAGCGCGAGCTACAACTGATCCGCGCCCAGGCGCAGATAGTCGACGGCCTGCCACTGCTCGGCGTAACCCGCACGGCCGAATCCGGTGCAGACGACTTCGCTGCAATGATGGGCCTGGAATCCCAGGCCAGCGCCCAACAGGAAGACATTGCCGTGGGCCTTAAGCGTGAATTGCAAAGCCTGCTCAATCGCTACCCGGCCGAACTGCAACGCACCCGCGAACAGATCGAGCGCCGCGCCGAGCTGGCCGCCAGCACCGGCCAGCGCCTGGAAGCAGTACAACAGGCCATCGCCGCGCTGGAGCCCGAAGTACGCGGCCAGCATGCAAAAATCGCTGCCGAGGTGCGCATCATCCAAGGCCTGATGATCGGCCTGATCCTGCTGATCGCCCTACTGATCGACACGCTGCAACGGCGCCTGGCACGCACCCTGACCGGCCTGGCCCCGGCCCTGTCACGCTGGGCCGAGGGCGACTTCGCCCAGGCCATCGTCCTGGGCAAGACCAACCGCGAACTGCATGACATTCAGGAGTCGCTCAACCGCCTGCGTCAGTACCTGGTGGAGCTGGTAGGCACCATTCGCCATAACGCCGAGCAGGTGGCCGGCAGCAGCCACGCCCTGGCCGGCATGAGCGCCGCGCTGCACGGCGGCGCCGAACGCCAGGCCGGCGATACCGGGCAGATCCGCGATGCCTTGGGCGAACTGGAAGCGACCATTCAACAAGTGGCCGGTGACGCCAGCGCAGCCGCCGAGGCCAGTCGCGATGCCGGGCGTGCCGTGGAACAAGGCCAGGCGGTAATTGGCCAGAGCCTGTCGGGCTTGCGTGAACTGGTCGATGAAGTGCAAGGCAACGCCCGCATGATCGAGCAACTGGCGGAAGAGTCGGCAACCATTGGCGGGGTGCTGACGGTGATCCGCTCGATTGCCGAGCAGACCAACCTGCTGGCACTGAACGCCGCGATAGAAGCGGCCCGTGCCGGCGAGATGGGCCGTGGCTTTGCCGTGGTTGCCGATGAGGTGCGCTCACTGGCCCAGCGCACCACGGGCGCTACCGGCGAGATTCAGGCATTGATCGACCGCTTGCAGCAGGCCGCCAGAAGTTCGGTGGCGGGGATGCGCGCGCAGCTGGAACACGCCGAGGCCACGGCCAATCAAGCCCAAGCCGCGGATGGGGCACTGGATGAGATTGTCTGTGCCATTCGAACCATTTCCGATACGGCGGTGCGGATTGCTGATGTCACGGCGCAGCAGAGTGGCGCGGTGAGCGAGATTCGTGATCACAGCGAGCGGATTCACGAATTGGGTGAAGACAACCTGCAACGCATTGGCGAGGGGCGTGAACAGGGCGAACAGTTGCTGAGCCTGGGCGGTGAGCTGAACCGGGCGGTGCGAGCGTTCAGGGTTTGAGTTGAGCTTTTCAGCGCCTGGGCGATCGAGCGCCGCCCGCGCGGCGCATCGCGAGCTGCGCTCGCTCCTACGTTTGTTTCGGGCCAATTTTTCCTGGGGGAGTTGCGCGCGACCCCCTTGGCGCATGGCGTGATATCGCGTCGTAAAAACAAGGCGGTCGCGCGCGCCTGTCACTGGCGTTACTGGCCCGAAACAAACGTAGGAGCGAGCGCAGCTCGCGATGCGCCGCGCGGGCGGCGCTCGATCACCCAGGCACTGCACATGTCATGGCGAGCACTACTGGCCCCAACCCACACCAACTCCGCTATCATGCGCAGCAAGTTCCACCTCGCGAGTCCGCCATGCGCCGCCTGTTTTTCATGCTGTTACTGCTGCTGGCCAGCCCTGCCTTCGCCGCAGGCCTGCTCGACAACCGCCCCAGCGCCACCCTCGGCGCCGCTTCGCTGGCCAACAACGCCGACTTCCTGCCGGTACACGAGGCCTTCAAGCTCAACCTTGTCCAGGCCGATGCGCAAACCATCAAGCTGCGCTTCGTCGCCACCGATGGCTACTACCTCTACCGGCACCGCTTCCAGTTCCACACGGAACCGGCCGATATCACCCTGGGCACGCCGAACATCCCCAAGGGTGAGCCCAAGCACGATGAATTTTTCGGCGACGTCGAGGTTTACCACGGCGTGCTCGATATCGAGTTGCCACGCAAAGACCCACGCGCCTTCACCCTGCTGGTGGGCTACCAGGGTTGCGCCGACAAGGGCTTGTGCTACCCACCGGAAACCGCACGCCTGAGTATCGATGGCGAAGGCGTTGCAAACGCGCCGGCCACCCGCGAACACGGCTGGAACTGGAAGTCGCTACTGCTGTTCTTCCTCGCTGGGGTCGGCCTGACCTTCACCCCCTGTGTCCTGCCAATGCTACCGATCCTCTCCGGTGTGGTGCTGCGCGGCCAGGTTGGCGGCGTGCGCGGCCTGGCGCTGTCGCTGGCCTACGTGCTGCCAATGGCGGCCAGCTTCGCGGTACTCGGCGCACTGATGGGCCTGTTCGGTGCAAGCCTGAACCTGCAGGCGCGCCTGCAGTCGGCCTGGGTGCTGGTTCCCTTCGCGCTGTTCTTCGTGGTGTTCGCCCTGGCCATGTTCGGCCTCTTCGAGCTGAAGCTGCCCCAGGCCCTGAGTAACCGCCTGAACAACGTCGCCAACCACACCCGGGGCGGCTCGCTGCTGGGCGCAGCAGTGCTCGGTGTGCTCTCCAGCTTGCTGGTTTCTCCGTGTGTATCGGCGCCCTTGGCCGGTGCCTTGCTCTATATCAGTGCCAGTGGCGATGCCCTGGGTGGTGCGCTCAAGCTGTTCGCCCTGGGTTTGGGCATGGGTGCGCCGTTGCTGCTGGTGGCCACCGGGGGCGCGGCCTGGCTGCCCAAAAGCGGCCCATGGATGAACACGGTGAAAAACGCCATCGGCGTACTGCTGCTGGGGCTGGCCATCGGCTTGCTCAGCCGTGTACTGCCTGGCCCTGTGACCTTGCTGCTGGTCGGTTTCCTCGCTGCGGGTGTGGCACTGTTCCTCGGCGCCCTGGAATTCGTCGTCAAGACGACGCCCCAGCGCCTGGCGCAACTGCTCGGTCTGGCCTTGCTGGTGTACGCGCTGGCTTGTTGGTACGGCGCCCTCACTGGCCAGGGCGACCCACTGCGCCCACTGCCGGTTGCGTCACTGGCCGCCAGCGGCGGTCTGCCGGCAGCAAAAGCCGATGCCTGGCAGACCATCACCACACCTGGCGCCATGGACGCAGCCCTGGCGCAAGCCAAGGCCGCCGGCCAGCCAGTGCTGCTGGACTGGTACGCCGACTGGTGCATCAGTTGCAAGGTGATCGAGCATGAGGTGCTCAATGCACCGCAGGTGCAAACTCAGCTGTCCGGCTTCAAACTGCTGCGTTTCGACATCACCGAAAGTAATGCCGAGCAACGCAAGCTGCTCGACCGCTACCAACTGTTCGGCCCACCCGCCCTGCTGTTTTTTGCTGCGAACGGCAGCGAAATTACCGCTGATCGGGTGATTGGCGAGATAAATGCCGGTGAATTTGCGCAGATTCTGACGCGCGTACGCGGCAAAGTCGGTCTATAACTTCCCGCGAGCCGGGAAAAATCCTGAAATGAATGACCGGATTTAATTATCCGGTCACATACTTCGCGCGAACCTCGGACATCGTGCTGGCTATTGCCGGGAACTGGACACTTGCCGTTGCTTTACGGCACACTCGCCGCGCTGTGTCGAATTGCCCTACAAATCCAAGGAATCCGCAGATGGCAACGCTACTGGTGCTCCACGGCCCCAACCTCAACCTGCTCGGTACTCGCGAGCCAGGCCACTATGGCGCCGTGACCCTGGCTCAGATCAACCAGGACCTGGAGCAACGTGCCCGCGCCGCAGGCCACCATCTGCAGTACCTGCAGAGCAATGCTGAATACGAACTGATCGACCGCATTCACGCCGCACGCAACGAGGGTGTGGACTTCATCCTGATCAATCCGGCTGCTTTCACCCACACAAGCGTCGCATTACGTGACGCATTGCTTGCGGTGAGCATCCCATTCATCGAAGTGCACCTGTCCAACGTGCACAAACGCGAACCGTTCCGTCACCACTCCTACTTTTCCGATGTTGCCGTAGGGGTGATCTGCGGTCTGGGCGCCAGCGGTTATCGACTGGCCCTGGAGTCCGCACTGGAACAACTGGCTGCCAACGCACAGCCCAAATGATGAAAACCCTGGCCTAAATGGGCCGGGGTTCGAGAGAAACGTTTCAGATACGTTTTTTGTATTTCGCCCCCTGACCGAACCTTTGGGAGTTGATGATTAATGGATATCCGTAAAGTCAAGAAACTGATCGAGCTGCTGGAAGAGTCTGGCATCGACGAACTGGAGATCAAGGAAGGCGAAGAGTCGGTCCGTATCAGCCGTCACAGCAAGACTCCAGCTGCCCAGCAGTTCTATGCACCGGCGCCTATGGCTGCCGCCCCTGCCGCAGCTCCGGTCGCCGCTGCTGCCCCAGCCGCCGAAGCCGCTGCTGTTGCCGCCCCGGCCCTGAAAGGCACCGTGATCCGTTCGCCAATGGTAGGTACCTTCTACCGCAAGCCTTCGCCGACCTCGCCTAACTTCGCTGAAGTTGGCCAGTCCGTGAAGAAAGGCGACACCCTGTGCATCGTCGAAGCCATGAAGATGATGAACCACATCGAAGCCGATATTGGCGGTGTCATCGACGCCATCCTGGTAGAAGACGGCCAGCCGGTTGAGTTCGACCAGCCGCTGTTCACCGTCGTTTGAATCGCGGAGAGCCAACGATGTCTGGGAAGCTCGAAAAAGTCCTGATCGCCAACCGCGGGGAAATTGCCCTGCGGATCCTGCGTGCCTGCAAAGAGCTGGGTATCAAGACCGTCGCCGTGCACTCCACTGCCGACCGTGAACTGATGCACCTGGGCCTGGCAGACGAGTCGGTCTGCATCGGCCCTGCATCGTCCAAGGATTCCTACCTGCATATCCCTGCGATCATCGCTGCCGCCGAAGTGACTGGCGCCACTGCGATTCACCCGGGTTACGGCTTCCTGGCAGAAAACGCCGATTTCGCCGAACAGGTGGAAAAATCCGGTTTCGCCTTCATCGGCCCGAAAGCCGACACCATTCGCCTGATGGGCGACAAGGTTTCGGCCAAGGACGCGATGATCAAGTCGGGCGTACCGACCGTACCGGGCTCCGATGGCCCACTGCCAGAAGACGAAGAAGTTGCCCTGGCGATTGCCCGTGACGTCGGCTACCCGGTGATCATCAAGGCCGCCGGTGGCGGTGGTGGTCGCGGCATGCGCGTGGTGCACAAGGAAGAGGACCTGATTTCCTCGGCCAAGCTCACCCGTACCGAAGCCGGTGCAGCCTTCGGTAACCCGATGGTTTACCTGGAGAAGTTCCTGACCAACCCACGCCACGTGGAAGTACAGGTACTGTCCGACGGCCAGGGCAACGCCATTCACCTGGGCGACCGCGACTGCTCGCTGCAGCGCCGTCACCAGAAAGTACTGGAAGAAGCACCAGCCCCGGGCATCGATGAGAAAGCCCGCCAGGAAGTGTTCAAGCGCTGCGTCGATGCGTGCATCGAGATCGGCTACCGTGGTGCGGGTACTTTCGAGTTCCTGTACGAAAACGGCCGCTTCTACTTCATCGAGATGAACACCCGCGTGCAGGTTGAGCACCCGGTATCGGAGATGGTCACTGGCATCGACATCGTCAAGGAGATGCTGAGCATCGCCGCTGGCAACAAACTGTCGTTCCGCCAGGAAGACGTGGTGATCCGTGGCCACTCGCTGGAGTGCCGGATCAACGCCGAAGACCCGAAGAAGTTCATCCCGAGCCCAGGCAAGGTGAAGCACTTCCACGCCCCAGGCGGCAACGGCGTACGCGTCGATTCGCACCTGTACAGCGGTTATTCGGTTCCGCCGAACTACGACTCGCTGATCGGCAAGCTGATCACCTACGGCAAGGACCGCGACGAAGCCATGGCGCGCATGCGCAATGCCCTGGACGAGATCGTCGTCGACGGCATCAAGACCAACATCCCGCTGCACCGCGACCTGGTGCGTGATGAAGGCTTCTGCAAAGGCGGCGTCAACATTCACTACCTCGAGCACAAACTGGCCAACCAGGAGTGATCGTGTAGTGTGATGTACCAGAACCCCGGCCCTGTGCCGGGGTTTTTTATTGCCCCTAGCTCTTCATCCGCGGCATGTCGATACGATGCTCATGCACTCGCCGATAAAGCGTCGCACGCGAAATACCCAAAGCCCGCGCCGCATCCGCCGGCTTCCAGCGATGGCGGATCAGCGCGTCCAGCAACAGCTGCCGGGCCGGGCACGACACCCCGCTTTCAGCCGAGCCAACCGCTTCACCACGCACCTCCTGCGGCAGATCCTGTAGGCGCACCTGCCCGCCCTCACTCACCGCACAGGCATACCGCAACACCTGCCGCAGCTGGCGCAAATTGCCCGGCCAGCGATAAACCAGTAACGCCTGCAGCGCGTCATCCGCCAACACCACCTCCACCCCGCAAGCCGCAGCCTCCTCGGCCAGCAACTGGTGAATCAGCCCCAGCCGGTCATCACGCTCACGCAAGGGGGGTAGCTCAAAGCGGGCATTGGCCAGGCGGAAGTACAAGTCTTCACGAAATCGCCCGTCCTCCACCATCGACGCCAGATCGCGATGGGTCGCACAGATCACCTGAATATCCACCCGCTCCCGCCGTGCCGCCCCCAGCGGCGCCACCTCCCCCTCCGCCAGCACCCGCAGCAGGCGGGTTTGCAGGTTCAGCGGCATGTCCCCGATCTCGTCGAGGAACAACGTGCCGCCATCGGCCTGCTGCAACAGCCCTTGCATGCCTTTGCTGGAAGCCCCGGTGAAGGCCCCGGCCACATAGCCGAACAACTCGCTTTCGATCAGGGTTTCCGGGATGGCCGCGCAGTTCAGGGTAACGAATGGGCCATCACAGCGCTGGCTTTGCTGGTGCAGTTGGCGGGCGAATACTTCCTTGCCGGCCCCGGTCTCCCCCAGTACCAGCACCGCCAGGTTGCAGTCCTTGACCCGCGTGGCCAACCGCAGGTGCTGCTCGATGCGGGTGTCCTGGGCCTGGCGCACAGGCTGCGCACGCTGGCGTTGCTGCGGTGCGCTGACCCTGCCATACAAACCGCCCAGACCAGGCAGACGCTGGGCGGACGACGCGCTCACCCGGCGCAGCTGGTCGATGTCGAACAGTTCACCAATGTGCTCGGGCAAGCGTCCCAGGCGTTCCACCAGCCGTTGCCGCGCCAGGCTGTTTATTGCCTGCAAGCGGCCATCGGCATCCCAGGCCAGCAGGTAGTCGGGTTGGCTCTCCACATAGCCAGGCGTGCCGTGGGCGCGCATCACCCAGTGGCCCTGGGCGCTGTGCATGAAGAAGGCGTTTTCAATCTCGCGGGCCGTCTGCTCGACCAGTTGGCGGATCAGGTGCTGGCTGCGCCGATCGTCCGGCGACTGCAAGGCCGACACATCAACCACGCCCAGCAGCTCGCCCAACGGGTCGAACACCGGCGCCGCTGTGCAGGTCAGGCCAATGAAGGCGGCGCGAAAGTGATCGCGCTTGTGCACCGTGACCGGGGCCTTGCTGGTCAGTACCGCCGCCACGCCGCATGTGCCCTCCTCGCCCTCCGACCAGCAGGTCCCCAGATATAGCCCAGCCTTGCGACAGTCGTTACGGATGGCCGACTCGACCCGGTAATCGATGGTTCGCCCCTGGGCATCGGTAAGCAGCACGCAGTAGTCAGCGCCGCGCACCCGTTCGTGCAAGCGCGCCACGGCATCGCTGGCGATGCGCAGGAACAGCTCGGCGCGTTCGCGGCATTCGTTGAGCAGGCTTTGGGAAAGGATACGCGGCCCCTGCTGAGAACCGGGGTCGAGGCGGTACACATCCATGGAGCGACGCCATGAATCGAGAATCAGTGGTGGTACCGGCGCCTGCGGCAGGCGGTCGGCATTCTTCAACACCCTGCTGACGCAGTCCACATGGGCTCGGGAGTTCGCGGCAAGCATTCAGGCCCTCCGGTTCTCGTTACTGTTTTTATCGTTGTCCGGCCATTAAGCGCCTCTGGGCATGCCCCGACAAGCACTGTGTGATTACCGGCTGGCTTGAGACGCAGCGTCTCAGCGTCTCGGCAACGCTGGCCCGGCGCTGGCACCCGGCGTCTCGCCGCCACACCCGTGAAGACCTGCCCGAACACGACCAGAACCCTCTAGTCCGGCAACTTCAGCCATCGCGAAGAAAGCTGGCACCCCGCTTGCTCCTCCCCTTGCAAACAAAAATATGAGGTGCGCCATGCCGCTACCCGCCCCGATTGTCGGGATCATTGCCAACCCTGCCTCTGGCCGCGACCTGCGCCGCCTGACCGCCAATGCCGGGCTCTATTCAAGCACCGACAAGGCCTCGGCTATCCAGCGCCTGCTGGCCGCTTTCGGCGCCACCGGCATTGGCCAGGTGTTGTTGCCCAGCGACATGACCGGCATCGCTGCCGCAGTGCTCAAGGCCAGCCAGGGCCCAGGGGCCCGTGACCAGCACTGGCCGGCCATCGAGATCCTCGACCTGCCACTGAGCCAGACCGTGGCCGATACCCGCCTGGCTACCCGGCGCATGGTCGAGCGCGGCGTGGCGATGATCGCCGTGTTGGGTGGTGATGGCACCCACAAGGCGGTCGCCGCCGAGGCCGGTGACGTGCCGCTGCTGACCCTGTCCACCGGCACCAACAACGCCTTCCCCGAACTTCGTGAAGCCACCAGCGCGGGCCTGGCCGGTGGCCTGCTTGCCAGTGGCCGGGTACCGGCCAGCATCGGCTTGCGCCGCAACAAACGCTTACTGGTGAACGTGCCTGAACAACAGCTGGCCGAATGGGCCTTGGTCGAGGTGGCCGTGTCGCCGCAGCGCTTCATCGGTGCCCGTGCGCTCAGCCGCAGCGAGGACCTCTGCGAAGTCTTCGCCTGCTTCGCCGAACCCCACGCCATCGGCCTGTCGGCCCTGTGCGGCCTATGGTGCCCGGTGTCACGGCAAGATCCGCACGGCGCCTGGGTACGCCTGGCCCCCGGTGCCGAACAGGCGTTGTTGGCGCCATTGGCGCCCGGCCTGCTGCAAGCCTGCGGCATCTCCGCCTGCGGTCCGCTGACGCCCGGCGTCGCCCATCGCCTGAGCCTGGCCAGCGGCACCCTGGCCCTGGACGGCGAACGCGAAATCGAATTTGCCGAGCATGACACGCCCACCATCACCCTCGACCACCAAGGCCCACTCAGCGTGGACGTCGAGGCCGTGCTGGCGCATGCCGCCCGCCACCACTTGCTGGCCGTCCCGCGCGGCCACCGCCTGCACCCTGCAAACCCGTGTTGAGACAACCCCGGAGAACAACAAGATGTCCAATCAACTCAGTACTGAACAACTGCTGCATGCCTATGAAGTCATGCGGACCATCCGCGCCTTCGAAGAACGCCTGCATGTGGAGTTCGCCACCGGCGAAATTCCCGGTTTCGTCCACCTGTATGCCGGCGAAGAAGCCTCTGCCGCCGGGGTCATGGCCCACCTGCGCGACAGCGACTGCATCGCCTCGACCCATCGCGGCCATGGCCACTGCATCGCCAAAGGCGTGGACGTGTACGGCATGATGGCCGAGATCTACGGCAAGAAGACCGGAGTATGCGGCGGCAAGGGCGGCTCGATGCACATTGCCGACCTGGAAAAAGGCATGCTCGGTGCCAACGGTATCGTCGGCGCCGGCGCACCACTGGTGGCCGGGGCGGCGCTGGCGGCCAAGCTCAAGGGCCGCGATGACGTGTCGGTAGCCTTCTTCGGCGATGGGGCATCCAACGAGGGCGCCGTGTTTGAAGCCATGAACATGGCGTCGATCATGAACCTGCCCTGCATCTTCGTGGCCGAGAACAACGGCTACGCCGAGGCCACTGCCTCCAACTGGTCCGTCGCCTGCGACCATATTGCCGACCGCGCTGCCGGCTTCGGCATGCCAGGCGTCACCATCGACGGCTTCGACTTCTTTGCCGTATACGAGGCCGCCGGCGCCGCCATCGAGCGCGCCCGTTCCGGGCAAGGGCCGTCGCTGATCGAGGTCAAGCTCAGCCGTTACTACGGCCATTTCGAAGGCGATGCGCAAACCTACCGCGCCCCTGATGAAGTGAAGAACCTGCGCGAATCCCGCGACTGCCTCATGCAATTTCGCAACAAGACCACCCGCGCCGGCCTGCTCACGGCCGAGCAACTGGACGCCATCGACGCCCGCGTCGAGGACCTGATCGAAGACGCCGTTCGCCGCGCCAAGTCCGATCCCAAGCCACAGCCCGCCGACCTGCTCACCGACGTCTACGTCGCCTACCCCTGAGCCGCGGATTACAAGAACAACAGGAGAACCACCATGGCAAGAAAGATCAGCTACCAGCAGGCCATCAACGAAGCCCTGGCCCAGGAAATGCGCCGCGACAACACGGTGTTCATCATTGGCGAAGACGTCGCCGGCGGTGCCGGTGCGCCCGGCGAGGATGACGCCTGGGGTGGCGTGTTGGGCGTGACCAAAGGCCTGTACCACCAATTCCCCGGCCGCGTGCTTGATGCACCGCTGTCGGAAATCGGCTACGTCGGCGCGGCCGTCGGTGCTGCCACCCAGGGCCTGCGCCCGGTGTGCGAACTGATGTTCGTCGACTTCGCCGGCTGCTGCCTGGACCAGATCCTCAACCAGGCCGCCAAGTTCCGCTACATGTTCGGCGGCAAGGCAGTGACCCCGCTGGTGATGCGCACCATGTATGGCGCCGGCCTGCGCGCGGCGGCCCAGCACTCGCAAATGCTCACCTCGCTATGGACGCACATCCCCGGCCTGAAGGTGGTGTGCCCCTCCTCGCCTTACGATGCCAAGGGCCTGTTGATCCAGGCGATCCGCGACAACGACCCGGTGATCTTCTGCGAACACAAGCTGCTGTACAGCATGCAGGGCGAGGTGCCGGAAGAGGTGTACACCGTACCGTTCGGCGAAGCCAACTTCGTGCGCGACGGCGACGATGTGACCCTTGTTACCTACGGGCGCATGGTGCATGTGGCGCTGGAGGCCGCCAACAACCTGGCCCGCCAGGGCATCGACTGCGAGGTGCTGGATTTGCGCACTACCAGCCCACTGGACGAAGACAGCATTCTGGAAAGTGTGGAGAAGACCGGCCGCCTGGTAGTGATCGATGAAGCCAACCCGCGCTGCTCGATGGCCACCGACATCAGCGCGTTGGTGGCGCAGAAGGCTTTTGCCGCACTCAAGGGCCCGATCGAAATGGTCACCGCGCCGCATACTCCGGTGCCGTTCTCCGATGCCCTGGAAGACCTGTACATCCCTGACGCGGCGAAGATCGAAGCCGCCGTGCGCAAGGTGATCGAAGCCGCAAGGAGTGCCGCATGAGCCAGATCCATACCCTGACCATGCCCAAGTGGGGCCTGTCGATGACCGAGGGCCGGGTGGACACCTGGCTCAAGCAGGAAGGTGACGAAATCAGCAAGGGCGACGAGGTGCTGGACGTCGAGACCGACAAGATCAGCAGCAGCGTCGAAGCGCCGTTCAACGGCGTGCTGCGCCGCCAGGTGGCCAAACCGGATGAAACCCTGCCCGTCGGCGCACTGCTGGCGGTGGTCGTCGAAGGCGAAGCAGAAGAGGCCGAGATCGATGCTGTGGTACAGCGCTTCCAGGCCGAGTTCGTCGCCGAAGGCGGCACCGACCAGAGCCAAGGGCCGGCCCCTCAGAAGGCGGAAGTAGGCGGGCGTCTGCTGCGCTGGTTCGAGCTGGGTGAAGGCGGCACACCGCTGGTGCTGGTGCACGGGTTTGGCGGTGACCTCAACAACTGGCTGTTCAATCACCCGGCACTGGCTGCCGAGCGGCGGGTCATCGCCCTCGACCTGCCGGGCCACGGCGAGTCGGCCAAAGCCCTGCAGCGGGGCGACCTGGATGAGTTGAGCGAAACCGTGCTCGCCCTGCTCGACCACCTGGACATCGCCAAGGCCCACCTGGCCGGCCATTCCATGGGCGGTGCCGTCAGCCTCAACGTGGCGCGCCTGGCACCGCAACGGGTAGCCAGCCTGAGCCTGGTGGCCAGCGCCGGGCTGGGCGAAGCGATCAACGGGCAGTACTTGCAAGGTTTCGTCACCGCTGCCAACCGCAATGCACTCAAACCGCAGATGGTGCAGTTGTTTGCCGACCCGGCGCTGGTCACCCGGCAAATGCTGGAGGACATGCTCAAGTTCAAGCGCCTGGAAGGTGTGGACCAGGCCCTGCAGCAGCTGGCAGGCGCGCTCGCCGACGGCGACCGGCAGCGCCACGACTTGCGCGGGGTACTGGGCAATCACCCGGCACTGGTGGTGTGGGGTGGCAAGGATGCGATCATCCCGGCCAGCCATGCCGAGGGCCTGGAAGCCGAAGTACTGGTGCTGCCAGAGGCCGGCCACATGGTGCAGATGGAGGCGGCCGAACAGGTCAACCAGCAACTGCTCGCATTCCTGCGCAAGCACTAAGCCCTTTTCGTGAGCCTGGAGAACAACAATGAATGACCTGAGCCACACCCACATGCGCGCGGCCGTCTGGCATGGCCGCAACGATATTCGTGTCGAACAGGTACCTTTGCCGGCCGACCCTGCGCCGGGCTGGGTGCAGATCAAGGTGGACTGGTGCGGCATCTGCGGCTCCGACCTGCACGAGTATGTTGCCGGCCCGGTGTTCATCCCGGTAGAGGCCCCGCACCCGCTGACCGGCATTCAGGGCCAGTGTATCCTCGGCCACGAATTCTGCGGCCACATCGCCAAGCTTGGCGAAGGCGTGGAGGGCTATGCCGTAGGCGACCCGGTGGCGGCAGACGCCTGCCAGCATTGCGGCACCTGCTATTACTGCACCCATGGCCTGTACAACATCTGCGAGCGCCTGGCGTTCACCGGCCTGATGAACAACGGTGCGTTCGCCGAGCTGGTCAACGTGCCCGCCAACCTGCTCTACCGGCTGCCGCAGGGCTTCCCTGCCGAAGCCGGGGCACTGATCGAACCACTGGCGGTGGGTATGCACGCGGTGAAAAAGGCCGGCAGCCTGCTTGGGCAAACCGTTGTAGTGGTGGGGGCCGGCACCATCGGCCTTTGCACCATCATGTGCGCCAAGGCTGCGGGGGCGGCGCAGGTCATCGCCCTTGAAATGTCCTCTGCGCGCAAAGCCAAAGCCAAAGAGGTAGGCGCCAACGTTGTGCTGGACCCCAGCCAGTGCGATGCCCAGGCGGAAATCCGCGCACTGACAGCAGGGCTGGGCGCCGATGTGAGTTTTGAGTGCATCGGCAACAAACATACGGCCAAGCTGGCCATCGACACCATCCGCAAAGCAGGCAAGTGCGTGCTGGTGGGTATTTTCGAAGAGCCCAGCGAGTTCAACTTCTTCGAGCTGGTGTCCACCGAGAAGCAGGTGCTGGGGGCGTTGGCGTACAACGGCGAGTTTGCCGACGTGATTGCCTTCATTGCTGATGGTCGTCTGGATATTCGCCCGCTGGTAACCGGCCGGATCGGATTGGAGCAGATTGTCGAGCTGGGCTTCGAGGAACTGGTGAACAACAAAGAGGAGAATGTGAAGATCATCGTTTCACCGGGTGTGCGCTGATTGCACCTTGAAGGCAACGTGGCACCTGTGGGAGCGGGCGCGCCCGCGAAGAAGCAACACGGTTGAGGGCACCGGCTTCGCCGGTGTTCGCGGCTGAAGCCGCTCCTACAGGGCACGCGCAAGGTTCCAAGGCTGTGCGCCGACACATGGGCTCGCTGTCTCAGGACCCCATTCTGCGTCATACTCGGCAGACCTATTGCCCGGTCCTTGCCATGCGTCCATTGCTCCCCATTACCCTGGTCCTGCTGCTCGCCGCCTGTGGCGATGGCGAATCGCTGCTCCCGCCGGACGCACGGCTGCCTGACGGTGGGCGTTACCGGGGGCAGGTGGTCAATGGCCTGCTGCAGGGCGAGGGCCGAATCGACTACCCCAACGGCAGCTGGTACGCCGGCAGCTTCAAGGACGGCCAGTGGCACGGCCAGGGCGAATGGCATGGCCAGAACGGCGAGGTCTACCGCGGCCAGTTCGCCGAGGGGCTGTTTCAGGGCCTGGGCGACCTGACCACCCCGGGCAGCCACTATAGCGGCACCTTCCGCCACGGCCGCCGCGACGGCGAGGGCACCCTCAAACAAGCCGACCAGACCTACCGCGGCCAGTTCAAGGACGACCTGTACGACGGCGCAGGCCAGCTGGAGCTGGCCGACGGCAGTCGCTATCAAGGCTTGTTCGCCAAGGGCAAGCCCAACGGCGCCGGGGTGCGCAGCGATGCCAGCGGCAACCAGTTCAGCGGCCTCTTCGTCAACGGCCAGCTACAAGGCGCCGGCACCTACGACAGCGTTGATGGCGAGCAGTACATCGGCGAGTTCAAGGACAACCGCCTGGAGGGCCGTGGCCGCTACGAAAATGCCGATGGCGATGTGTGGATCGGGGAATTCAAGGACGGCTCGCTGAACGGCGAAGGGGAACTGCTGGGCAGCGATGGCAGCCACTACAAGGGTGAGTTCGCCGACTGGCACCTGTCGGGCCAAGGCAGCCTGCAACTGCCCGACGGCAGCAAGTACATCGGCGGGTTCCTGAACGATGCCTACCATGGCCACGGGCGACTGATCCTGGCCAGTGGCAAGGTCGAAAGCGGAACATGGGCCAACGGCGTGCGCGTGCGCGACCAAAATGGCAAGCTGCTACCAGACCCACTGGACCTGGCTTTGCTCAACCAGGGCCGGTTGCTGAACGAGGCACTGGCTCGGGTACCACGCTCGGCGCCACCGATCCAGCTGTATAGCCTGGTAGTGGCCGGCGATGGCCAGCAAAGCGTATTCCTGCGCGAAGCCGACTACGTCAGCAACATGCTCAAGGTGCGCTTTGGCGCGAGTGGCCAGGTCACGCTGGTCAACCACCGCGACCACATGGCCACACGCCCCATGGCCACACGCGAGAACCTGTCCCGCGCCGCCACCACCCTGGCAGAGCGCAGCGGCCCCGAAGACCTGGTGTTCATCTACCTCACCAGCCATGGCAGCCAGGACCACCAACTGGTGCTCGACCAGCCCCGCCTGCAACTGGCCGATCTTTCTGCTGACGAGCTGGCCACTGCCCTGGCCCCGCTGAAGGATCGCGACAAGGTAATCGTCATCTCTGCCTGCTATTCAGGGGGCTATATCGCCCCGCTCAAAGACGAGCGCACGCTGATCATGACCGCTGCCCGGGCCGACCGCGTCTCCTTCGGTTGTTCGGAAGAAGCCGACTTCACCTACTTTGGCGATGCCCTGTTCGCGGAAGCGCTGAACCAGACCGACGACCTGAAACAGGCGTTTGAACTGGCGCGCGCCAGCGTTGCCGAAAGAGAACATAGGGAAGGCTTCGAGGCCTCCGAGCCGCAGCTGTGGGCTCCGCCCGCCGTGCTTGAGCACTGGCAGCACCTGCGCCAGCAACAAGCCGAAGAAGCGTTGCGTAACGCCGCACAGGCCAACGTGAGGGAACAGGCAAAAACGCCCGGCACTCACTAGACTTGTGTGTAACAAGGGAGAGACATCATGTACTTGACGCCTCAGCATGTCCTGCTTGCCGGAGCCACCGGCCTGACCGGTGAACACCTACTGGACCGCTTGCTCAACGAGCCCACCATCACCCGTGTACTGGCGCCTACGCGCCGACCATTGGCCGAGCACCCGCACCTGGAAAACCCGGTGGGCGACCCGGCGGTGTTCCTTCCGCAACTAGCCGGGCGGGTCGACATCGCCTATTGCTGCCTGGGCACCACGCTGAAGCAGGCGGGTTCCGAATCGGCTTTTCGCGCAGTGGATCTGGACATGGTGGTCGCCTTCAGCAAGCGTGCCCGGGAAATGGGTGCGCGGCATCTGCTGGTGGTCAGTGCAGTGGGCGCCGACCCCAAGTCGTCAATTTTCTATAACCGGATCAAGGGCGAGATGGAAGAAGCGCTCAAGGCTCAGGACTGGCCACAGCTGACCATCGTGCGGCCCTCATTCCTGCTGGGCGAGCGGCTGGAGCCACGGCTGACTGAACAGCTTGTGGCGCCGTTTTCCAAGTTGATACCCGGGAAGTACCGGGGAATCGAGGCTTGTACCCTGGCGCGGGCCCTGTGGCGGCTGGCGCTGGAGGAAGAAGACGGCGTGCGGGTTGTGGAGTCGGATGAGTTGCGCAAGCTGGGCAGGATCTAGGCTTCGCTTGTGCAGGCCTCTTCGCGGGCACGCCCGCTCCCACAGGGTCTCGATAATCTTCCAGTGACTACTCAACAGTAGCAATGGGCGTGCCTGCGAAGAGGCCATCACAGGCCGCCGGTAGCCTGGAAGCCTATGCCGGCCGCTGTCAGCAAAGACAACGGCAGCAACAGGGTATCGAGCAGCATGCTGCCGGGCAGATCCAGGCGCGGATACGCCGGAGCGTCCGCCCCGTAATGATCCCGCGGGCAACACCCGCCATTGATCACATACAAATCCAGCCGGGTACCGGCATACACCACTGGTGCGCCGGGCTTGTTGGCATCCAGCGTGCGCACAGTGGCGCACCCACTCAGCATCACAAGCGCCAGCAACCCCGCCAGTGCTCGCTTCAATCATCCACCCCGAAGTGGTGCTCGCCCCAACGTGGCAACATGTCCTGGGGGATGTTCAGCAGGTTGAGGATACGCGCCACGACAAAGTCGACCAGGTCGTCGATGGTCTGCGGCTGGTGATAGAACCCCGGAGCCGCCGGCAAGATGACCGCGCCCATTTGCGACAGCTTGAGCATGTTTTCCAGGTGGATGGTGGAGAATGGCGCTTCGCGTGGCACCAGGATCAGTTGACGCCGCTCCTTGAGGGTGACGTCGGCAGCCCGCTCGATCAGGTTGTTGCAGGCGCCAGTGGCGATGGACGACAAAGTGCCAGTGGAACAGGGGACCACCACCATTGCCGCCGGGGCGCCAGAACCCGAGGCTACCGGCGACATCCAGTCTTCCTTGCCATACACGCGGATCTGCCCGTCGGCCGCGCCGGTGTATTCAGTCAGAAACGCCTGCATCGCCTGGGGCTTGGCCGGCAACACAACATCCGTCTCAGTGGCCATCACCAACTGTGCGGCCTTGGAGATCAGGAAGTGCACCTCGCGGTCTTCGCGTACCAGGCAATCGAGCAGGCGAAGGCCATACTGGGCACCCGAGGCGCCCGTCATGGCCAGGGTGATGCGTTCCGGCCCGCTCACTTCAGCGCCTCGGCCAGCTTGCCGTGCAGGCCGCCGAAGCCGCCGTTGCTCATGATCACCACATGGGTGCCTGGGCGAGCCTGGCCTTTGATCCGCTCGATGATCGCTTCGAGGCTATCGGCCACCACGCTCGGCACCTTGCACTGCGCGGCGGTGGCAGCCAGGTCCCAGCCGAGGTTGGCCGGCGCATACCAGATCACCTGGTCGGCGTCGTTGACGCTTTCTGGCAGGCCGTCACGGTGGGCACCGAGTTTCATCGAGTTGGAGCGTGGCTCGATCACCGCGATCACAGGCGCCTCCCCCACCCGCTTGCGCAGGCCGTCGAGCGTGGTGGCAATGGCAGTCGGATGGTGGGCGAAGTCATCGTAGATGGTCACACCTTGTACTTCGGCAACCTTCTCCATGCGCCGCTTGACGCTCTTGAAAGCACTCAGGCCGTCAATGCCCATGGCTGGCACCACGCCCACATGACGCGCGGCTGCCAGGGTGGCCAAGGCGTTGGCGACGTTGTGCTGGCCGGTCAGCGCCCAGTCCACCACACCCTGCACTTCGCCCTCGAACAGTACTTCAAAGCGCGAGCCATCGGGGCTGAGCAGGCGGGCTTGCCACTGGCCGCCCTCACCGGTGGTTTGCACAGGGGTCCAGCAGCCCATGCCGATCACACGCTCCAGCGCTTGCTCGGTGGTCGGGTGGATGACCAGGCCTTCGCTGGGGATAGTGCGCACCAAGTGGTGGAACTGCCGCTCGATCGAGGCCAGGTCCGGGAAGATGTCTGCGTGATCGAACTCAAGGTTGTTGAGGATCGCAGTACGCGGGTGATAGTGGACGAACTTCGAGCGCTTGTCGAAGAAGGCGCTGTCGTACTCGTCGGCCTCCACCACAAAGAACGGCGTGTCGCCCAAACGGGCCGACACCGAGAAGTTCTGCGGCACACCACCAATCAGGAAGCCCGGGCTCATGCCAGCGTGCTCCAGCACCCAGGCCAGCATGCTGCTGGTGGTGGTCTTGCCGTGAGTGCCGGCAACGGCCAGCACCCAGCGACCTTGCAGCACGTGATCGGCCAGCCACTGCGGGCCGGAGACGTAGGGCAGGCCCTTGTTCAGCACGTATTCAACCGCTGGGTTGCCGCGCGACATGGCGTTACCGATGACCACCAGGTCTGGCGCCGGGTCCAGCTGGGCCGGGTCATAGCCTTGGGTCAGCTCGATACCCTGGGCTTCGAGCTGGGTGCTCATCGGGGGATAGACGTTGGCGTCGGAGCCGGTGACGCGGTGGCCAAGTTCCTTGGCCAGCACCGCCAGCGAACCCATGAAAGTGCCGCAAATACCGAGAATGTGAATATGCATGGTCGACCTCGCAAAACATCGAGGCAGGGTAGCCCAGGGCGCGACAAATCGCACCCGCTGTTTCGCTCAGTCGCCCCTGGTAATGCCGTGTTTGCGCAGTTTTCGATACAAGGTATTGCGGCTGATGCCCAAGTGCTCGGCGACGCGGGTGAGATGCCAGTGTTTTGCCTCCAGGACCTCCTTCAGCGCTTGCCGCTCCGCGTCGAGCAGAACCTCGGCCCCTACAGATTCACCCTCAATCTCTGCGGCACCGGCGGACCTGTGGGAGCGGTCTTGCCCGCGAACGAGGGCAACGCCCTCGCCCTCTATTGCCTGGTCGGACATCTTCACGGGCTCACCCGCCCTCACGGTAGGTGGGCTGGAGCGGATGACCGCGGGGAGGTCCGCAAAGGTAATGCGGGCATCTTCGCAAAGCGCCACCAAAGTACGCAGCACATTGCGCATCTGCCGCACGTTCCCCGGCCAGGTAAATTCGAGCAACGCCTGTCGCGCCCTGGGCTCGATGTCTATGCGTTGCCCCTGCGTCTCCTGGCGTAGCAGAAAGTCCAGCAACTGCGCCTTGTCACTGCGTTCTCGCACCGCCGGCAACGCCACCTCCAGGCCATTGAGGCGGTAATACAGGTCCTCGCGGAAACTGCCCTGTTCAACCCGTTCCAGCAGGTCACGGTGCGTAGCGCTGACGATGCGCACGTCCACCGCCTGTGGCTCTCCCCCGATCGGCACCACCTGGCGCTCCTCCAGCACCCGCAGCAGGCGGGTTTGCAGGGCAAGCGGCATGTCGCCGATCTCGTCCAGCAGCAAGGTGCCGCCGTCGGCCTGCAACAGCTTGCCGCGCATGCCCTCCTTGCGCGCGCCGGTAAAACTGCCGCCGCGGTACCCGAACAGCTCACTCTCGATCAGGCTTTCCGGGATAGAAGCGCAGTTGATGGCGACGAACGGTTTGCCGCGCCGCTCACTGGCCTGGTGCACAGCCTGGGCGAACGCCTCCTTGCCACAGCCGGTCTCGCCGCGCAGCAGCAATGGCACATCGCGCTCGAACACCCGCACGCTGCGGCGGAAATCATTTTGCAACGCAGGGTCCAGCAGACAGACCAGCGGCTCCACTTCACGTGCAGGCCGCGGCTGGGCGGCCGGCACTGACCAAACCGGCGCCCGGGCCTGCCCCCGCAGGCTGGCGAACACCTGGCGACCATCCAGGGTGCGCAGCGGCCAGGCAGTGCTGCCTCCGGGCGTGGCACGGCTGAACATTTCGTCATGGCTGCACGCGAAAAAGCACTCCAACGGTTTGCCCAGCACGCCACCCCGTACCGTGCCCAGCAGGTTCAGTGCGCTTTGGTTCGCAGCGCAAATGCGGCCATCGCCGTCGAACGCCAGCAAGCCTTCACTGAACAGGCCGACCGACTCGGCTTGCAGGTGAAAACGCAATAACCATTGCTGCTCGAAATGGCGCAGGAAATAGCAGCTTTCGATCATCTTCGCCGACAGGTTGACCAATGCCATGGTGTGGAACTGGCTTTGCCGCGATACGTCGGGGCGCGCCGAGGACACGTCGAGTACCGCCAGCAGTTCGCCATGCGGGTCGAACACCGGGCTGGCCGAGCAGGTCAGGCCGGTGTGACGGCCACGGAAGTGCTCGTTCTGGTGGATGGTCAGCGCCTGGCGTTCGACCAGGCAGGTGCCGATGCCATTGGTGCCCTCGCGCGCCTCGCTCCAGTCGGCGCCCAGCCACAGCCCGGCCTGTTCGAAGCTGCGCCGCTCGGTGGGGGCACTGACGCAGTTGAGGATCACCCCGCGGGCGTCGGTCAGCAGCACCGCGTGGCCCGCACCGGAAAGCTGCTGGTGCAGGCTGTTCATTTCATGGTCGGCAATTTGCAGCACCTGGTGCAGGCGCTCGCGGCTTTCCAGCAGGCGCCCATGCTCAAGCACCACCGGGGCTTCGATCACCGCCGGGTCGAGGTGGTAGTCCTCCAGGCAGCGCAGCCAGGAACGGGCGATGGACGGGTCACTGCCGCCCTCCCCAGCCCCACCATGGGCAACGCTATGGACCTGCCGGGCATGGCGAGTGAAGTGATTGCTCTGCATTGTTGTAATTCTCCGCAGATAGAGCGTCAGCCCAGCATCCTCCACCCGGGTAGGCTTTGCAATGCACACACCGGTGACGTGTCGCAAACGGCACAAAGTGTCACCCCTGGCGTACCGACGCCGGCACAGCCCTCCTTGATCAGGCCGGTAAAAATGACCCAAGTCATTGATTTGCCTGGCACGGCCAACACTGGCCCAACCCTTGCTCTATGCTTTTCAACTCCCTAAAAAGCACAATACCAAGGAGACACACCATGCGTTATGCACATCCCGGTACCGAGGGCGCGAAGGTTTCCTTCAAGAACCGCTACGGCAACTACATCGGTGGTGAGTTCGTTGCTCCGGTAAAGGGGCAGTACTTCGAAAATACCTCCCCGGTGAATGGCAAGCTGATCGCTGAATTCCCCCGTTCTACTGCCGAAGACATCGAGAAAGCCCTGGATGCCGCCCATGCTGCGGCCGACGCCTGGGGCCGCACTTCAGTGCAGGATCGTTCCAACGTTCTGCTGAGGATTGCCGACCGTATCGAGCAGAACCTCGAACTGCTGGCCATCACCGAAACCTGGGACAACGGCAAGCCGATCCGCGAAACCCTCAACGCCGACATTCCGCTGGCAGTCGATCACTTCCGCTATTTCGCTGGCTGCATCCGCGCCCAGGAAGGCGGTGCTGCCGAAATCAATGAAGGCACCGTGGCCTACCACATCCACGAGCCACTGGGCGTGGTCGGGCAGATCATCCCCTGGAACTTCCCGATCCTGATGGCTGCCTGGAAGCTTGCCCCGGCACTGGCCGCTGGTAACTGCGTGGTGCTCAAGCCTGCCGAACAGACGCCGCTGGGCATCACCGTCCTGCTCGAAGTCATTGGCGACCTGTTGCCACCTGGCGTGCTCAACGTGGTGCAAGGCTACGGCCGCGAAGCCGGTGAAGCCCTGGCCACCAGCAAGCGCATCGCCAAGATCGCCTTCACCGGCTCTACCCCGGTGGGCTCGCACATCATGAAATGCGCGGCCGAGAACATCATCCCGTCCACCGTCGAACTGGGTGGCAAGTCGCCGAACGTGTACTTCGAAGACATCATGCAGGCCGAGCCAAGCTTCATCGAGAAGGCGGCAGAAGGCATGGTGCTGGCGTTCTTCAACCAGGGCGAAGTGTGCACCTGCCCGTCGCGTGCCCTGGTGCAAGAGTCGATCTACCCGCAGTTCATGGAAGTGGTGATGAAGAAGGTGCTGCAGATCAAGCGCGGCGACCCGCTGGACACCGACACCATGGTCGGCGCCCAGGCCTCGCAGCAGCAGTTCGAAAAGATCCTCTCTTACCTGCAGATTGCCCAGGACGAAGGCGCCGAGCTGCTCACCGGCGGCAAGGTCGAGAAGCTGGAAGGTGCGCTGGCTACCGGTTACTACATCCAGCCGACCCTGCTCAAGGGCAACAACAAGATGCGCGTGTTCCAGGAAGAAATCTTCGGCCCGGTGGTCAGCGTCACCACCTTCAAGGATGAAGCCGAAGCACTGGCGATTGCCAACGACACCGAGTTCGGCCTGGGTGCCGGCGTGTGGACCCGCGACATCAACCGTGCCTACCGCATGGGCCGCGGGATCAAGGCTGGCCGTGTGTGGACCAACTGCTACCACCTGTACCCGGCGCATGCCGCATTCGGCGGGTACAAGAAGTCGGGGGTCGGGCGTGAGACGCACAAAATGATGCTGGATCACTATCAGCAGACCAAGAACCTGCTGGTGAGCTACGACATCAACCCGTTGGGCTTCTTCTAGACCGCGTCGCCTTCTTCGCGGGTAAACCCGCTCCTACAGGTTCACCGTTGGTTCCAGAACCGGTTCGGTACCTGTGGGAGCGGGCAAGCCCGCGAAGAGGCCGGACCTGCTTTACACAAAACCCGGGCGGCAACCGTGCACCAGCCGCCCTGGCTCGCTTCCTGCAGCACCCATCACCATCGGCCCGGAACCCTTCCGGCCACCAAGAAAAACAACAGGTGAATCTATGCCAAGCGAACATTCCGCCGGATCGCCGGCAGGCTCTTCCGTCGACTTCGAGAAAGTCGGCTCTGACTATTTCCAGCAACGTGAACTGAAAAAAGGCGCTGCCGGCTGGGTACTGCTGGTCGGCCTGGGCGTGGCGTACGTCATTTCCGGCGATTACGCCGGCTGGAACTTCGGCCTGGCGCAGGGCGGCTGGGGCGGCATGTTCCTGGCCACCTTGCTGATGGCCACCATGTACCTGTGCATGTGCTTCTCGCTGGCCGAGCTGTCGTCGATGATCCCCACCGCTGGCGGTGGCTATGGCTTTGCCCGCAGTGCCTTCGGCCCATGGGGCGGCTTTTTGACCGGCACGGCGATCCTTATCGAATACGCCATCGCCCCTGCCGCCATCGCGGTGTTCATCGGCGCCTACTGCCAATCGCTGTTCGGTATCGGCGGCTGGATGATCTACCTGGCGTTCTACATCGTGTTCATCAGCATCCACATTTTCGGCGTGGGTGAGGCACTGAAGCTGATGTTCATCATCACCGCCATCGCCGCCATTGCCCTGGCCGTATTCCTGATAGGCATGGTGCCCCATTTTGATGCAGCCAACCTGTTCGACATCGCCAAAACGGACGCCGTCGGCGCCAGCAGCTTCCTGCCGTTTGGCTATGTCGGCGTGTGGGCAGCCATCCCCTACGCCATCTGGTTCTTCCTTGCCGTCGAAGGCGTGCCGCTGGCCGCAGAAGAAACCAAGAACCCCAAGCGTGACCTGCCTCGCGGCCTGATCGGCGCCATGCTGGTACTGCTGGCCTTCGCCTTGCTGATCCTGGTGGTCGGCCCGGGCGGCGCAGGCTCCGAGGCGCTGAAGGCCTCCGGTAACCCGCTGGTCGAAGCCCTGTCGAAGGCCTACGGCGGCTCCACCTGGATGGGCGGCTTCGTCAACCTGGTCGGTCTGGCCGGGCTGATCGCCAGCTTCTTCTCGATCATCTATGCCTATTCCCGGCAGATCTTCGCCCTGTCCCGCGCCGGTTACCTGCCGCGCAAATTGTCGGAAACCAACAAAAGCAAGGCCCCGGTAATGGCCTTGGTCATCCCGGGCATCATCGGCTTTGCCCTGTCGCTGACGGGCCAGGGTGACTTGCTGATCCTGGTGGCAGTGTTTGGCGCTACCCTGTCTTACGTGCTGATGATGGCTGCGCACATCACCCTACGCATCCGCCGGCCAAAGATGGAACGCCCCTACCGCACCCCGGGTGGCATCTTTACTTCCGGCCTGGCGCTGGTGCTGGCGTGTATCGCCGTGGTCGCCGGATTCCTGGTTGACCCGCGGGTAGTCATTGGCGCTGCAGTGATCTATGCGGTATTAATTGCCTACTTTGCTTTCTACAGCCGCCACCACCTGGTTGCGGGCACACCGGAAGAGGAATTCGCCGCGATCCAGAAGGCCGAAGAGGCCCTGCACTGATCGCCGCCACCCGCCGCGGGGCAACCCGCGGCTCTGGAGATTCTGTATGGCAAGTTTCGTACACACGGTCGGCCACCTGGTCTACCGCTTCGACAGCCTCAAGGACGTGATGGCCAAGGCCAGCCCGGCACGCTCCGGGGACTGCCTGGCAGGCGTGGCGGCCAGCAACGACGGCGAGCGTGTCGCCGCGCAGATGGCGTTGGCCAATATTCCGCTGACGCACTTTCTCAATGAAGCACTGATCCCTTACGAAGCAGATGAAGTGACCCGCCTGATCATCGACACCCACGATGCCCAGGCCTTCGCCCCGGTCAGCCACCTGACCGTGGGTGGTCTGCGCGACTGGCTGCTGAGCGAGGAAGCCAACGAAGACAGCCTGCGCGCCCTGGCGCCCGGGCTGACCCCGGAAATGGCCGCTGCCGTGTCGAAGATCATGCGCGTGCAGGACCTGGTGCTGGTGGCGCAGAAAATCCGCGTGGTCACCCGGTTCCGCGGCACCATGGGCCTGCGCGGGCGCCTGTCGACCCGGCTGCAACCCAACCACCCGACAGACGAACCGGCCGGTATTGCCGCCAGCATTCTCGACGGTTTGCTGTACGGCAACGGCGACGCCATGATCGGCATCAACCCGGCCACCGACAGCATCGCTTCGATTTGCGCCCTGCTGGAAATGCTCGACGCCATCATCCAGCGCTACGACATCCCCACTCAGTCCTGCGTGCTGACCCACGTCACCACCTCGATCGAAGCGATCAACCGTGGCGTGCCACTAGACCTGGTGTTCCAGTCCATCGCTGGCACAGAGGCGGCCAACGCCAGCTTCGGCATCAACCTGAACGTGTTGCAGGAAGGCTACGAAGCAGGTCTGTCGCTAAAACGTGGCATCCTCGGGCAGAACCTGATGTATTTCGAAACCGGCCAGGGCAGCGCGCTCTCGGCCAACGCCCACCACGGCGTCGACCAGCAGACCTGCGAAACCCGCGCCTATGCCGTGGCCCGTCACTTCAAGCCGTTTCTGGTCAACACCGTGGTCGGTTTCATTGGCCCGGAATACCTGTACAACGGCAAGCAGATCATCCGCGCCGGCCTCGAAGACCATTTCTGCGGCAAACTGCTGGGCGTGCCGATGGGTTGCGATATCTGCTACACCAACCATGCCGAAGCCGATCAGGACGACATGGACACCTTGCTGACGCTGCTGGGTGTGGCCGGCATCAACTTCATCATGGGCATCCCCGGCTCCGACGACATCATGCTCAACTACCAGACCACCTCGTTCCATGACGCGCTGTACGCGCGCCAGACCCTGGGCCTGAAGCCTGGGCCGGAATTCGAGGCATGGCTGGCCCGCACCGGCATTTTCACCCAGGCCGACGGCCGGGTGCGTTTCGGTGACAACCTGCCGCCGGCCTTCCGCCAGGCCTTGGCACAGCTTGCATAGGGATGACCATGGACCATCGCACGCCTACCCCCGACAACCCTTGGCTGGCCCTGCGCAACCTGACCCCGGCGCGCATCGCCCTGGGCCGCACTGGCACCAGCCTGCCGACCGGGGCGCAGCTGGACTTCCAGTTCGCCCATGCCCAGGCACGTGATGCCGTGCACCTGGCTTTCGACCACGCCGGCCTGGCCAGCCAGCTCAGTGACCGCGGGCGCGAAAGCCTGGTGTTGCACAGCGCGGCCAGCGACCGCCACCAGTACCTGCAGCGGCCGGACCTTGGCCGCCGGCTGAACGAAGACTCGATTGCGACCCTTCGCCAGCACGTCCAAGCCAACCCAGGCGGCGTCGACCTGGCCATCGTGGTGGCTGACGGCCTCTCGGCACTGGCCGTGCATCGCCACACGCTACCGTTCCTGACCCGCTTCGAGGAACAGGCTGCCGCCGACGGCTGGACCAGCGCCCCGGTGGTGCTGGTGCAGCAGGGCCGTGTGGCAGTTGCCGACGAGGTCGGCGAGCTGCTGGGCGCCCGGATGACAGTGATGCTGATCGGCGAGCGCCCGGGGCTGAGCTCGCCCGACAGCCTTGGCCTGTACTTCACCTATGCCCCCAAGGTCGGCCTGACCGATGCCTACCGCAACTGCATTTCCAATATCCGCCTGGAGGGGCTGAGCTATGGCATGGCGGCGCACCGCTTGTTGTACTTGATGCGCGAAGCCTGCCGGCGCCAACTTTCCGGGGTGAATCTGAAGGACGAAGCAGAGGTCCACAGCCTGGAGAGTGAAGACAGCGCCAGCCAAAAAGGTAACTTCCTGCTCGGCAAAGGGTAAAAAACCTGTCACGGAAGGCGGATTGCACTTGTGCCGTGCATTGGGGCAGCATGCCCTTGAACGCTGCTGGCATTCCGCTGTTTTCCAAATGGACTCTGAGGGCCGCACATGCGCATCATCAAGGCAACCCTGGAACACCTCGACCTGATCACGCCGTTGTTCGTCAAATACCGTGAATTCTATGGGCAGTTGCCCTACCCCGACAGCTCGCGCAGCTTTTTGGAAAAGCGACTGAAACGGGATGAATCGGTGATTTACCTGGCACTTCCGGATGATGACGACGGCAAACTGCTGGGCTTTTGCCAGCTGTACCCGAGCTACTCGTCGCTGTCGTTGAAGCGGGTATGGATTCTCAACGATATCTATGTAGCTGAGGACTCCCGGCGCATGCTGGTGGCCGACCACCTGATTCGCGAGGCGAAGAAAATGGCCAAAGAGACCAATGCTGTGCGCATGCGGGTGTCGACCAGCGCGAACAATGAAGTTGCGCACAAGACTTACGAATCCATCGGTTTTCGCGAGGATACCGAGTTCAAGAGCTACATCCTGCCGATCAGTCAGGATTGACCGGCACCGACCTCTTAGCGGGCGTGCCCGCTAAGAGGCTGATGAAGGAATCCCCCTCTACCGTAACCCCCCGCTACAAACTCCTCGGGCATGATCCTCACTTAGCCGTATAATGGCGCACCTGTCATGTGTGAAAATTTACCCCTCCCCCGGTAACCAAGCCTACGCCCAAGAACACAGGTGCTGTACATGGATTTCAACCCGCTGGACCTTATCCTGCATCTCGATGCCTACCTCGATCTGCTGGTCACCAATTACGGTCCCTGGATCTACGCCATCCTGTTCACCGTGATCTTCTGCGAAACCGGCCTGGTAGTCATGCCATTCCTGCCGGGCGACTCGCTGCTGTTCATCGCCGGCGCCGTTGCGGCGGGTGGTGGCATGGACCCGGTGCTGCTGGCCGGCCTGCTGATGGCCGCTGCAATCCTGGGCGACAGCACCAATTACGTGATCGGCCGAACGGTCGGCGAGCGGTTGTTCAACAACCCCAACTCCAAGATCTTCCGCCGCGACTACCTGCAGCGTACCCACGATTTCTATGAACGCCATGGCGGCAAGACCGTGACCATGGCGCGCTTTCTGCCTATCTTGCGTACCTTTGCACCGTTCGTCGCGGGCATCGCTCACATGCACTACCCACGCTTCCTCGGCTTCAGCGTTGCCGGTTCGCTGCTATGGGTCGGCGGCCTGGTCACCTTGGGCTACTTCTTCGGCAACGTCCCGTTCATCAAGCAGCATCTGTCGCTGATGGTGGTGGGCATCATCATCCTGTCGCTGGTGCCGATGATCATCGGCTTGCTGCGTGGCCGCCTGGGCCGTACGGCCAAGGCTCACTGAACAAACAGGTAAAGAACAAACGGCATGTGGTCATTCAGCGCCTGGCGGCGCAAGCGTACTCTGGCGCGCTACCCGATCACGCCACAGCAATGGCAGGCCGTACGCGAGCGGCTGCCGATGCTGGACGGCATCAGCGACGCTGAAGACCACTGGCTGCGCGAAGCCTGCATCCTGTTCCTGCTCGACAAGCACCTCACCTGCCTGCCCGGTGTCGAGCTGGACGACGAGCAGCGCCTATTGCTGGCTGCCCAGGCACAGTTACCGCTGCTTCACCTGGGTGAGCTGAACTGGTACCAAGGCTTCCACGAAATCATTCTGTACCCCGACGACTTCAAGAGCCCCCAGCGCCACCGCGATGCCAGTGGCGTGGAGCATGTGTGGGACGGCGAACACAGCGGCGAGGCGTGGCAGCAGGGGCCGATCATCCTGGCCTGGAACGGCGTGCTGGCCAGTGGTGGCTGGGAGGCCTACAACCTGGTCATCCATGAGCTGGCACACAAGCTCGACATGCTCAATGGCGATGCCAACGGCCTGCCACCGTTGCACAGCGGCATGCCAGTTGATGAGTGGGCAAGCGCCATGCAGCAGGCTTACGACGATCTCAACCAGCAACTGGACGCCAACCCCGACGCCGAAACTGCCATCGACCCTTACGCTGCGGAAAACCCGGCAGAGTTCTTTGCCGTTACCAGCGAGTACTTCTTTAGTGCCCCCGACCTGCTTCATCAGGCTTATCCACAGGTCTACCACCAGTTGTCGCTGTTCTACCGGCAAGACCCGCTGGCGCGCCTGTGCCGGCTGCAGGCGGAACATCCCGAGTACCGCGAAAGCCAAGCCTGACGGGCCCGCACATCAGGCCAAGCGTGGCATGCCCCGGCAGAATGTGCCTATAATCGCCGCCACTTTTTGGTCAAACACGGGGGCACTGCCCAATGAGCTACAGCAAGATTCCGGCGGGCAAAGACCTGCCGAACGACATCTACGTCGCCATCGAGATCCCGGCCAACCACGCGCCGATCAAATACGAAATCGACAAGGACAGCGACACACTGTTCGTCGACCGTTTCATGGCTACCCCAATGTTCTACCCAGCCAACTATGGCTTCATCCCGAACACCCTGGCTGACGACGGTGATCCGCTGGACGTGCTGGTGGTTACCCCTTACCCGGTGGCCCCAGGCTCGGTTATCCGCGCCCGTCCGGTCGGTGTGCTGAACATGACCGACGACGGTGGCGGCGACGCCAAGGTCGTCGCTGTTCCTCACGACAAGCTGTCGCAGCTGTACGTCGACGTCAAGGAATACACCGACCTGCCAGCCCTGCTGATCCAGCAGATCGAGCACTTCTTTGCCAACTACAAAGATCTCGAGAAGGGCAAGTGGGTCAAGATCGAAGGCTGGGAAGGCGCCGACGCCGCCCGTGCCGCGATCACCAAATCGGTCGCTGCCTACAAGGGCTGATTCCGACTGCAGAAAAAACCCCGCTTTGGCGGGGTTTTTTTATGCCTGAATGGGCAACGCGCGCATTACCGAGAATAAATCCTACACAGTCCTACGCTAGCATCCTACAAGCAGCCTATTTTCTTACAAGTTCAATCAACATCCGGTTCATATCCTTGCTGACAACTCGCCGCTACACTCGCTGCCATGAACACTTCCGGCGACCGACTCAGAGCCCTGCTCCATGAATGTGGCCTGACCCCTTCCGATTTCGCCGCTCAGCGCAGCGTCACAGCACAGCACGTCAACAACTGGTTCAAGCGCGGTGTGCCTTTGGCCCGGCTGGACGAACTGGCCGATTTGTTCTGTGTACACCGCCGTTGGCTGCGCACCGGTGAAGGTCCCAAACACCCCCACCCGCTCCTGCGTAACGGCCGTCCACGGCCAGCGCCCGCCAACCCGCTTACCCCGCTTTCGGAACATCGTGGCCGGGTACTGAAGGTGCCCTACTACGAAGTGCACAACGGCTTGCTGTCGCCGGTGGGCAGCAAGCACCTGCGCTTGCCGGCAAACACCCTGAAGGGCTTGGGTGTGCAAGCCGGCAACGCAATCTGCCTGGCAATGCCGGCCAGCAACATGCTCCCGCTGATTCCGCTGGAAGCTACCCTGGCCATCGACCTGGGCATGACCAAGGTGGTCGAGGGCGAAACCTATGCCCTGCTGCAAAACGGCATGCTCAGGGTGAACAACCTCAGTCTTGGCCCGCACGAAACCCTGTACCTGCACAGCCATGACCGGCGCAACTACGCGGTCGAACGCTACACCCCTGCTCAGCGCCAGGCGCAGGGCCTGGAAATTCTTGGCTGGGTGTTCCATTGGTCACATTTGCGCCAGCAGCGGCCCAGTTGAAGCACCCTGCGCAATTTTTTGCTGGGCATCCTGCGCCCGCCCTTGTATGCTACGCCGCACATTAAGCCCCGACCGGCGCAAGCCGCGGTCCAGAGGGCTCGGCGATATCCCACACGGGCATCTGCCATCTCTTTCAGGCCCTTGATGGCCACACAGTTAAGGCGATTGCGGCTTACCATAAATTAGTCGGAAGCGTCCCCGAGAAGCCGGCCACAAGCCGGCTTTTTAATTTAACAAACCTTCAAAAACAGCATTCACAACCCGCGGGTTTCCAACCCCTACCTCCGTGCATAGAACGCAGCCCTTTGCGCCTCCCGCTCTGCTCAGCCCCCCGCTGTTTGAAGGGCAGCCCGCAACCTATCCTGGTGTGTCTGTTTCTTCTTGTAACGCATATAAACATCAAATTGATATTTCGAAATCTTCCAATGGGGCGGTTTTTTCGAAGGTGGGTGTTTCGCTCTTGACTATAATTAAACGATTAGATGTATGCCACACGTGCAGCTATCATTAGAGATTGCTTAATAATAATATTTAATCTGTAACGGCTTGGTGTATTGATGAGGACTTAGCATGAACGCCTTATTGAAAGAGCTGCACGCCTATCATCATGAGGTGGCTACCAAAATTACTCAGATCAAAGAGTTACTGGAGAGGATTAGGCACGGATCTGCGGGTGCCGATGACCGCAAGCTGTTGTTTAAGCAACTGGAAGCCTTGCATGGCGATGCAGAGCGGCACCACCATGAAAATGAAGAGCTTATTCGGCTGGCCTTGCTGGCAACCGAAGCCCCGATCCACCAACGGGTCATGGCTATCGAGCAAGATCATCAAGCCTTCAAGCGAATTGCTGGACAACTCAAGATGTTGGAGCAGTCAACGCAGGAAGCGAGAGTAATCGCCGACACGATCGAAGACTTCATCAAGAAGTACTATGATCATATGGATGCCGAGGAGAATATTTTCTTTCCGGTGGCAGACAAGTGGGTATCAGAAATTCAATGGCGGGACATAAAGCGCCAGTGGCATTGATCGAATGCTTTAAGTATATTGCATTAAAACCAGATCACTGTTTAACGCCGTGACTTTACCGTCACTGACAATGCATACACCCTGTAGGATTACTTATATATAGTTACACACGGGGTGATTTGTGAGCATTATAACTTTCAATGGCCTGGGGCACGGCCCCATACTGGCCACTTCCCTGCGCAGGGCAATCGAAGGCGTACTTGGCCAGCGACTGCCCTGCCTTGGTCAAATCAAGGTTGCGCGTACTTGAGCACGTACAGGCACAGCTCGCGATAGACATCGACAGGCAACTGCGACATCAGCTTCTGAGCCTGACCGAGGGTTTTGCAATTGAGTTCGGCCATCGTCCGACGGTGTTCCGAACCCAGCAGGCCGGCATGCACCACCTGCGCATACTGAATATAGGAACAGGGGAAATCGGCCTGGGGGCTGCGCTGGACCTTGAAGTTGATCTTCAGGTCCGCCCCGCGGAAGAATGCCCTGCCCTGGTAGGTCTGCTGGGGCACGAGGAGCCCTTTTTCAGGACAGGTGCTGTGACAGACCGGCAGGCTATTCCTGTCCGTCTCCAGGCCACGTCGATAGATCACGATTTCGGAACCCGGCACCTCGATACAGGCGTTTTCGAAAGCATCGATGATGGACCTGCCATTGATTTGCGCCTCTTCGATCTGCGTCAGGCTGACCACACGCTCGATCTCATGATTGCCAACGCTGTTGACCACACGGTCCAGGGTCGACCAGTGGCTGAACTCTTTCTGGCACGCTATCAGATGGACCTCGCTCTGATAGCCCTGCCGGGCGGCTTCAGGTGGAAAATCAGCGAAATGAGGGCTGTCGAGGGCGGTCTCCATGATGATGTTGTATTTGTTTTCCATCGCATACGTGCAAATCATTGCCCCCAGGCGCCAGATGAACGACTCGGTATGCTCATAGACATGCAGCACGCCTTTGTCTTCCATCGCCCGATAATGAGGGTGCAGTTCACGAAAATGGGTTTCGTAAAGGCGAACATAATTGTCGTAGCGCCCGCTCTTCAGCAGCGTGTTTTCCAGCAAGTACGTCTTACCCGAGCCCTGTGCACCGGCAATGATGAGCATTTTGGGCTTGAGCACGCCGTCGACGTAGTCGCGCTTCTTGTCGAACAATGTGTCGACGACCTTCCTGAATGCGAGATGGAGATCGGTATCGGTAAAAGGATAGAGAGAGGACATGACGGTTCGTTTCCTGGGTTTGCCAATGTGACCGTCACGAAGGTAGGCGCTGCGGCAGGTGAAAAGGGGTAGATGGTTACTGCTGCAAGTCTCATCGAAGGTAGTAGAACAGCGGGTTGCCAGTGAGGTGGCCCTGTGCTGTATGCTTGGGCGGTCTTCAGGGCGGGGTGAAAGTCCCCACCGGCGGTAAATCGAAAGATGAGCCCGCGAGCGCCCCGACCATGTCGGGGGTCAGCAGATCTGGTGCAACTCCAGAGCCGACGGTCATAGTCCGGATGAAAGAAGGCGTTATGCAGGGGCCATCCGGGCGCCCTTGCGCGCGCATTTTGTTCGCCCCGAGACGTTCATCGATCATTCACGAGGAGCGTTTCATGTTCACCCAGCACCCCGCGCAATTCCCCAATGTTTCCGCCGCCATCGCCGCCTTCCAGGCCGGGCGCCCTGTACTGTTGCTCGACGATGACGACCGCGAGGACGAAGCGGACATCATTGCCGCCGCCGAGAACATTTCGCTGCAGACCATGGCCATGATGATTCGCGATTGCAGCGGCATCGTCTGCCTGTGCCTGGACGAAGTCACCGTCGACGAACTGCAGCTGGCGCCCATGGTGCAGAATAATCAGGCACGGCACGGCACCGGTTTCACCGTTACCATCGAAGCGGCCGAAGGTATCACCACAGGGGTTAGTGCCCAGGACCGCATCACCACCATTGGCGCAGCACTGCGCTCCAGCGCCGAACAGCGCCATATCGTCAGCCCGGGGCATGTTTTTCCGCTGCGCGCCCGCAATGGCGGGGTGCTGACCCGCCGTGGGCACACCGAAGGCTCGGTAGACCTGGCGCGCCTGGCCGGCCTGCGCCCGGCAGCGGTCTTGTGCGAGCTGATGAACCCCGATGGCAGCATGGCCCGTGGTGAGCAGGTGGCGGTATATGCACGGCAGTACAATTTGCCGGTGCTGACCATCGAGGAACTGGCGCGATACCGTGAAGCGATGGTGGAACGGGAAGCTGCTACGGCTTGATGGTTTTCTGCGCCTGACTTGAGGTAGATGGCGGCGCTGAAATCGAGCGCCGCCTGCGCGGCGCATCGCGAGCAAAGCTCGCTCCTACATTTTTTCGGGCCAGAAACATCTGTGCTGCGCGTGATCGCCTTGTTTGTTTCATACAGTATCGAGGTTCGCCCCAGAAGCCTGCTCCACACAAGTTTGCTCCCCCCGCCCCGCTCTGCTAGTGTCGCGCCGTTCTGAATGCCACCGAGACAGTCGCCATGGCCCGCAAAAAAGCCTCCCTCGATTTCGAGCAATCCCTCGCAGACCTGCAAGCACTGGTCGAGCGCCTGGAGAACGGCGAGTTGTCGCTGGAAGAGTCGCTGGCCGCCTTCGAACAAGGCATCGCCCTGACCCGTGATTGCCAGGGCGCCCTGGCCCAGGCCGAACAGAAGGTGCAAATTCTGCTGGAGCGCGACGGCGAACTGGCTGCCCAGCCCTTCGACGCGGAGCCCGAAGCATGATTGGCACCTACCAGGCCAGTTGCCAGGCGCGCGTCGACGCAGCCCTCGAACCGCTGTTCATCGCCCCGACCAAAGAGCTGGAACGCCTTTACGCCGCCATGCGCTACAGCGTGATGAACGGCGGCAAACGCGTGCGCCCGTTGCTGGCCTACGCGGCCTGCGAAGCCTTGGGCGCCCCGGCCGAGCAGGCCAACGGTGCAGCCTGCGCGGTCGAGCTGATCCATGCTTACTCGCTGGTACATGACGACCTCCCGGCCATGGACGACGACGATTTGCGTCGCGGCCAGCCAACCACCCACAAGGCTTTTGACGAAGCGTGCGCCATCCTTGCTGGCGACGGTTTGCAGAGCCTGGCTTTCAGTGCCCTCCTCGACCCATGCCTGAGCCCGCAGATCGACAGCATTCGCCTGGCCATGGTTCAGGTACTGTCCAAAGCTGCCGGCCCGGCCGGCATGGTCGGCGGCCAGGCCATCGATCTCGGTTCGGTGGGCCAGAAGCTGGACCAGCAGGCGTTGGCGTTCATGCACCGGCACAAGACCGGCGCGCTGATCGAAGCCAGCGTACGCCTCGGCGCCCTGGCCAGCGCCCGCGCCGAACCGGCACAGCTGGATGCCCTGCAGACATATGCACAGGCCATTGGCCTGGCATTCCAGGTGCAGGACGACATACTCGACGTGGAAAGCGACACCGCCACCCTGGGCAAACGCCAAGGTGCAGACATAGCGCGTGACAAACCGACCTACCCGGCCCTGCTGGGCCTGGAAGCCGCCAAAGCCTATGCAATCGAACTGCGCGACCAGGCGCTGGCCGCACTGCAAGGGTTCGGCGAAACGGCCGAACCTCTGCGGGCTTTGGCGCGTTACATCGTCGAACGCCGTAACTAAACAGCTTCACCTATCCCCGTAGGATCGGGTTTACCCGCGAATGCGATCTTGAATTTGCCAACGCATTCGCGGGTAAACCCGCTCCTACAGGGGGCCGCGTAACCTGTGGTCGAATGGGCACTTTTCCCACAATGGGGTAAACTGCCGCGTCTTCACACACCTATAACGACTCGCCTGATGCCCACGACGTTTCAAGAGATCCCCCGCGAACGCCCGGTCACGCCGTTGCTCGACCGCGCTGACACGCCTGCCGGCCTGCGCCGGTTGGCCGAAGCCGACCTGGAGACGCTGGCCGACGAACTGCGCCAGGAACTGCTCTACACCGTCGGGCAGACCGGTGGGCACTTTGGTGCCGGCCTGGGCGTGATCGAGCTGACCATCGCCCTGCACTACGTGTTCGACACCCCGGACGACCGGCTGGTGTGGGACGTGGGGCACCAGGCCTACCCGCACAAGATCCTCACCGGGCGCCGTAACCGCATGCTCAGCCTGCGCCAGAAGGACGGCATCGCGGCCTTCCCGCGCCGCAGCGAAAGCGAGTACGACACCTTTGGCGTTGGCCACTCCAGCACCTCGATCAGCGCCGCGCTGGGCATGGCCATTGCTGCCCGCCTGCAGAACAGCGCGCGCAAGTCGATCGCGGTGATCGGTGATGGCGCGCTGACCGCCGGCATGGCATTCGAGGCGTTGAACCACGCCCAGGAAGTCAATGCCGACATGCTGGTGATCCTCAACGACAATGACATGTCGATTTCGCGCAACGTCGGCGGCCTGTCCAACTACCTGGCCAAGATCCTCTCCAGCCGCACCTACGCGAGCATGCGCGAAGGCAGCAAGAAAGTGCTGTCGCGACTGCCAGGTGCCTGGGAAATCGCCCGTCGCACCGAGGAGTACGCCAAGGGCATGCTGGTGCCAGGCACGCTGTTCGAAGAGCTGGGCTGGAACTACATCGGCCCGATCGACGGCCACGACCTGCCCACCATGATTGCCACTCTGCGCAACATGCGTGATCTGAAGGGCCCGCAGTTCCTGCATGTGGTCACCAAGAAGGGCAAAGGCTTCGCCCCTGCCGAGATCGACCCGATCGGCTACCACGCCATCACCAAGCTGGAGCCGGCCAACAAGCCCGCCGCGCCGAAGAAAGCCAGCGGCCCGAAATATTCCGCGGTGTTCGGCCAGTGGCTGTGCGACATGGCCGCCGCCGACAACCGCCTGGTGGGCATTACCCCAGCGATGAAGGAAGGCTCGGACCTGGTCGACTTCAGCGAGCGCTACCCTGAGCGCTACTTCGACGTTGCGATCGCAGAGCAGCATGCCGTGACCCTGGCGGCCGGCATGGCCTGCGAGGGCAGCAAGCCGGTGGTGGCGATTTACTCCACCTTCCTGCAGCGTGCCTACGACCAGCTGATCCACGACGTGGCGGTGCAGAACCTCGACGTGCTGTTCGCCATCGACCGTGCCGGCCTGGTCGGCGAGGATGGCCCGACCCACGCCGGCAGTTACGATCTGTCGTACCTGCGCTGTATCCCAGGCATGCTGGTGATGACCCCCAGCGACGAGAACGAGCTGCGCAAGATGCTCAGCACCGGCCACCTGTACAACGGCCCGGCAGCTGTACGGTACCCGCGTGGTACCGGCCCGAATACGCCGATCAGCGGTGACCTGCAACCACTGGAGATCGGCAAGGGTGTGGTCCGCCGCCAGGGCGAGAAAGTGGCCCTGCTGGTGTTCGGTGTACAACTGGCCGAGGCCATGCAAGTGGCCGAACAGATCAACGCGACAGTGGTCGACATGCGCTTCGTCAAGCCGCTGGACGAGGCACTGGTGCTGGAGCTGGCAGGCAGCCATGAGCTGCTGGTAACCATCGAAGAAAACGCCATCATGGGTGGCGCGGGCGCTGCTGTGGGTGAGTTCCTTGCCAGCCAGGCAGTGCTCAAGCCGCTTCTGCACCTGGGGCTGCCGGATATCTATGTCGAGCATGCCAAGCCTGCGCAAATGCTGGCTGAGTGCGGGCTGGATGCGGCCGGGATCGAGGCCTCGGTGAAGGCCCGCATGGCCAGGCTCGGCCTCTAGGGCTCTTTCGCGGGTGCCCCGCTCCTACAGGGACTGCACAGTGCTCAAGATCTGTGGAAGTCCTGTGGGAGCGGGTTGACCCGCGAATGCTTTGGAACTGCCCATGAAGAAGTCTGCCTGCGCCGCAATTCTCTGCGCTCCAACATTCCTTCTGGCCGCTGAACGCGACGACGCCCTCAAGCTCCCCGACGTGCTGATCAGCGCCAGCCGCCAGGTCGAGTCGCGTACCGCCACCAGTGCTGCAAACACGGTTTTCACCCGCTCCGACATCGACCGCCTGCAACCCACCAGTGTCACCGACCTGCTCTCCCGCGTACCGGGCGTGCAAGTGGCCCCCACCGGTGGCCGTGGCAGCCTGCCTGGCATCTTTATCCGTGGCACCAAGGCGGCGCAAAGCCTGGTGCTGGTCGATGGCGTACGCATCGCCAATGCCACTTCGGGCGACAGCGGCCTGCAGTTTCTGGACGTCGACCAGATCGAGCGGGTTGAAGTGCTGCGTGGCTCGCGCTCGGCAATGTACGGTAGCGATGCCATTGGTGGGGTGATCCAGATCTTCACCCGACGTAGTAGTGGCCCCGGCCTGCAGCCTGCGCATGGCCGCCGGCAGCAACCAGACATTCCAACGCAGCCTGGGGCTTTCTGGCGGCAACGACACGACTCGCTTCAACCTTGGCGCCAGCCTGGATGAAACAGCCGGCATTGACTCGACCGGGCCATCCTTCGCCAGCGATGGTGACCACGACGCCTACCGCAACAAGGCGTTGAACCTTAGCCTGAGCCATACCTTCGGTGAGCGCTTCGAAGCCGGCCTGAACCTGCTCGATAGCCGTGGTCGCAGCGAATTCGACGAGCCGCGCGGTGCAAGCCCTCAGGTGCCGTATTCGAACTTCGCTGTCAGCAGCATCGGCAGCTACTTGGATGCCCAGGTCAGCGAGCAGTGGAGCACTCGGGTTGAGCTGGCCCACAGCGAAAACCGCGATGAAAGCCGAGACAAGCTCAGCCACTCAAGCGCCCCGTTCAATACCTACCGCGACCAGGCAACTTGGCAAAACAACTTGGCCCTGGATGAACACAACAGCCTGCTGTTGGGTAGCGACTGGTACGAAGACCGTGTCCATGCGAGTGAGGACTTCACGGAAGACAGCCGCTGGAATCATGCGCTGTTCGCCCAGCATCGCTTTCATAGCGAATTCTTTTCCACCGAGCTTGGCCTGCGCCACGACAAAAATCAGCAGTTTGGTGGGCAGACCACCTGGAGCGGCAGCCTGACGGTACCGCTCAACGAGGCCAATGACATGTTGCTGTCGTACAGCGAAGGTTTCCGCGCCCCCACCTTCAACGACCTTTACTTCCCTGGCTACAACAACCCGGAGCTCAAGCCCGAACACTCGAAAAGTTATGAGTTGCAATGGCGCAGCCAACTGAGCAAAAACAGCAAACTGGAGACCTCGCTATACCGCACCGACCTGCGTGACGCGATCGAATACAGCGAACGACCTGAGAATGTCGGCACCGCGCGCATCGACGGTTTCGAGATAGCCCTGAGCCAAGAATGGAACAGTTGGACGTCTCAACTGGGCTTGGCATTGATCGACCCGCGTAATAGGGAGAACGGCCGTACCCTACCTCGCCGGGCACGGCGCACCTTGAGCCTAGACGTGGACCGCCAATTCAACCGCTTCACTGTTGGCGCTTCCTGGCAGGCAGTCAGCAGCAGTTACAACGATGAAGGCAATAGTGACCCCATCGCAGGCTACGGCATCGCGGGCCTGCGCGGGAGCTGGCTGGCAAGCCGCGAGCTTACGCTCGACCTGAAGCTGGATAACCTGCTGGGGAAGCAGTACAGCCGCGTCCATTACAACCATCTGGGGAACGACTACGGCTATCGCGAAGAAAGCCGCACTTGGCTCTTGAGCATCACCTGGACCCCGGCGCTTTAGCGTCCAGCAACGCACACAAGCGGGCGGTGGCTTCGATCATCTGCCCGCTGGGGCGCTCCAGCCCTTTGTCCGGCACCACCAGCAGGCGACCATCAGCAACCGCTCGAATCTGCGGCCAGGCTTTCCAGCTGGCCAATTGCGCCTCATCGGCTGCCAGGATGACCTGCGGATTACGCAGCAGCACGGACTCCACATTCACCTGTGGCGCCGGCTGGCCAAGGTCGGCGAACACATTGCGCGCCCCGCACACGGCCAGGGCGTCGGTCACCACCTGGCGGCCACCGAGCGTGTACAACGGTCGATCCCAGACTTGATAGAACACCTGCAAGGGTTCATCACGCCGATACTGCTGGCGCAGCTGCTGCAGCCGCTCACGGAGGGCTCGCGCGTATGAATGACCTTGCTCGGCACGCCCGATACGCCCGGCAATGGCCTCGATCTGCTCGATCAGCTGGCTGATGTCGTGGGGTTCGGCGCTGAAGGTGGCGATACCCAGGCGCTTGAGCTGGTCGCGCTGGGCCGGTGGCACACTGCCTGGCCACAGCAGCAACAGGTCAGGGCGCAGGCTGAGCAGGCGCTCCATGTTCAGTTGCCCCTGGCGCCCGACCGAAGGCAAGTGGCGCAGCGCAGCCGGCCGTTCGCCGCCATCGAGCACGCCCACCAGCAGGTCGTCGGCCTGCAGCTCAAGCATGATCTCGCTCATAGAAGGGGCCAGACTGACAACACGCAGCGGTTCTGCAGCCAGCACGGTACAGGCGAACAACGCCAGCAGGCCAGGTAGCAGTCGCATCAGCCTAACTGGCGCGGAATACGATAGAGGTACAGCACTACAACCGTCGACAGTGCGAGCAGAATCTGCGGCACAGCCTCCAGGCCGACCAGCACCGACAGTGCGGCGACCCAAGCCGGAAAGCAGGCATACAGCATGGCCATGCGCCGTACCCGCGCCAGTTCGATCCAGGCAGTGGGTTCTTCGCCCGTGCCAAGCACCTTGGAGGTGGCAATAAGTGCGCGCTTGTAGGCGCCGAAGCGCGGCAGGCTGAGAAACATGGTAGCCGCACCGGCGATGAACAGTGGCATGGCCAGCACCGGGATCAACGCATCGCCTCCCCCAAAGGCCCAAGCCATGACAGGCAGCGGCACCAGGCCCACCGCCAGGTACTGCCACCAAGCCAGGGCCAGGCGCCGCTTGACCTCGGCGCGGGTCACGCCTGGGGCACCTCGCCCTGGTGTTCATTGCCCAGCATGTGGCCCAACTTGCCGGCCTTGGTCGCCAGGTAGTAGCGGTTGTGCGGGTTATGCCCGGTGTGCAGCGGCACACGCTCGGCAACCACGATGTTCATGTCGGTCAGGGCTTTGACCTTGCGCGGATTGTTGGTCATCAGGCGCAGCGACTTCACGCCCAGGTGCTCGAGCATCGGCAGGCATATGGCGTAGTCACGCTGGTCGGCAGCAAAGCCCAGGCGTTCGTTGGCCTCTACGGTGTCGGCGCCGCCATCCTGCAGTTCGTAGGCGCGAATCTTGTTCAGCAAGCCAATGCCACGGCCTTCCTGACGCAGGTACAACAGCACCCCACGGCCTTCGCGGGCGATGGCCTGCAGCGCGGCTTCCAGCTGCGAACCGCAGTCGCAGCGCTGGCTGAACAGTGCATCGCCGGTCAGGCACTCGGAATGCAGGCGCCCCAATACCGGCTGGCCGTCCGCGATATCACCCAGGCTGAGCACCACATGCTCACGGCCTGTGGCTTCGTCTAGGAAACCATGCATGGTGAAGGTCGCGAAGGGCGTCGGGAGTTTAGAGGCGGCAACAAAGACGACGGGCACGTTGTGCTCCTGGAATAAGTAGGAAATTTCTCGTGGGCCGATTGTATCAGCAGGTTGGGGGATGTGGGCTGGCTGTATACAGTGGGTTAAGATCGAAAAATTCGATACTTATTAAAAGCCACCCCTCAATCAAAAGCCCGCTGCCACAGCGGACCGCGCTATACCTTGATGTATTCAGTCTCAGTGCGGGCGACTATCCGCATTGAATGGATAGGGCTGTTTCCAGTGCTCGAAAATCGGCTTCAGCTCGCCGCTACGTACCAGCTCTTTCATGCGCTTGTCGAACAGGTCGCGCAGGGCCTTGGCTTGGTCGTTACGGGCGAAGGCCAGGTACAACGGCAACTCGGCCACATGAGTACGGCGGAAGCGCTCGGGCTGGGAGGCTTGCCCGAGCACGTAGTCGATCTCGGTCAGTGCATCGATGTAGTAGTCCACCCGGTCATGGTCGAGCATTGGCAAAATGCCCTCGCGACGCTGGATTTCGCGGAACTCGTGCACATTGGGCAAGTAGCTGCCGTAATCGTAACCACGCACCCAGGCCAACCGGTACTTGCCGATGGTCTCCAGGGTAGGCGCAGGTTTGCTGGCCAGCCCCAGGGCATAGATATGGTCCATATCGAAGTGCCAGCGCGGGTACAGATTGTAGTCGTTCTCTTCCTTGTACGAGCCAACCCAGGCGTCAGCCTCGCCGCGCTTGACCAGGCCAACCGCCCGGCTGTAGGGCGCGCTCTGGGTAACCACCTTGACCCCGGCCGGCTCGAACACTTTGCGCAGCACATCCCAGGCTACCCCGGTACCGTCGGCGTTGGTGTAGTCGAGCCACTCCTCGCTAACCAGATGGATCTGTTTCGGCACGCCCTCGGCAGCCATTACCCACGGGGCAACACTCAGCAGCATTGCCAGCAGCACAGTCCTTATGGCCATTCACGCGCCCCCTGTTTCAGGCAACCGCCCACACCAGAACCTGCATGCCCAGCCAGGCAAACACGCCGGCCAGGATATCGTCGAGCATGATGCCGACGCCCCCGTGCACATGGCGGTCGATCCAGCGAATCGGCCACGGCTTGAGGATGTCGAAGAAGCGGAACAGCAGGAACCCTGCCAACAGCCACTGCCAGCCCTCCGGCACCAGCCAGAGGGTGATCCACATGCCGACAATCTCGTCCCAGACAATGCCTTCATGGTCGTGTACGCGCAAGTCATTGGCAACTTTGCCACACAACCAGAAGCCAAACAGCATGCTCACGCCGAGCAACAACCAGTAACCCCAGTCGGGCAGCATCTGCCACAGCGGGATGAACGGTATGGCCACCAGCGAGCCCCAGGTACCCGGCGCCTTGGGCAAGGTGCCAGAACCAAAGCCAAAAGCGATGAAGTGCCACGGGTTGCGCCAGACCGAAGGCGGAACGAACTCCGCAGGCACCTGATTGGGGTGATCGGTCACGGTATCTCCCTGAAGTGTTGATAGCCCCGCTGAACGGGAGTGATGTCCTGGCCCTGCGCGTCGCGCAAGGTCACGCCTTGCCCTTCGAGCACACGGCCGACGGTATGCACTTCGATAAAATCGAAGGCTGCCAAGGGCGCCAGCGCCTCTGGTGGCAAGGTGAAGGCCAGTACGTAGTCGTCGCCACCGGTAAGCGCCGCCTTCACCGCTGCTTCCCGGCCGAGGAAGGCCTCCAGAGCAGGAGACACTGGCACTTGCGCCAGGTTCACCTCCAACGCGACACCGGATGCCTTGGCAATATGCCCACAGTCGGCGAGCAACCCGTCGGAGATGTCCAGCGCCGCCGTGGCCCGGCCACGCAGCAGGGCACCGAGTGTGAGCTGCGGCATCGGTGACCAGTAATGGGCCAGCAGCGGTTCGGCCTGCGCGGCAGGCGCCTCGCGCTCACCCAGCACCAGCGGCAATGCACCGGCGGCCTTGCCCAGCGAACCACCGACACACAACAGGTCACCCGGCCTTGCACCGCTGCGGCGCAAGGCCTGGCCAGCCGGCACGCGGCCGAACACGGTGACGGTGATACTCAGCGGGCCGCGCGTAGTGTCACCACCGATCAGGCTCATGCGGCAACGGTGGGCCATGCGACCAAGGCCGTCGGCATAGGCCGCCAGCCAGTCAGGGCCAACGTCAGGCAGGGTCAGTGCGAGGGTGAAGCCGATTGCAGTCGCGCCCATGGCTGCCAGGTCACTGGCCGCCACAGCCAATGAACGCTGGCCAAGCAGCAACGGATCGCAAACAGCAGGAAAGTGCACCCCGGCGACCAGGGTATCGGTCGACACCGCCAGTTGCTCACCGGGGGGAAGGTCCAGCAGGGCGCAGTCGTCACCGATACCCAGCGCCACGCCCTCGCCGCCCTGCGCACAAGGCGCAGCGGCGAAGTAATGGTTGATCAGCTCGAACTCACCCATGGCCAGGCAGCGCCAGGATCAGCGCTTGTTCGCCTTGACTTCTGCTTCACGCAGCGCCGGAGCGAGCTTGTCCAGTACGCCGTTGACGAACTTGTGGCCGTCAGTGGCACCGAAGACCTTGGCCAGTTCCACACCTTCGTTGATCACGACGCGGTACGGCACGTCGACGCGCTTGATCAGCTCCCAGGTGGACAGGCGCAGCACGGCCAGCTCGACCGGGTCGAGCTCTTCCAGTGCGATGGTCATGCAAGGCACCAGCGCCTTGTCGATTTCGCCCTTGATTGCCGGGACCCCATGCAGGATCTCGCGGAAATAGGCACCGTCGACATCGGTGAAATCGTTATCCACCCGGAACTGCGCTTCGATCTCGTTCAGCGAATGCTGGGCCATGTGCCACTGGTAGAGGGCCTGGGTCGCGAGCTTGCGGGCTTCGCGGCGCTTGGCGCTCTTCGAGGGCTTGCCGGCATCCGCAGGTTTTGGATCGCGCGGGTTGAAACGATCGCTTTCGTCGCTAATCACTTGGCCTCCAACTGCGCCAGCAGGCTGACCATTTCCAGTGCGGACAGGGCAGCTTCAGCACCTTTGTTGCCGGCTTTGGTGCCAGAACGCTCGATGGCTTGCTCGATGGAGTCGACGGTCAGTACGCCGAAGGCCACCGGAACACCGAACTCCATGGACACCTGGGCCAGGCCCTTGGTGCATTCGCCCGCCACGTATTCGAAATGCGGGGTACCGCCACGGATCACGGCGCCCAGGGCGATGATCGCGTCGTAGGCGCCTTGCTGGGCGACCTTCTGTGCCACCAGCGGGATCTCGAATGCACCCGGGGCACGGATGATGGTGATGTCGCTTTCGTTGACACCATGGCGTACCAGGGCGTCAACGGCACCGCTTACCAGGCTTTCGACAACGAAGCTGTTGAAGCGGCCAACCACCAAAGCATAGCGACCTTTGGGGGCGATGAAGGTACCTTCGATGGTCTTCAGGGTCATTCCGATATTCTCATCTTCAAGAGCGAGGCCGCATACAAGCGGCCTCGACAGGGGTCTGGACTCGAGCAGAGGGCGTCAATGCCGCCTCAAGTCACTCGGAGGGCACGTATTCTACAACTTCCAGATCGAATCCGGATATCGCGTTGAACTTCATAGGCGAACTCATCAGGCGCATCTTGCGCACGCCGAGGTCGCGCAGGATCTGCGAACCGGCCCCCACAGTGCTGTAGGTGGTCGGTGCCTTGGTCGGCGCATCGCCCGCACTTTCGCGGATGTGCGCCAGCAGCACGTCGCCGTCCAGCGGATGGCCCAGCAGCAAGACCACACCGCTGCCGGCCTCGGCCACGGCGGCCATGGCCGCGCGCAGGCTCCAGCGGCCTGGCTGCTTGACCAGCAGCAGGTCACGCAGTGGGTCCATATTGTGTACCCGTACCAAGGTCGGCTCTTCGGCGCAGATCTTGCCCAGGGTCAAGGCCATGTGCACGTCGCCTTCGACCGCGTCACGGTAGGTGACCAGGTTGAACTCACCCAGCTCGCTCTCCACCGATTGCTCGGAGACACGCTGCACGGTGCGCTCGTGGATCATGCGGTAGTGGATCAGGTCGGCGATGGTGCCGATCTTCAGGCCGTGCTCGGCGGCGAACACTTCCAGTTCGGCGCGGCGCGACATGGTGCCGTCGTCGTTCATCACTTCGCAGATCACGCCGCTTGGCTCGAAACCGGCCATGCGCGCCAGGTCACAGGCGGCTTCGGTGTGGCCGGCACGCGCCAGCGTACCGCCTGGCTGGGCCATCAGCGGGAAGATGTGACCTGGGCTGACGATGTCTTCGGCCTTGGCGTCCTTGGCAGCAGCAGCCTGCACAGTGCGTGCGCGGTCGGCGGCGGAAATACCGGTGGTGACGCCTTCGGCGGCTTCGATCGACACGGTGAACTTGGTGCCGAAGCCCGAGCCGTTGCGCGGTGCCATCAGCGGCAGCTTCAGCGTTTCGCAACGCTCGCGGGTCATCGGCATGCAGATCAGGCCACGGGCGTGCTTGGCCATGAAGTTGATGTGCTCGGGCAGGCAGCATTCGGCTGCCATGATGATGTCGCCTTCGTTCTCGCGGTCTTCGTCATCCATCAGGATGACCATTTTGCCCTGGCGGATGTCTTCGACCAGTTCTTCGATGCTGTTGAGCGCCACGCGGCACCCCCTTCTCAATCAGGATTTCAAGAAGCCATTGGCGGCCAGGAAGCTTTCGGTAATGCCACTGCCCTTGCTCGGTTCGGCGGCCTTGTCACCCAGTAGCAAGCGCTCCAGGTAACGGGCCAGCAGGTCGACCTCAAGGTTTACCCGACGCCCTGCACGGTAATCGGCCATGATGGTTTCGGACAGAGTGTGCGGGACAATGGTCAGCTCGAACTCGGCGCCATTGACCTCGTTGACCGTCAGGCTGGTGCCGTCGACGGTGATCGAACCCTTGTGGGCGATGTACTTGGCCAGTTCCTTTGGTGCACGCACGCGGAACTGGATGGCGCGAGCGTTATCGCTGCGCGAAATGATTTCGCCGACCCCGTCGACGTGGCCGCTGACCAGGTGCCCGCCCAGGCGGGTGGTGGGCGTCAGGGCTTTCTCCAGGTTGACCTTGCTGCCACTCTTGAGATCGATGAAGGCGGTACGCTTGAGGGTTTCGACGCTGACATCGGCCCAGAAGCCGTCGCCCGGCAGCTCTACGGCCGTGAGGCAAACACCGTTGACGGCGATGCTGTCGCCGAGCTTGACGTCTCCCAGATCGAGCTTGCCGGTCTCTACGTAAACGCGCACGTCACCACCCTTGGGGGTCAGGCTGCGGATGGTGCCGATGGATTCGATGATGCCGGTGAACATGGGGTCTTCCTCAAAAACGGTTTGCGCGGGGCAAGCCCGGCATTATACGCCGGGCGCCGGCAGGGGGATGGCCGTGACCCGCCAGTCATCGCCCACTGCGCGCATTTCGGTAATTTTCAGCCGCGGGGCCTCGCTCATCTTTTCCAGTGGCCAGTCCAGCAATGGGCGGGCCTGGGAGCCGAGGAAAGTGCCGGCGACGAACAGCTGGAACTCATCGACCAGGCCCAGCCGGGCAAAGGCACCCACCAGGCCGGCACCAGCTTCCAGCAGGATTTCGTTTACGCCGCGGGCGGCCAGGGCCTGCATCAGCGCCGCAAGGTCGACCTGGCCATTGTCGCCCGGCAAGCTGAGCAATTCGTGGCCGGCAGCGGCATAGCGCGGGTCATCTGCGACAGCAGTCACCACAAGAGCCGAGCCGGCCTGGAAGAACGGCGCAGCCAGTGGCAGGCGCAGGCGGCCATCGATCAACACTCGCAAGGGTGTGCGGCTGAGTGCCAGGGCGGTGGTTTCGGCATCCAGGCCCAGCTCGGCGCCACGCACGGTCATGCGTGCGTTGTCTGCCAGTACACTGGCGGCGCTGGTCAGCACCACGCTGGAACGGGCGCGCAGGCGCTGTACCGCCGAGCGGGCGGCCGGGCCGGTGATCCACTGGCTTTCACCACTGGCCATGGCTGTGCGGCCATCCAGGCTCATGGCCAGCTTGGCGCGAACGAACGGCAGGCCGTGCTCCATGCGCTTGAGGAAGCCTGGGTTGAGGGCGCGAGCCTCGGCTTCGAGCACCCCGCTGGCCACTTCGATTCCGGCTTCGGCCAGGCGCTGCAGGCCCTGTCCCGCCACTTGCGGATTAGGGTCCTGCATGGCGGCTACTACACGCGCCACACCGGCCTTGACCAGCGCTTCGGCACACGGCGGCGTACGGCCATGGTGGCTGCATGGCTCCAGGGTGACGTAGGCACAAGCCCCGCGGGCAAGCTCACCGGCCTGACGCAGGGCATGCACTTCGGCATGCGGCTCGCCGGCGCGTACGTGCCAGCCTTCGCCAACCACCTCGCCATCACGTACGATCACGCAGCCTACCCGCGGGTTCGGGTGGGTGGTGTACAGGCCTTTGCGCGCCAGCTCCAGCGCGCGGGCCATGTAGTGGGCGTCAAGGATGGCGGCTTGGCTGGGCATGTTCACTCTTTAGCTGGCTCACGGGCCAGGCGGTCGATTTCTTCGCGGAACTCGTCGAGGTCCTGGAAGCGCCGGTACACCGAGGCAAAGCGGATATAGGCCACTTCATCGAGCTTGCGCAGCTCGGCCATGACCATTTCACCGACCACCAGCGATTTGACTTCGCGCTCGCCAGTGGCACGCAGCCGACTCTTGATGTGCGCCAACGCAGCCTCCAGGCGCTCGACGCTGACCGGACGCTTTTCCAGCGCCCGTTGCATACCGGCGCGCAGCTTTTCTTCGTCGAAGGGCTGGCGTGTGCCGTCCTGCTTGATCAGCCGGGGCAGCACCAGCTCGGCGGTTTCGAAGGTGGTGAAACGCTCGCCGCAGGCCACGCATTCACGGCGGCGGCGCACCTGCTCGCCCTCGGCGACGAGGCGAGAGTCGATGACCTTGGTGTCGTTGGCACCGCAAAAGGGACAGTGCATGGTGGCAGGCAACAAAAAAAGGGAGGGCCATGGTAGCGCATTGCACTGGCAAGACAAGCCAAAGGGGTTAACATCCATGGGAAATATGCCCGTGAAGGACTCCCCCATGCACTACCGAGCGCTCGTCGTGCTGTGCTGCGCCGCTCTGCTCGCTGCCTGCGGCAGCGACAGGCCAAAGACCGACAACCCGGCGCCCACGCCAGCCCGCTCGGCCAAGGCCGAGGTACTGGGCCCGCTACCGGCCTACCAGCGCGAGCTGAGCGGCACCTTGCTGGAAGTCCCGGCGGGTGCCGACGTGGAACTGGCCTTGCTGGTCATCGACGAACGCGACCGCCCGCAGCGCCTGCTGGCCAGCAGTAACCTGACCGGTACTGGCCAGGCACTGCCCTACCACCTGCGTTTCAACCCCGAAGCCTTCCCGCCCGGTGCCCGAGTCGAACTGCGTGGCCGCGCCAGCAACTCCGGCCAGTTGATCATGCACCTGCCCCCGGTGCGCATTACCCAGGCACAGACCCAGGCCACAGGCCCGTTGCGTTTCGAGAAGGCGCCTTAAGTGGCGCCACTGGCCCTGCAACAGGCCCTCAGCGGCCTGATCGGCGAGGCGCGCCTGATCGTCAGCGAACTGCCCGATTGCGACCTGAAGCTATGGCTGATCGACGACCAGAACATGGATCGCGCCTTCAGCAGCGAAGAAACCCGGCGCATTCTCGAAGAGCCGCCCTATTGGAGCTTCTGCTGGGCCAGTGGGCTGGCAATGGCCCGCTACCTGGCCGAACGCCCGGAGTGGGTGGCGGGCAAGCGCGTGCTGGACTTTGGCGCCGGCTCTGGTATCGCCGGCATTGCTGCTGCACGCGCCGGTGCACTGGAAGTGATGGCCTGCGACCTCGACCCGCTGGCCCTCGATGCCTGCCGTGCGAATGCGGCACTGAACGGGGTGACACTAAGCTACAGCAGCGATTTCTTTGCCGAGGAAGACCGCTTCGACCTGATCCTGGTTGCCGATGTGCTGTACGACCGCGCCAACCTGCCGCTGCTGGATGCCTTCCTGAGCCGCGGTCGCCAGGCCCTGGTGGCCGACTCGCGAGTACGTGACTTTCGCCACCCGTTGTACCAGCAATTGGGCGTGCTCGAAGCACTGACCCTGCCGGACCTGGCCGAGCCACACGAATTCCGCCGGGTCAGCCTGTACCACGCCAGCCGCGACACCTTATAGTGTTGCCATACACGAGTTTGCGAGAGTCGCGATGACCCAAGACACGCCTTACATTTTCGACGCCACCGATACCAACTTCCAGCAACTGGTGATCGAGAACTCCTTCCACAAACCGGTGCTGGTGGACTTCTGGGCCGAGTGGTGCGCCCCCTGCAAGGCACTGATGCCATTGCTGGCAAAGATTGCCGAGGGTTACCAGGGCGAGCTGCTGCTGGCCAAGATCAACTGCGACGTGGAGCAACAGGTGGTTGCCCAGTTCGGCATCCGTAGCCTGCCGACAGTGGTTCTGTTCAAGGACGGCCAGCCGGTAGACGGCTTTGCCGGGGCACAACCGGAATCGGCGATCCGCGCCATGCTCGAGCCGCATGTACAAATGCCAGCCGCGCCCACCGCCTCGCCACTGGAGCAGGCGAAAGCGCTGTATGCCGAAAGCCGTTTTGCCGAAACCGAAGCGCTGTTGCAGACGCTGCTGGGTGAGGACAACAGCAATGCCGAAGCGCTGATTCTGTATGCCCGCTGCCTGGCCGAGCGTGGCGAGTTGGGCGAAGCGCAAGTGGTACTGGATGCGGTCAAGACTGACGAACACAAAGCTGCACTGGCCGGTGCCAAGGCCCAGCTGACCTTCCTGCGCCAAGCCGCCAGCCTGCCGGAAGTGGCTGACCTTAAAAGCCGTCTGGCACAGAACCCGCAAGACGACGAGGCGGCTTATCAGCTGAGCATTCAGCAACTGGCGCGCCAGCAGTATGAGGCGGCGCTGGAAGGGCTGCTGAAGCTGTTCCAGCGTAACCGTGGCTACGAGAACGGGCTGCCGCAGAAGGCGCTGTTGCAGGTGTTCGAATTGCTGGGTGGCGATCACCCGCTGGTTGGTGTTTATCGTCGCAAGCTGTCGGCGGCGATGTTCTGAGTGACCTTGAAGCCTGCGCTGTACCTGTGGGAGCGGGCATGCCCGCGAAGAAGCCAACGCGGTGGATGGCACCGGCTCCGCCGGTGTTCGCGGGTAAACCCGCTCCTACAGGCGACCGCGCAGGCTTTGCTCCAACAGCGAAAACAGCGCTCACCCTAACCAGTGATAAACCGGCGCATCCACGCCACTCTCCACCTTGACCTCACTGCTGTGCCGCAAACGCACCAGCAGCCGTTTGCCCGCCGCCGTACTCCCGGCCAATCCTTCGAGCCGGTCCAGCAATTCCGGCCCGCTCATCTGTCCTGCCAGACGCAACACATCACGCGCCGCAGCCCACTGAGCGTCATTTTGGCGCGGCCCGGCCACCGCAGCTGTCGCAGCCGCCTGGGCTGCCACCGGCACCTCGGTCTGCCGCCCCAGTTGCCCCCACTCCTCAGGCGTCAGCTCGATGGTCAGGTCCACCGGCCAGTCACCAATCTGTCCACGAATTCTCACGATGCTTTCCTTGAGGTCACGTCAATGTCCCCATGCTACCGCAACATGAAACTTGGCCACACAGACTGGCAGCACGCAGAAAAGTTGTTATAACATAACCGAATCTTTCAGCCCGCTCCGGAGTCGTCCATGCGTCGCCTGCTGCTCGCCCTGCCCTTCGCCTTGCTGCCACTGGCCGTTGCCCATGCCCACGATGACCATGATCATGACCACGCCCACGGCTCGCTCGGCGCCCACGAGCATGGCGTGGCCAAGCTCAACGCGGTACTCGATGGCAATACCCTGGAACTGGAGCTGGATAGCCCGGCAATGAACCTGGTCGGCTTCGAGCATGCCGCCAGCAGCGATGCCGACAAGGCCAAAGTCGCCGCCGTGCGTCAGCAACTTGAACAACCACTGAAGCTGTTCGGTCTTTCTGGCGCCGCAAACTGCAAAGAAGACCAGCAGGCACTGGAAAGCCCTCTCTTCGGTGACGCCTCCAAGGCCGATGACGAGAGTGACGAACACGAACACGGCCATCAGCACAGCGACATCGGCGCCCACTATCAGCTGACGTGCGCCAACCCCGACAAACTGACCCAGCTGGACCTGGCGCCGCTGTTCAAGGCCTTCCCCGCCACCCAGAGAATCAACGTGCAACTGATAGGCCCCAATGGCCAGAAAGGCGTGGAAACCACGCCGGCCAAGGCAGCGGTCGCCTTCTGAATGAACCAGCCGTTGATCGATCTGCATGACCTGGTGTTTGCCTGGCCAGGCCACCCGCCGCTGCTGGATATTCCGGCATTGCGCCTGGACGCTGGTGAAGCACTGTTTCTCAAAGGCCCTAGCGGCAGTGGCAAGACGACCTTGCTGGGCCTGCTGGGCGGGGTGAACGTGCCGGCCCAGGGCCGCATCCAGTTGCTCGGCCAGGATCTCGGCAGCCTGAGCCAGGGCGCCCGCGACCGCTTTCGGGTCGATCACACAGGGTACATCTTCCAGCAGTTCAACCTGCTGCCGTTCCTCTCGGTACGTGAAAACGTCGAGCTGCCCTGCCGCTTCTCGCGCAGCCGCAAGGCACGCGCCGAGCAGCGCCATGGCAGTGTTGACCAGGCGGCCAGCACGCTGCTGACCCACCTGGGCCTGGGCGACCCTGCCATGCTTGCCCGCCGCGCCGACAGCCTGTCGATCGGCCAGCAGCAGCGGGTCGCAGCCGCCCGCGCACTGATCGGCCAGCCTGAGCTGGTGATTGCCGACGAACCGACCTCGGCTCTGGATGCAGACACCCGCGAAGCGTTCATCCGCCTGCTGTTCGATGAGTGCCGCGCCGCCGGCGCCAGCCTGCTGTTCGTCAGCCACGACCAGAGCCTGGCAGCGCTGTTCGACCGCCACCTGTCGCTTGCTGAACTGAACCGTGCCGCCAAGCCCCGGGAGGCCTGATGTACCTGCTCCGCCTTGCCTTGGCCAGCCTGGCCAACCGCCGCTTCACCGCGTTTCTGACCGCCTTCGCCATTGCCCTGTCGGTGTGCCTGCTGCTGGCTGTAGAGCGTGTCCGTACCGAAGCCCGTGCCAGCTTCGCCAGCACCATCAGCGGCACCGACCTGATCGTCGGTGCACGCTCTGGCTCGGTGAACCTGCTGCTGTATTCGGTGTTCCGCATTGGCAACGCGACCAATAACATCCGCTGGGACAGCTTTCAGCACTATGCGCAGGACCCACGGGTGAAGTGGGCAATCCCGATCTCGCTGGGCGATTCGCACCGTGGCTACAGAGTGATGGGTACCACCACAGATTACTTCAGCCATTATCAGTACGGCCGCCGCCAGCATCTGGAACTGAGCCAGGGGCGTGAGTTTGCCAACGACCCCTTCGAGGTGGTGCTCGGCGCAGAAGTGGCCGAGGCATTGCACTACAAGCTGGGTGACAGGCTGGTGCTGGCCCACGGTGTGGCCGCAATCAGTCTGGTCAAGCACGACGACAAGCCGTTTACCGTGGTCGGCATACTCAAGCGCACCGGCACACCTGTCGACCGCACCTTGCATATCAGCCTGGGCGGCATGGAGGCGATCCATATCGACTGGCACAACGGCGTACCCGCCCGTGGCGCCGGGCGCATCAGCGCCGAGCAGGCCCGTACGATGGACCTGCAACCTGCTGCCATCACTGCATTCATGCTTGGCCTGAACAGCAAGATCGCAACCTTCAGTCTGCAGCGGGAAATCAACGAATACCGCAGCGAGCCATTGCTGGCGATCCTGCCTGGGGTAGCCCTGCAGGAGCTGTGGAGCCTGATGGGCACTGCAGAGCAGGCATTGTTCGTGGTGTCACTGTTCGTGGTGCTGACCGGTTTGATCGGCATGCTCACGGCGATTCTCACCAGCCTCAACGAACGCCGCCGGGAAATGGCGATCTTGCGCTCGGTCGGGGCCCGGCCTTGGCATATTGCAGGGTTGCTGGTAATGGAAGCACTGTCACTGGCGTCGGTCGGGATCGTGGCCGGGCTTGGCTTGCTATATGCGGGTATCGCCCTGGCACAGGGGTATGTGCAGGCCAACTATGGTTTGTATTTGCCACTGGCTCTGCCGAGTGCTCATGAATGGACCTTGCTGGCTATCATCCTGGGGGCGGCGTTGCTGATGGGCAGCGTGCCGGCGTGGCGGGCCTACCGGCAGTCGCTGGCCGACGGCCTGTCCATCCACCTCTGAGTGCGCGTAATGATCAAACACCTCACCGCCTGCTTCGCGGGCTCGCCCGCTCCCACAGCAAGCCCCGCAGGCTTCGGACCTTGGGCAGTACCTGTGGGGGCGGGCATGCCCGCGAAGAGGCCGGCAATGCAAATGCTGCTGGCCCTGCTGTTGCTGGTAGCGATGCCTCTATGGGCCGCCGAACCCAAGGAGCTGGACTGGCCAGCACTGATCCCTGAAGGTGCACCGGTCATCCCGCCGCAACTCACCCCGCTGCACGATATGTCACAGCTCAGCAACGCCCTGTCTGCCGAATCCGCCCCACCCGCGCGCCAGCAGGCGCCCGATGCGCCAGTGGTAAAAAGCCTCGACGGCCATCAGGTCAAGCTGCCCGGCTACATCGTGCCACTGGAGGTCAGCGAAGAAGGCCGCACCACCGAATTCCTTCTGGTCCCTTACTACGGTGCGTGCATCCACGTGCCGCCGCCACCGCCGAACCAGATCGTGCATATCTTCAGCGAGATGGGCGTGCGCGTCGAAGACCTCTACCAGCCCTACTGGATCGAGGGAAAGATGCAGGTTAGAGCTTCCAGCAGCGAGCTGGCCGACGCCGGTTACCAGATGGAAGCCGAGAAAATCTACGCTTATGAGCTGAGATGAGAACTGTTTCGAATTCGTGAAGACGCTTCGTTGAGCTGGGTCAAACTTTCCGCTCAACCAGCTCCGTACCATTGGACTACTCGATTAATAACGTCCTTTGGGAGCTTCCATGAACAAGTCCTTGCTGGGTGCCTCGCTTGTGGCCCTTGCGCTCGCCGCCCCTGCCGCCCACGCCTATCAGGCGGGGGACATGATCCTGCGCGCAGGCGCCATCACCACCGCCCCGAACGAGAGCAGCGGCGACCTCAAGTTCGACGGTAACAAGGTGTCGGGCACCAAGGCGACCCTGGACAGCGATACCCAGTTGGGCCTGACCTTTGCCTACATGCTCACCGACCACATCGGCCTGGAGCTGCTGGCAGCTACCCCGTTCAAGCACACCGTCGCCGTAAAAGGTCTGGGCGGCGGGCTGGACGGCAAGCTGGCGGACATCAAGCAACTGCCGCCGACGCTGTCGCTGCAGTACTACCCAATGGAGCCGAATTCGCGCTTCCAGCCGTACGCTGGCGTCGGTATCAACTACACCCTGTTCTTTGACGAAGACTTGAGCAGCGCACGCAAGCAACAAGGCTTCAGCAACCTCAAGCTGCAGGATTCGGTAGGTATCGCCGGCCAACTGGGCATGGACTACATGCTGACCGACAACCTGCTGGTAAACGCCTCGGTCTGGTACGTCGACATCGATACCAAGGCCAGCGTCAACGGCCCGACCGCCCTTGGCTACAGCAAGACCAAGGTCGACGTTGACGTCGACCCGTGGGTATATATGGTCGGCCTTGGCTACAAGTTCTGACCTGAACATTGCAGGGCGGCCTCGGCCGCCCTCGCGCGTTGCAGCCATAGCCAGTAGCACAGTGCGACCGCACTGATGCCCATGCCAAGCCCACACACGGCAACCCAGCCCCAGTGTGCAAACACCCAGCTCGCCAACACCGCCCCCAAACCGCTGCCCAGCGAATAGCAACACATGTAGGCGCCGATCAAACGGCTAGCCATCGCACCACGCCCGGCCAGCAACAGGCTCTGGTTGGTGACATGTACTGCCTGCACGGCAAAGTCCAGCATCAGCACACCCAGCACGAAGGCCAGCAGTGAATGCTCGACGAATGCTGTTGGCAGCCACGACAGCGTCAGCAGGGCCAACGACACCCCGGTGGTACGCTCACCCCGCCCATGGTCGGCCAGACGACCGGCATGCGAAGCCGCCAGCGTACCCGCCACACCTGCCAGGCCAAACAGGCCGATCTCGGTATGGCTCAGCGCCAACGGCGCAGCGCTTAGCGGCATGACCATGGCACTCCACAGCACGCTGAATGCGGCGAAGATCAATACACCGAACACGCCGCGCTGGCGCAGCAACCTGTCGTGCCGATACAAGCTGAACTGGGCCACGATCAGCGCCCGGTAACCCGGCCGGCTTCCCATCGGCTGCCCGCCGGGCAGACTGCGCCACAGCACCAGCGCCAGCAACATCAACAGCCCTGCGGCGACCAGGTACACACTTCGCCAACCGGCCAGGTCGGCAAGCCCGCCCGAAGCCAGCCGTGCCAGCAGGATACCCAGCACCACACCACTGGTGACAGTGCCTACCGCCTGCCCTTGCTGGCCAGGTGAGGCCAGGCTCGCGGCATGAGCCACCATCACCTGCACCATGACGGCCATCAACCCGGTGATAGCCAGCGCCAGCAGCAATATTGCCCAGTTCGGCGCCGTGCCAACGCCGACCAGCGCAAGCGTCGAGAACAGCAACTGGCCAAGCAACAGACGTTTACGGTCGACCAAGTCTCCGAGCGGCACAATCAGTAGCAGCCCCAAAGCGTAGCCCGCCTGGGTCGCGCCGACTACCCAGCCAATCTGCTGCTGCGCCACCCCCAACTCAGCAGCCATCGACTCAAGCAGCGGTTGAGCGAAGTACACCGTCGCCACAGCCATCGCACCGGTGGTGGCAAGCAACAGGGTTAACCAGCGTGTCAGCGAAGGTGTCATCGGGCAAGCCTCTGGAATCTGGTTTCAATTTGAAACCACCCGCTGGCTATTTAACAAATGTGGTTTTAATCTGCAACCAGATAATCAAGACAGGCGTGCCCCATGCTCGATGAAAACAATGCGCAGTGCCCCGTGGCCCGGGCTCTGGAGGTGCTGGGTGACCGTTGGGCGCTGATGATCCTGCGCGATGCCTTTGACGGCCTACGGCGTTTCAGTGAATTTCAGAAGAACCTGGGGCTGGCGAAGAACATCCTCACCTCGCGGCTAAAGCTGTTGGTGGAAAGTGGGTTGCTGATGACACAGCCGGCGTCGGATGGCAGTGCCTACAAAGAGTACGTGCTGACCGACAAAGGGCAGTCGGTATTTCCAGTGGTGGTTGGTTTGAGGCAGTGGGGGGAGCGGTTTCTGTTCGAGGCGGGTGAAACGCGTTCGGAGCTGGTGGACGGCGTGACGGGGCAAGCGCTTCAAATATTGCAGGTCCGCAGCCAGGATGGGCGGGCCTTACATCCCGAAGATTGCCAGCGCAGAAGGGTGCGGCATGGGTGATTTCAGGGCCACGGCGCAGCCCCGAGGGGTTCAGCCTTTACCGAGAAGCTTTGCCAGGCCTTCAACCATCGGCGTCACCTGCGCAAACTCGAACCGCGCCAACAACCGCTGGTTATCCGCTCGCGAATGGCGGATATCACCCGATCGCGCCGCCGCATAGCTGATCGCTGGCAAGCTCCCCACAACCTTCTCCAGCGCAGCCAGCAACTGGTTCAGTGAGGTCGCCTGGTTCAGCCCGATGTTCACCGCCCCCTCCTCGACCTGCGGCTGCTCCAGTGCCTGCACCATCACCTGCACCAGGTCGCCCACGTAAAGGAAGTCCCGGGTCTGCTCGCCGTCCCCGAACACTGTAATCGGCAAGCCCTGCACAGCACGCTCGCAGAAGATGCTGATCACTCCGGAATACGGCGAGGAAGGGTCCTGCCGTGGCCCGAAGATATTGAAGAAGCGAAACACCACCGGCTCCAGGCCATGCTGGCGGCGGTAGAAGTCCAGATACTGCTCACTGGCCAGCTTGTCCACGGCATAAGGGGTCAACGGCGCCTTGGGCGTGTCTTCGGAAATCGACTCCCCTTCACCATTGTTGCCGTACACCGCTGCGCTGGAGGCGAACAGCACCCGGCGCAGGCCATGCACGCGCATGGCTTCGCAAACGTTGAGGGTACCGATGAAGTTACTCTGGTGGGTACGCACCGGGTCTTCGACCGAGGCCTGAACCGACGCTACCGCTGCCAGATGCACCACAGCACGGCAGCCAGCCGCAGCCTGAGTGACCAGCCCTGCATCGGCAACATCACCTTCGATCAGTTCCAGCCGTGGGTGGTCGACCTGCAGGTTGCTTCGCCGGCCGGTGGAGAAGTCGTCGAGAATGCGTACGGCGTAGCCTTTGCCCAACAACGCATCGCACAGGTGGGAGCCAATGAAGCCGGCACCGCCGGTGATCAGGATGGGGGCGTCAGCCATGGCGGTAGAACCGGTCCAGTAGAGGTGGCAAGCCAGCGCGCCAGGCACGCGGCTTGATACCGAAGGTATGAAGGATTTTCTTGCAGGCAAGTACCGCGTGCTGTGGCTCTTCGCTGGCATCCGGGCGCGCGGCATGGGCCTGCGGCGTGGGGGCCTGAACGGCCAGCTGGCGGTATTGGCCGGCCTCGGCGAGGATCGCCTGGCCCAGCGCCAGCGGCGTGGTCGCCTCATTGCCAGCGTAATGGTAGGTGCCCCACAGCGGCGCATTGCAGTCGAGTTGCTTGAGCACCGACAGGATCACTCGGGCGGCATCATCGACCGGCGTCGGATTGCCACGTCGATCATCGGCCAGCAGCAGCTCCTGTGGCTGCTCGGCACGGGTCAGGAAGCGTCCCAACGCGCCATCGATACTCTCGTCCAGCAACCAGCCAAAGCGCAGCAGCACATGCTGCGGGCACGCCGCGCGCACGCTCTGCTCGATGCGCCAAAGGGCCTGGCCACGCAAGCCCAGCGGCACTGGCTCGTCCTTTTCGCTATAGGCCGTTGCCCGCGCACCATCGAACACACGGTAGCTGGATGGCTGCACCAAGGTGATCTGATGGTGCTGGCACAGCTCTGCCAACCGCTCCACCGCCCGCTCCTGTTGGGCCAGGCGCTGCTCGCTGACCGACTCGGCCTGGAACCAGTCGAAGTAATAGGCCAGGTTGACCAGCGCGTCGGGGCGATGGTCATCGAGCAGCTGAGTAAGGCTTGAGGGCGCCCAGCCGTTCTCGGGCGGGCGCGGTGCCAGGAATGCGATGTCCTCCTCGGCCCCAAGACGAATCAGCGCTTGCCCGAGGGCATTGCCACCACCCAACAGCATTAGGCGCATACGCATAGAGTCAGCAGATCCGGAGAGGTTGATGAAGTAAAGGGGTTATTTTGCGGTTTCCTGCCCGGGAAGTCCAACACCGGCCCCGTTGGATGCCGCAGGCGGGAGCGATTCCACAGTTTCACCGCTCAATACCGCCACAGACAGAAATCTCCTACGACATACGAGGAATGGGCTGACTTCCACGTATCGGCATAACTGCATTGAATAGTCGACTCCCCACTTGCCGGCCAGGGAGTTTCACATAAAAACGACAAGGAACGTTCAATGCCTCATTCGGAAGCTGCCTACCTGGATTTCTACCCAGAGCAAAGCCAGGCCATAGCCTTTGCAAGCCAAACCCTTGCTGATTTGGGTGGACCGGAGGCTAAAGGAGTAGCACTTCAGGCTCGTATATTCGCCGATCAACTCGAAAAAGCCTTGAGTGAAGAACAGCGTGCGCTCCTCCGGCGCTTCAGTGAAGGCCATCTATCTGCCTTGATGTACAGGCAGATGCACTGTGCCAACGAGCCAATACCAGAATACCTACCCGACATTACCGCCCTGGCGCAAAGCCCTCGCTGCCAATACCTTGCCTCGCGCAATCAACTGCTGCTGGAACTCGTACGCCACCGCAGTTTCGCCTTCGATATCGACAACGATGGCAAACAGGTCCGCCTGGTCGGCAACTTCAAGGGCGGTGGCCGCGTCCCGCGCCCCGACGAAGATCCCTGCCTGGAGGTTGAAACCAGCTCGCATGCGGGCTTGCGCTTGGGGCCACACACTGAAGCACCTTACAACTGCTCAACAAACGCCAGCAACGCTCACTCCCCTGCTCCCTCAGCACTGATTCTCACTGCGCGCTGGAACCCCGCCAATGAACCTACGAATGTCTTCCCACTCCGGGAAATCATCGAACGCTTGAGTAACCTGGACACACTTGCGCTGACTTCAAAGTCTTTCGACTTCACACGCAGTGACTGCTTCGCTCAGGGACAGGGCAATGCTGGCAAAGCAGTTTCAATGCTGCAGTTCGAGCCCAATGGTGGTTTCTCTGTTCGATACAACAGCTATCGCTTCAGCCTGAATGAACGTGCCTGCAACGCTGCGGCGCGCGCGTTCAACGCCTTTCAAAAAGCACTGAGCACTGCGCAACCGCTGACGTTTGCCCTGCAACCTGACAGCGCATTGTTGATCAACAACAGCCGAGCCTTGCACGGCCGCGACAAGGTCCAGGACAACCGGCGCCTGCTTATCCGTCAATTCGGATACTCCCCCTTCGCCGTACCGTTGGTGCTCGCTGAAGACCCGCTGCTGGTCCGTGGTTGAGCACAGGAAAATACCCCATGATCGAAATCGACTTGACGTTTGTTCTGCTACTCGCACTGGTTGCACTGATGGCCGGCTTTTTTGATGCTATCGCCGGCGGCGGTGGCCTTATCACGCTCCCGGTGCTGTTTATTGCCGGTGTAGAACCCTTGGCAGCTATTGCCACTAACAAGTTCCAGGCAGCTTCGGCTACGGTTTCGGCTACGTGCGCCTTCGCCCGCAAAGGCATGATCGACTGGAGACGAGGCAGTCCCATGGCTGTCATGTCGTTCATCGGTGGGGCGTTGGGAGCCTTGTCGATAACTTACGTCCCCAAAAGCGTTTTGCAGGCGTGCGTCCCACCACTGCTGATCCTGATCGCCGCCTACTTTGCCTTCAGTCCAAAGCCGAATGAACAAGCGCGCAAGGCAAAGGTATCGACTAGCCTATTCTGCGTGACGGCTGCACCAATCATTGGCTTTTATGACGGCATCTTCGGCCCTGGAGTCGGCTCGTTCTTCATGCTGGCTTGCGTGGTCCTCTTGGGCCAGCACCTCATTCAAGCCGTATGCACCAGCAAGCTTTTGAACGCAGCCTGTAACATGGGCGCATTGTCAGTTTTTTCTCTCAGCGGGGCGATCATCTGGCCGCTGGCGCTGGCAATGGCGCTCGCCGCCTTTCTGGGCGCGCAATTGGGGGCACGCTGCGCAGTACGCTTCGGCTCACGCCTCATAAAACCGCTGCTGGTCAGCGTCTGCTGCATCATGGCACTCAAACTGCTGCTCGATACGGGCAACCCGCTCGGCGAATGGCTCAACCAGTTCTTCTAGAGAGCACCATGCACATTCAAAAGGCTTCCCCGCAGCGCGTGAAGTGGCAGTTTGATGAGCCCGCCCCAGGCAAAGAGCTGTTCATCAATGAAGTCTTTGGAAACTACCAGCAACAGGCGCGATTGCTGGTACCTGATATCGAGCGCGCAGCTCCAGCATTCGTTTTGGGGGGCGCGCGTTCCGACTTTACCCGGCTCAACCCCCTGCTTTATCGCCTGCAAGCCGCAGGCATTGGTTCACTCACTGGCAATCTGTCAGGCCATAGCCTCGCCAGCGAGCCAGGCGCAATGTCGCCGTCACTGGCTACGAACCTTGATGAAGCACAGCGTTTCCACGCGCATATCGCGCCTCGATGCCGAACGCTCATAGGCCACAGCCTTGGCGCGGCAATTACGCTCAAGCTTGCAGCACAGTTGCCACAAGTGGACAACATCGTATTGATCTGCCCAGCAGTTTATCCAGACCATGCCTACCAGGCGCCGTTCGGCCCAGCATTCACTGCTGCCATCAACAAGCCTTTCGGTTTTCTGGAGAGCGATAGCTACACCTTCCTCAACCAGTTTCGTGGAAGAGTATTGATGGTGATCGGCGAGTACGACGGGCTCAACTCCCAGAGATTCGGCAAAGGCCCTGGCACCAGCGCTGGCAACCTGTGGATTGCCGGCACTGAACGCTATAGCCCGATTCCTGAAGAAGTTACCCTCGCCTTGATGCGAGCAGTTTCAGCGTCGCGCTTGCAATGCCTGTTTCTTACCGACTGCGACCATGGCATCGCGGCACATTTGCGCAGGGCTCCCGCGATAGCGGACCAGGTTGCGGACGCAGTAGCAGCTTTCATCCTCGACAGTGCTTAAGGCGTTAAGCATTACTCGATCTCGAACAGACCATCGCGCAACGGCGCCACACTCAACCGCTTACGCACATCGTCATCTATGCGCGGATCATCCGGCCGGTACAGTTTCACCTGCCGATACGCATTGATGCGATTGATCTCCTCGCCCAGGTATTCCCACACCACCCGGGTACAGGCCGGGTTGCGCCGGTCGCCGCTGGATACCCCGGCCTTCAGGCCATTCAACCGGGTGATGCGGCTTTTGAAGCTGGGGATGAGGATGGTCTGGCTCATCTCGTTGAACGTCAGCGACTCGTAGTCGATCAGGAACATCCGGTCCTGCAACTGGAACGCCGCCCCCAGGTAGCGACAGCGTACCTCGGCATGCTGATCGGTAGCACTGGAGCGTTCCTGCCGTTCCTGGCGCTCGAACAGAAAACGGCCACGCTCTTCCCACAGGTGCACCAGCGACACGAGGATCGTGCCCGGTACCGACATGCAGTTGGAATACTCGAAGTAGTAACCGCAATAGCGTGACAGATTGCCCGCATGTTCGTGTAACGGGCGGAACAACTCGCTGATCGGGTCACTGGGCTGCTCGGCCAGGGTCGATACCCGCGCACCGATCAGACGGGCGAACTGCTCGGCGGGCAGGTTCAGTTCGTAATCCTCGACACCGAAGAAGTCGCCAATGCGCTTCAGGTTGAAAGCCGTCGGACGGCTTTGCCCGCTCAGGTACTTGTTGAACTGCGCGCGGTTGATCGAGAGCTGGCGGCAAACTTCTGAAATAGAGCGGTAGTGGCTGCAGGCGAGTTTGAGGTTGGTAGCGAAGTGATCGCTCATATGCGGAATCCAGGTGACGCGAATGACGCCATTGTAGCATCAAGTCGCATCAAGTCAGAGCAATCCGCGAAATTGTAACCAGTCTTGTCATAGCCAACCATGCGCCCCAACGAATAGCGGTGCGCCTGCCGTCCGCTGGTCTTTCCACACGAAGAATAAGAATCGAGGTCATTTTCCAATGCTCGAAGTAATCAACGATTTCCTTTCGGGGAAACTCCTCATCGTGCTGATCGTAGGTCTGGGTAGCTACTTCACCATCCGCTCCCGGTTCGTCCAGTTCCGCCACTTCACCCATATGTTCAGCGTGTTCAAGGAATCGCTGCGTGGCCAGGCAGGCCAGCTGAGTTCCTTCCAGGCCCTGATGCTGAGCCTGGCCGGCCGCGTGGGTGCCGGCAACATCGCCGGTGTCGGTATCGCAGTGACCCTGGGCGGCCCAGGCGCCGTGTTCTGGATGTGGGTCACCGCACTGGTGGGCATGTCCAGCAGCTTCTTCGAATGCACCCTGGCCCAGGTTTACAAGCGCGCTGATGGCGACGGCCTGTACCGTGGCGGCCCGGCCTACTACATCCAGCACGGGCTGAAACGCAAGAGCATGGCCATCGTGTTTTCGCTCTTGCTGCTGGTCACCTACGGCTTCGCCTTCATCGGTCTGCAGTCGTACACCATGACCCACTCGCTGCAGAACGCCTTTGCCTTCGACCCAAGCCACAGCGGTATTGTCCTGGCCGTGCTGCTGGCCATCACCTTCATCGGCGGTATCAAGCGCATCGCGGCGGTGTCGGACCTGCTGGTACCCGTCAAGACCCTGGCCTACATCGGCGTAACCCTGTACGTGATCGGCACCCAGATCGAACACGTGCCAGCCATGCTGGAAACCATCTTCAAGAGCGCCTTCGGCCTCGACCCTGCTTTCGGCGGCCTGCTCGGCAGCGCCATCGTCATGGGTGTGAAGCGTGGCGTCTTCGCCAACGAAGCAGGCCTGGGCAGTGCGCCGAACGTCGCTGCCGTGGCTGCCGTGAAACACCCGGGCGCGCAGGGCGTGGTCCAGGCCTTCAGCGTGTTCCTCGACACCTTCCTGATCTGCACCTGCACCGCACTGCTGATCCTGCTTTCGGGCTTCTACACCCCGGGCTTCGAGGGCGACGGCATTGTCCTGACCCAGAACTCGCTGGCCGCCGTAGTCGGTGACTGGGGTCGCGTGTTCGTCAGCGTGGCGCTGTCGCTGTTCGTCTTCACCTGCATCCTCTACAACTACTACCTCGGCGAGAACAGCCTGCAGTTCCTCAGCCGTAACCGCGTAGTGTTGATGGTGTTCCGTGGCCTGGTACTGGCACTGGTCGTGTGGGGTTCGATGCAAGACCTGTCGACCGTGTTCGCCTTCGCCGACATCACCATGACCTGCCTGGCCTTCGTCAACCTGGTGGCCCTGGCTCTGCTGTTCAAGGTCGGCCTGCGAGTCATGCGCGACTACGACGACCAGCGCAAGGCCGGTGTAAAGCAGCCTGTGTTCGACTCGTCCAAGTTTGCCGACCTGGACCTGGACCGCAATGCCTGGCCTGCCAATCCTCAGGTGGAAACAGCCACTGACAAAGCAGTCGGCCAGGTTCAGCCGCAGCGCTGATATCCTCCCCTGCCCAGCCGCCCCTTCCGCGGGCGGCTTTTCTTTCTCCGCTCACCGCTACGGATGCTTTCCATGCGCGCAGTAAAGAATCTTCTCGTTCTCTATACCGGTGGCACCATCGGCATGCTCGAAACCCCCGAAGGCCTGGCACCGGGCGGTGGTTTTGAAGCGCGGATGCGTGAACACTTTGCCCTGATGGCCAATGCACCGCGGGTGCAATGGACGCTGCAAGAGCTGGACCCGTTGCTCGACAGCGCCAACATGCAACAGCACAACTGGCTGGCGATGCGCGATGCCATCGTCGAGGCGGTGGATGTAGCGGGCCACGATGGCGTGCTGGTGCTGCACGGTACCGACAGCATGGCCTACAGCGCTGCAGCGTTGTCGTTCCTGTTGCTTGGCTTGCCCGTACCGGTGTTGCTGACCGGCTCGATGTTGCCGGCAGGTGCCCCGGACAGCGATGCCTGGGACAACCTGTGCGGCGCATTGCGCCAGTTCGAACAAGGCCTGGAAGAGGGCGTGCAGCTGTACTTCCACGGTCAACTGCTGCATGGCTGTCGGGCGTCGAAGCTGCGCAGCGAAGCGTTCGATGCCTTTGCTGCGCTGCCGCGCCATCGTGACGCTGAGCGGGCCGATACGATCCCTGCCGAGCTGGGCTACAAGCAGCCGCGCAAACCGGTCAACCTGGCGGTCGTGCCGGTTTTCCCGGGGCTGCAGGCCGGGCATTTGCAGGCTTTGATCGACAGTGGTGTGCAGGGTTTGCTGCTGGAGTGCTACGGCAGCGGTACCGGGCCGTCGGATGACCAGGCGCTGCTGAATGTGCTGAGCGCAGCGCGCCAGCGCGGCGTGATGCTGGCGGCTATCAGCCAGTGCCCGGAAGGCTCAGTGGTGTTCGACACCTATGCAGCGGGCAACCGCTTGCGCGGGGCCGGGCTGGTCAGTGGCGGTGGCATGACCCGTGAAGCGGCACTGGGCAAGATGGTGGCACTGCTGGGCGCTGGGTTGGATGCCGACGCAGCAGAGCGCTGGTTTGCCCTGGATCTGTGTGGGGAGCGGGCTTGATCAGCGCCCTTGAGGGCCTACGACGATAGGGTTTCCTGTGTAGGAGCGGGTTCGCCCGCGAAGAGGCCCTAAAGCGTGAAAAATGGCGGAAGGCAGCGGGAGTCGAACCTGCCCGGGAACGGCTGCCGTCCCCAACCGGGTTTGAAGCCCGGCCGCGCCACCGGGCGCGATTGCCTTCCTTGAACTCAGTGCCTGGCCTGCTGTTGGGCCAGGGCGCTGTCGGCGCGGATGTGACGCTGGTCGGCCACCCTCCGGGTCAGGCCGATGCGGTCGAAGTATTCCAGAATCTGCACACTGCGCTTGCGACCGATGCCCAACATATCGCGAAACGCGGAAACCTGCACTATCGTCGTTTCGCTGGCCTGCTCCAACATCAACGCTGCCATGCGCTGTAGCGTCGCCTCAGGGTAGAACAGGTCGCGCACTACCTGATGCACCAGGCCCAGCCGCGCCAACTTGCGCAGTAACAGGCGCACATCGGCTTCGGCACGGTTCTCCTCACTCGCCAGTGTCCTGACCCAGGGTGGGTCATATTGCCCTGCGATCAGCTTCGGCTGCAGACGCGCCCACAATGCACTGTCGGCTTCGCTCAACTGCACCTTGTGATCGGGCAGATGCAGCCATGGCCCGCTGCTGGCGATGGCGCTGTCGTCGAGCAGCTCATCCAGCAGGCTGACGAATGCCGGCCGCTCCAGGGGCAAGGCTACAAAGCGCCGCAAGCGATCCCGGTCAGGGCCGAGCTGGTCGGGCTCTTGCTCGTGAAAGCGCGCCAACTGTTCCAGAACCTGCTGCTTGAGCGCCAGCCATTGGGCATTGGCGAACAACAGTTGGCCCTGCCGGGTGGCCACCACCCGCACATCGTCCGGTAACTGCCAGGTTTCCCGCAGGCGGTTGAACTGCCGCTCGAGTCGCTGCGGACTAATACCGCCCGGTGCACTGGCGAGCAGTGCTGGCAGCGCCTGCTCCAGATCCGCTGCATCGCGCAGTACCTGCAACTGCTGCAGACGGGCATCGCTGCGGCGTTGGCGGCTTGGTGCGAACGGGTCGAGCACCTTGCCGCCGCCCAATGTGCGCTGAGCGCGCTGATCGCGCAGCACCAGGCGGTCTCCGTGCACAGCCTGCAACGGCGCGTTGAGCAGCAACTGGGCAAACATGCGTTGGCCGGCAGCCAGGCTTTCGCCTTCGAGCAAGGCAACCCGGGCCGTGACATCCTGGGTGCCGAGGTGCACATGCACGGCGCTGAAATGTTCGAAAGTACGCGTCTCGTCAGGTAACAGGTGCAACTCGATATCCACCCGAACACTGGGCGCATGCAACCATTCGGGCACCAGCCAGTCGCCCCGGCGCACCTGCTCCACAGCCAGGCGTTCGGCAGCGATGTTCAGCGCCACCCGTTGGCCTGCTTCTGCCACCAACGCGGCCTGGTTCTGCGCATGCAGGCCACGCACGCGCACCACCTTGCCGGCCTTGCCCAGCAGCAACGTATCACCTGCACTGACCCGCCCGGCCAGTGCCGTGCCGGTGACCACCACACCCGCGCCGGTAACCGCAAAGGCACGGTCGACGGCCAGGCGAAAACCACCGTGCACACTGCGTTGCCGCGTACCTGCTTCGGCCTCCAGCAGGGCCTGGCGCAACGCTTCCACGCCCTCCCCGCTGATGCTCGACAGCGGAAACTGCCGCGCACCGGCATACGCCCCAGGCGCCAGCAGTTCACTGACTTGCATCTGCACCTCGGCCAGGCGCGACGGCTCGACCCGGTCGCATTTGCTGATCGCCACCAAGGCCTGGGGAATGCCCAGCAGCTCGATGATCGCCAGGTGCTCACGGGTCTGCGGCATGACCCCGTCGTCGGCAGCCACTACCAACAGCACCAGGTCGATGCCATGGGCGCCGGCCAGCATGTTGTGGATAAAACGCTCGTGGCCCGGCACATCGATGAAGCCGGTCAGCGGCGCGCCTTCGCTCAGCGCCGCATAGCGGTAACCAAGGTCGATGGTCATGCCACGGGAACGCTCCTCCTGCCGCTGGTCGCCGGCTTGGCCGGTTAGCGCCTGTAGCAGTGCGGTCTTGCCGTGGTCGATGTGGCCTGCAGTTCCAACGATCACTGCACTGGCCCCAGTTGCAGGGCTGGCAACTGGGCCAACCACTGGGCTTCGTCATCCAGTTGGCGCAGGTCCAGCCACAGGGCATCGTCGTCAATGCGGCCCAGCACCGGCACCGGCAGGTCGCGCAGGGCTCGTTCCAGTACATGCAGGCTGCGTCCACGCAGCTTCTTCGACACTTGCGGGCGCAGGCACAGCGCCGCACTGGGCAAGCGCGCAACCGGCTGGCTGCCACTGCCGATCATGCCCAACGCAGGCTCTACACTGATGGCCCATTGCTCACCGAGGCGCGCCTTGAGTTCAGGCGCCAGGCGCTCGGCCTGGGCCTGGATCTCGGCCTGGTTGCGAGTCAGCAGGCGCAGGCTGGGCAGCCGCTCGGCCAGGCGATCGGGGTTGCGGTACAGCGCCAGCACCGCTTCGAGTGCAGCAAGGGTGATCTTGTCGACGCGCAACGCACGCTTGAGCGGATTTTTCTTGATCCTGGTGATCAAGTCCTTGCGGCCGACGATGATCCCGGCTTGCGGACCACCCAGCAGTTTGTCGCCACTGAAGGTGACGATATCGGCACCATCGGCCAGGGCCTGGCGTACCGTGGGTTCGGCGGGCAGGCCCCAGCGGGTAAGGTCGAGCAGGCTGCCGCTGCCCAGGTCTTCAAGCAGCGGCAATTCATGTTGGTGGGCGATACGTGCCAGCTCGGCAGTAGGCACCTGGGTGGTGAAGCCCTGGATGCTGTAGTTGCTGCAATGCACCCGCATCAGCAGGCCAGTGCGCGGGCCGATGGCGGCCTCGTAGTCGCGGGCGTGAGTACGGTTGGTGGTGCCGACCTCGTGCAGCTTGACGCCGGCACGGGCCATGATGTCGGGAATCCGGAAGGCACCACCGATCTCGATCAGCTCGCCGCGAGAGATGATGCCTTCCTTGCGTGCGCCCAGGCTGTTGAGCGCTAGCAGCACGGCGGCGGCATTGTTGTTGACCACGGTGACGGCTTCGGCGCCGGTCAGCTCGCGGATCAAGCCCTCGATCAGGTCATCACGGTCGCCACGTTTGCCGGTGGCCAGGTCGAATTCCAGGTTGAGCGGATAACGAGCGGCGGTCTGCATGGCCTCGATGGCTTCTTCCGGTAGCAAGGCACGGCCCAGGTTGGTATGCAGCACGGTCCCGGTGAGATTGAACACGCGGCGGACCTGACTGCGTTGCTGGAAGGCGAGGCGTTCTGCGCTGCGGCCAAGGAGGATTTCCGGGGCCAGTTCGGCGCTGCCGAGTTCGCCATTACGGGCGGGCTGGCGCAGGTCGTCGAGCAACTGGCGCAGGGTAGTCAGCACGGCGTCGCGACCGTGGCGGTCGATCAGCGGGAGACAAGCCGGGTGGCGCAGGAGGTTATCGATGGACGGCAGGCGTGGGGTGTCGCTGGCTAGGCTGTTGGACATGCGGTACTACCTTGGACTGATCCGTTGTCTGTGCTGGCCCATTCGCGGTGAACCCGCTCCTACAAGTACAGCGTCATCCTGAAGGTTGGCGCAATTACCTGTAGGTACGAAGGCAAGTCGGTGTTTCAGTGTAGACCCTCAACCGCTACCCGGGGCGAGCATCAGGTTGGGCGCCAGGCGATGGAAACCCTCCCCGTCCAGGCGTATATCCAAGGCCAGGCTGGCCAGGTCGTCAGCCAGCGGCTCGGCCGCCGCATCGTTCTCCAGGTAGTTCTGCTTCAGGTAGCTGTCGCAACCAGGGCAGCACTCGGCGCGCAGCGGCGCTTTGCCTGGTGCATGGCGGTCATCCTCAAGGCTGGTGTAACGCAAATCCTTGCTCGACTCGCAGTACACGCACTTGACTCGCACAACATGCCACTCGCAGGCACACAACGAACAGGCCAGGTAACGCAAGCCGTTGTGCTTTCCACGGTTGCGCACCACCCCGGCCATCGCCGGCGAACCGCAAGCCGGGCATTGGGCCAGGCTGCCGGCTGGCTTGAGCTGGTGTGCGGGCAGCGCCAGCAACCAGCTGGACCAGGCTGCCTGCAACGCGGCCCCGAGGAAGGGCACCAGTGCTGCGGGCACACCATCGTACTGGCCTGCCAGCAAAGCAATGCCCCAGCCCTTGCGCTGATGGTCATCACTGCCTCGCAGCAGCTGCAGCGCCTCACCCAGCGGGCCACTGCTTTCGCTGTTGAGGTGCTCAAGCAGTGCCTGCAACCAGACCAGCCACGGCCCTTCACGCACCAGACTGTCAGCCGCCAGCGGCGGCAAACCATGATCCATGCACAGGCGCTGACGTTCCTCGGCCACCGGCAGACCGCCGGGCGGGTTATCCACAAGCTGCTGCTGGATGCGGCATAACCGCGCGATCAGCGTCAGGTAGTCGCCAAGCGCGTTGCCTTCAGCCAGATGCTCCAGGCGCGCGGCGCGCAGTTCAAACAGGTTGGCGGCAGGCAGGTGCAGAAATGGCGGCGTGACAGCCGACGCTTCGATCTGCCCGGGTTCGAGTATGCTGCTCAAGCGCTCATCCTTCTTTTCGTCCGTGATCACCCGGCGTCTTGTCGCCGGTCACTTCGCGGTACCACAACTCATGATGCTTGCGTGCCCAGGCGCGGCTGACCCAGCCATGCAGCATGGCGCTGATCGAGCCCTTGATCCAGATGCCGGCGTAGATGTGCACGATGATGCTGAGAATCAGCACGAAGGCCGCCAGCGCATGCAGCAGCGCAGACAAGCGAATGGCATCGATGCCAAACCAATGGCTGAAGTATGCCCGCCAGATCACCACGCCACTGACCAGCAGCACCAGCATGCACACCAGCAGGGTCCAGAACAGCAGCTTCTGCCCGGCATTGTACTTGCCGACCGGCGGCACACCCTCCTCCTCGTTGCGCATTACCCGGTCCACCCGGCGCAGCCACAGGCGGTCGTTGGCGGTGATGAAGTTGGCCCGCCAGAAGCGCAATACCAGGCCGAGGAAGAACACGAACATCGCTACCCCGAGGAAGGGATGCAGAATGCGCGTCCACGGCCCGCCGCCGAACAGGTTGCTGAGCCAGAATAGCGCCGGATGGAACAGCGCAAGCCCCGACAGCCCAGCCAGGATGAACAGGATCGCCACCACCCAGTGGTTGCTACGCTCGTTGGCGTTGTAGCGCAGTATGGGTTTGTTGTCGTTCATGGCCGCTGCTCCCCTTGCCCACCGGGCTGCTTCGGATCATAGACATGGACCGACGGGTCCACTTGATGCACGCTTTCGTCCGGCGGTGTCGGGTGCTCATCCTCCTCGACACGCTGAGGGCCGATCCGCACATAGTGGAAGAACCCCGCCAGCACCGCCGCGCCCATGGCCAACAGCGCCAGCGGCTTGGTGAAGCCCTTCCACAACCCCACCAACGGGCTGATCACTGGCTGGTCCGGCAGGCCGGCATACAGCTTCGGCGTGTCGGCATGGTGCAGCACGTACATCACGTGGGTGCCACCGACGCCGTCCGGGTCGTACAACCCGGCGTTGTCGTAGCCCCGCGATTTCAGATCGACGATGCGCTCGGCCGCATGCACTTTCATCTCGTCCTTGCTGCCGAACACGATCGCACCGGTCGGGCAGGTTTTCACGCACGCCGGCTCCAGCCCCACGCTCACGCGATCGGAACACAGGGTGCACTTGTACGCCTTGTGGTCTTTCTGCGAGATGCGCGGGATGTTGAACGGACAGCCGGTGATGCAGTAGCCGCAGCCGATGCAGTGGTCCTGGTTGAAGTCGACGATACCGTTGGCGTGTTTGATGATCGCACCAGGGCTTGGGCAGGCCTTCAGGCAACCTGGGTCGGCACAGTGCATGCAGCCATCCTTGCGGATCAGCCACTCCAGGTTGCCGTCGTCGCGCTCATGCTCGGTAAAGCGCATCAGGGTCCAGGTCTCGGCCGTGAGGTCCTGGGGGTTGTCGTAGGTGCCGTGGTTGTGGCCAACCTCGTCACGCAGTTCATTCCACTCCGAGCACGCCACCTGGCAGGCCTTGCAACCGATGCACTTGGTAGTGTCAATCAGCTTGGCGACTTCCTGCTGCTGACGCACCGAGGGCGGAACGGTAGTGGTGGCCGAGCGGGCGATGATGTCTTGGCTGGCCATCAGAGTTTCTCCACTTTGACGAGGAACGACTTGGACTCTGGCGTCTGCGTGTTGCCATCACCGAGGAACGGCACCAAGGTATTGGTCAGGTAGCCATGCCGGGTAACGCCGGTGAAGCCCCAGTGCAGCGGGATGCCGATCTGGTGCACGGTCTGATTGTTGACCTGCAGCGGGCGAATCCGCTTGGTCACCACCGCCACCGCATCGATATGCCCACGCTTGCTCGACACCCGTACCCGGTCGCCGGCCTTGATGCCTTTCTCGTTGGCCAGCACCTCGCCGATCTCGACGAACTGCTCGGGCTGGGCAATGGCGTTGAGCCGGCAATGCTTGCTCCAGAAGTGGAAGTGCTCGGTCAGCCGGTAGGTGGTCGCCGCATAGGGGAACTCGTCGTGCGTGCCGAGGGTGTCCCACACGGAATCGAAGATGCGCCCGGCCGGGTTGCTGGTGGCCTTCTTGTTCTGCGGGTGCAGCGGGTTGATGCCGATCGGTGTTTCGAATGGCTCATAGTGCTCGGGGAACGGGCCTTCGGCCATCTTGTCGATGGCAAAGAAACGCGCCACGCCTTCAGGGTTCATGATGAACGGATTCATCCCAGCCTCGGGCGGCGAGTCGACCTTGAAGTCCGGTACGTCGGTGCCGGTCCAGGCCTTGCCGCTCCACCACACCAGGCGCTTTTTCTCCGGGTCCCAAGGCTTGCCTTGCGGGTCGCTGGACGCACGGTTGTAGAGGATGCGGCGGTTGGCCGGCCAGGCCCAGGCCCAGTTCTGTACCTGGTGCATGCCATACGGGTCGCTGTTGTCGCGGCGAGCCATCTGGTTGCCCTGTTCGGTCCAGCAGCCGGCGAAGATCCAGCAGCCAGACGCGGTGCTGCCATCGTCCTTGAGCTGGCCGAAGCCCGCCAGTTGCTGGCCCGCCTTGATCACCGCGCCAGTCGGGTCGGTGACATCGGCCACCGCCCAGCCGTTCATCTCCTTGGCCAACTCCTCCGGGGATGGCTCCTCAGGTATCTTGTACGGCCAGCTGATGTTCATTATCGGGTCGGGATAGGTGCCGCCCTCGGCCTGGTAGCGTTGGCGCAGGCGCAGGAACAACTCGCTCATGATGTGCACGTCGGTACGGGTCTCGCCCGGGCCGTCTGCGCCCTTCCAGTGCCATTGCAGCCAACGGCTGCTGTTGACCAGCGACCCGTCTTCCTCGGCGAAGCAGGTAGTGGGCAAGCGGATCACTTCGGTCTGGATATTGGCCGTGTCGACGTCGTTGAACGGCCCGGCATTGCGCCAGAACTCCGATGTCTCGGTAGCTAGCGGGTCCATGACCACCAGCCACTTGAGCTTACTCAGCGCCGCAGTGACACGGTTCTTGTCCGGCAGCGCTGCAATCGGATTGAAACCTTGGCACATATAGCCGTTGACCTTGCCCTGGTCCATCATCTCGAACATGCGCAGCACGTCGTAGCCCGGCACGTCGAGCTTGGGTAGCCACTCGTAGCCCCAGTTGTTTTCTACCGTGGCGTTGGCCCCGTACCAGGCTTTCATCAGGCTGACGTGGAACTTGCCGTAGTTCTGCCAGTACGACAGCTGGCCCGGGCGCAGTGGCTTGGAGGCGCGTTTGTCGATGTAGGCGGCGTAATCCTGCTCGGCATCACCGGGCAAGGTCAGGTAACCCGGCAGCAAGTTGGACAACAGGCCGAGGTCGGTCAGGCCCTGGATGTTGGAGTGTCCACGCAACGCGTTGACCCCTCCACCCGGCATGCCGACGTTGCCCAGCAGCAACTGAACCATGGCCGCGCTACGAATGATCTGCGCGCCGATCGAATGCTGCGTCCAGCCGAGCGCATAGAGGATCGTCATGGTCTTGCCCGGTACCGAGCAGGAGGCGATCTCTTCCCAGACCTTCATCATGGCGTCCTGTGGCATGCCACAGGTCATGCTCGCCAGTTCCGGGGTATAGCGGCTGTAATGCTGTTTCATCAGCTGGAACACGCAGCGAGGGTGCTGCAGTGTCGGGTCGACCTTGGCATAGCCGTCCTCGCCCAGCTCGTAACCCCAGCCGGACTTGTCGGCGTACACACGCTTGGCCTCGTCGTAGCCGCTGAACAACCCGTCCTCGAAGCCGTAGTTCTCTTTGACGATGAACGACACGTCAGTGTAGTTGCGCACGTACTCGTGCTGGATCTTGTCTGTGCTAAGCAGATAGTTGATCAGCCCGCCCATGAAGGCGATGTCGGTACCAGTACGGATCGGTGCATAGTAATCCGCCACCGAAGCGGTACGGGTAAACCGCGGGTCGACCACAATCAGCCGCGCCTTGTTGTGCGCCTTGGCCTCGGTCACCCACTTGAAGCCGCACGGGTGCGCTTCTGCTGCGTTGCCACCCATCACCAGGACCAGATTCGCGTTGGCGATATCGGACCAGTGGTTGGTCATGGCGCCACGGCCGTACGTCGGGGCAAGACTTGCCACCGTCGGGCCATGTCAGACACGTGCCTGGTTATCGAACCCCAGCATGCCTGTTGCGCGGATGACCTTGTGGGTCAGGTAGCCAGCCTCGCTGGAAGCGGCGGAAGCGGCAAGAAAACCGGTGGAGAGCCAGCGGTTGACTGTTTGTCCTTGGGCGTTCTTTTCGATGAAGTTGGCATCGCGGTCCTGCTTCATCAGGTCGGCGACGCGGTCGAGCGCCTCGTCCCAGCTGACCCGCACCCATTCTTTGCTGCCCGGCTTGCGAACCTCGGGGTACTGCAGGCGGCTCGAGCTGTGGATAAAGTCCAGCAGGCCGGCGCCTTTCGGGCAGAGGGTGCCCCGGTTGACCGGGTGGTCGGCGTCCCCTTCGATATGAATGATGTTCTGTTTGACGTTTTTTCCCGCATCACCCTGGCTGTACATGATCAGGCCGCAGCCGACCGAACAGTAGGGGCAGGTGTTACGGGTTTCTTTGGTATGCGCCAGCTTGAAGTGACGCACCTGCTCGGCGAATGCCGGCGTCGGGGCCATGCCCAACGCTGCAAGGCTCGAGCCTCCAAGGCCGACGGCGGCGACCTTGAAGAACTGCCGACGGTTCAGGTCCATCGTGCACTCCTGATCAGGTGGTGGACGCACGGAACATTGCCGGCGCCTCTTGGTAGTCACGGTGGCGGCCAATTGATAGCCGCCAAAGGATAAGACTAGTCAAGAATCCAGAAGGTGCGATGACCTGAGTCAGCGGTACAGCACCAATCAGGTACGTGGCAGGTTGCGCACCACATTCAGCGCCGCACTGCTCTGCGCCACAGGCATGATCTCGATGGTGTTGATGTTTACATGCGCCGGCTGCTCGGCAACCCAGGCTACCGTTGCTGCAATGTCCTCCGGCAGGAGGGCCTCTACATCCCGATACAGGGCCTGCACGGCATCCACGTCGCCATTCAGGCGCACCATCGAGAAGTCAGTGCCTGAGCACAGCCCCGGCTCGATGTTGCTTACCCGCACGCGGGTGCCAGCCAGGTCGGCACGCAGGTTGAGGCTGAACTGGCGGACGAACGCCTTGCTGGCGCCATACACGTTACCGCCCGGGTAGGGGTAAGTACCGGCGATCGAGCCGATGTTGATGATCATGCCGCTATCGGCTTCCACCATCTGCGGCAGAATCTTGTGGGTGACCATGGCCAGGCCGGTGATGTTGGTGTCGATCATCTGCTGCCAGTTTGCGGCACTGCTGGCTTGGGCACGGTCCACGCCCAGCGCCAGCCCCGCGTTGTTGACCAGCAGATCGATCTGCAGCGACGCCTCACGCATCTGCTCGACCGCCTTCTCGAGCGATACTGAATCAGTGACATCCAGCGCCATCGGAATGAAATTGGCGCCCAGTTCAGCCTCCAGTGCTTTCAGTTTGTCCATGCGCCTGGCACCACCGACCACGCGGTAGCCTTTGCCGATCAGGGTGCAGCAGATGGCGCGGCCAAAGCCTGAGGAAGCACCGGTTACAAATGCGGTTTTCATTCGTTATCTCCTATCAATGGATCAAGTCAGGTACTTCACGCCCAGGCTGGTGAACAGGCAGAGCATCGAGAACACCAACACCTTGCGCACCACTTCGTTGCCTTTACGCAAGGCCAGGGAACTGCCCAGGTGGTTACCGAGGATGTTGCAGGCCACAAGTGGCAATGCCAGCAGGTAGACGACCTTGCCTGCGCTGACGAAGGCGACCAACGCACCGATGTTGGAAGCGAAGTTGAAGGTTTTGGAGTTGGCCGAACTGGAGACCAGGTCCATGCGCAACAGGTAATGGAAAGCGATGATGAACATGCTGCCGGTACCGGGGCCGAAGAAGCCGTCATAGAAGCCAATGGCCAAGCAGGTCAGCGGGACCACGGTGAACAGCATGCGCGATGACAGTTCGCGCTCCTCGACCGGGCGGTCCTTGGGGGTAAGGAAAATGAGAATACCGAGCGGGATCAGTGCCAGGATGATCTTGCCCACAGTTTCCTGCGAGATCGACACGATCAGGTGAGCCCCCAGGTAGGCGCCTAGCAGCGAAAACGGCACTCCGACCAACGCTACCTGCCAGACCATCTTGCTGTTGGCCAGGAAGTTTCGGATAGCCGCCAGTGTGCCAAGGGTACTGACCAGTTTTTCCTGGCCCAGTGCCACCTGCGGCGGCATGCCAACCAGCAGAAAGCCCGGTACCAGAAACAAGCCACCACCACCGGCAATGCTGTCGACGAAACCCGCAACGAAGGCGATCGCGCCAAGCATGAGGATGGCCAGCAACCAGTGCTCCGCCCAGTAAGAACCCAGAATTTCCATAGCAATGTCCATCCAGTGGAGCGTTTAAGCCAGGCACAGCGCGAGTGCGGCTGGCCTGATCGGGCGATGATTGTAATTTCAAAAATTGAATCGATTCAATCTAAAATAAAATCAACTCAATCAAACCAATTACCATCATTACCTGCATCCGAGCTTTCATGCTAGGCTTTCGCGCTCTTGCAGCGTCTGGTGCCATTTCCATGTGGGTCCCTCAATTCAGCCATCAAACACAGCCGGTTTACCTGATGATCGCTGATGCCCTTGAACAGGACATCGAAGGTGGTCGGCTTGCAGAAGGCGATCGCTTACCCACACTCAAGGACCTCGCCGAGGCGCTGAATGTAACCCCCGGCACTGTTGGCAGGGCCTACGACGAAGCAGCCAAGCGTGGTTTGGTGGCGGGCGAGGTAGGCCGAGGCACGTTTGTCAGGCAATTGCGACAGCCATTAACCCCCCCGTCGGTGCCCGCGCCCGTGGCCGGCGAAAGCAGCCAGATCGATCTCTCGATCATCAAGCCCAACGACGCTCACATGAGCGAATGGCTAGGCGCGGCTATCAGCGAAATGGCCGCCTCCTCGGACTTGGGGCAGGTACTCGACTATGTGACAGAGGGTGGCCACACGTCCCACAAACAAGCCGGTGCGACCTGGATACAGCGCTGGCTGCCTGATGCGCGTTGGCAGCAGGTAGTACTGACCGCTGGCGCCCAGCATGGGCTGCTGGTGACCATCAGCAGCCTGTCGAAGAGTGACGATGTGGTGCTGTGCGAGTCGCTTTGCTACCCCGGCATCATATCCCTGGCCCACAGCATGGGCCGGCGCCTGCGCGGCGTAGCCATGGACGAACACGGGATCATCCCGGAGGCATTGCGCGCGGCCTGCCTGGAACACCGCCCTTCCCTGCTGGTGTGCGTCACCACGCACCAGAACCCGACCAACTCGATCATGCCCCCTGCAAGGCGCCAGGCCATCGCCGAGATCGCCCGGGAGTTCGACCTGTACATCGTGGATGACGATATCTACGGTTTTCTTGAGCCCAACCCGGACTACAAGCCGCTTGCAGCGTATGCGCCTGAACGCTCGGTGTACCTCACCAGCCTGTCCAAAAGCGTGCTGCCGGCACTGCGCATCGGCTACCTGTACGCCCCGCCGCAAACCCTGTCACGGTTATCATCGATGGTACGCAGCAGCGTGTGGATGCCATCGCCACTGATGGCGCAACTGGCCAGCAACCTGATCAACAGCGGCAAGGCCGACCAGTTGGTGCGTATGCAACAAGATGAGGCGGCAGCACGCCAGCACCTGGCCCGGGAGATTCTTGGCCGATACAAGGTCCGCACTCAGCCTCACAGCTTCCATATCTGGCTGGAGCTGCCAGAACCGTGGACCAGCGACGAGTTTGCCAACCTTGCGCGTGACAATGGCGTAACGGTGGTCAGCGGCAGCCAGTTCCTGCCAGAACGCAGCCACGCCACCAGCGGTGTGCGCATCGCCCTGATGGCACCCAGCCGCCAGGAACTGTCCTTTGCCCTGACCAAGCTGGCAAGCCTGCTGGATTCGCCGGAGCCGCGATTGTTCTACTGACCGCGATGCCAGATATGCGGTGCTGCCCATAAAAAAACCCAGGGCAACTGCCCCGGGTTTCTGGTCCTGCTGAACGCCTTACCGCTCTGATCAGAACGGAATATCGTCATCGAAGCTGTCGAAATCAGCAGCCGGCTGCGGCGCAGGCTGTTGCGGCGCTGGGCGCTGGGGGGCCTGTTGCGGGCGCTGGGCCTGCTGGCGTGGCGGTGCCTGGTTGTATTGCTGCTGGCCGCCACCGTAATTGCCGCCACCCTGGTTGTACGGGTCACCGCCCTGCTGCTGGCCCTGCGGACGACCGCCGAGCAGCTGCATGGTGCCGTTGATGTCGACAATGATCTCGGTGGTGTAGCGCTTGATGCCGTCTTTTTCCCACTCGCGGGTCTGCAGCTTGCCTTCGATGTAGCACTGCGAACCCTTGCGCAGGTATTCGCCAGCGATTTCGGCAACCTTGCCGAACAACGACACACGGTGCCACTCGGTACGCTCGACCTTCTGGCCCGACTGCTTGTCAGTCCACTGCTCGCTGGTGGCCAGGCTCAGGTTGGTCACGGCGTTACCGTTGGGCAGGTAGCGGACTTCGGGATCCTGGCCACAGGTACCGACCAGAATGACTTTGTTAACCCCACGGGCCATAACGTTCTCCTAGGCTTCGCACGCCGAAGAGGCTGGATTCACCAGTCGCTCGAGGGTCGCACGGTCCAAAATTTTCGTATCCAGTTTGATATAGATGGCGGCTTCTTCTGCAACCACCACAGCGTCGGTCACACCCGGCACGGCCATCAGGCGCTCGGTCAGGCCGGCTTCCCGGACCGCCTCAGGCGTCAGGGGCAAGCGCAGGCTGGTCACATATGGCGGCTCGTTCATGCGCAAGGCAACGATCAGCCAGATAGCACACAGCGCCGCACTACCGAGGAACACCGTGTCCAGCCCACCGTGCTGGAACAGCCAGCCACCAAGAATCCCGCCTAACGCTGCACCGAGGAACTGGCTGGTGGAATACACCCCCATTGCCGTCCCCTTGCCACCGGCAGGCGACACCTTGCTCACCAGAGAAGGCAGCGAAGCCTCCAGCAGGTTGAATGCGGTAAAGAATACCACGGTGCCAATCACCAGTCCGCGCAAACCGTCAGCCCACTCCCAGAAGTATATCTCTGTCAGCAGCAGGACACTGACCGCGCCGGCCAACACACGTTTCATCTTGCGCTTTTTTTCGCCGTAGATGATGAACGGGACCATTGCAAAAAATGAGATGAACAGCGCGGTCAGGTACACCCACCAGTGCTGCTCCTTGGGCAGGCCGCCACGCTCGACGAACGCCAGCGGCAGCGCAACGAAGCTGGCCATGAGGATGGCGTGCAGGATGAAAATGCTTACGTCCAGGCGCAGAAGGTCCGGATGGCGCAGGGTTGGGCCGATGGCCTGGCGTGCCACACCCGACTCGCGGTGCTGCAGGATGCTGTGGGTGTTGGGCACGACAAACGCGATCAACAGGATGCCTACCAGGGCAAGCCCAGCCGTGACCAGGAACAAACCTGACAAACCAAAGGCACTTGTCAGCAGTGGACCAACGACCATGGCGACAGCGAACGACAGGCCGATGCTCATGCCGATCATGGCCATGGCCTTGGTCCGATGTTGCTCGCGGGTGAGGTCGGACAGCAGCGCCATGACCGCAGCAGAAATTGCCCCGGCGCCCTGCAGGATGCGCCCGGCAATCACGCCCCAGATAGAGTCGGCCTGGGCCGCCAGCACGCTGCCAAGGGCGAAGATCACCAGCCCCAGATAAATCACCGGCCGGCGACCGATGCGGTCGGAAATCATCCCGAACGGAATCTGAAATACCGCCTGTGTAAGGCCATAGGCCCCAATGGCCAGGCCGATCAGCGCAGGCGTGGCGCCAGCCAGGTCCATGCCGTAGGTGGCCAGTACCGGCAAGACCATGAACATGCCCAGCATACGAAAGGCAAAGACCAGGGCAAGGCCGCCAGCGGCGCGGGTTTCGCCGCCACTCATGCGCTCGTTGTGGGTGTCGTGCATGGATTAACCTCGTGTGAACCGGCGGCGATTCTATCAGTCCGACAGCTTGACGGCATCTACGCGACGCTTTGCCGCGTACTGGCAGGGCGCCGTATACTTCCTTGTTTATGCCCGCCGAGCGAGGCCGTAGTGGACAAGATCCTGATTCGTGGGGCACGTACCCACAACCTGAAGAACATCGACCTGACCCTGCCCCGGGACAAGTTGATCGTGATCACCGGCCTGTCCGGTTCCGGCAAGTCGTCCCTGGCGTTCGATACCTTGTACGCCGAAGGCCAGCGTCGCTACGTGGAGTCGCTGTCGGCCTACGCCCGGCAGTTCCTGTCGATGATGGAAAAACCCGACGTCGACACCATCGAAGGCCTGTCGCCGGCGATTTCGATCGAGCAGAAATCGACCTCGCACAACCCGCGTTCCACGGTCGGCACCATCACCGAAATCTATGACTACCTGCGCCTGCTGTACGCCCGCGTCGGTACGCCACGCTGCCCGGACCACGATATTCCGCTGGAGGCGCAAACGATCAGCCAAATGGTCGACCTGGTGCTGGAAAACCCGGAAGGCAGCAAACTGATGCTGCTCGCGCCGGTAGTGCGCGAGCGCAAAGGTGAGCATCTGGCAGTGTTTGACGAGCTGCGCGCCCAGGGCTTCGTGCGGGCCAGGGTCAACGGCAAACTCTACGAACTCGATGAGTTGCCCAAGCTGGACAAGCAGAAGAAGCACAGCATCGATGTGGTGGTGGACCGTTTCAAAGTGCGCGCCGACCTGCAACAGCGCCTGGCCGAATCGTTCGAGACCGCGCTGAAGCTGGCCGATGGTATTGCCTTGGTGGCACCGATGGACGGCGAACAAGGCGAAGAGACGATATTCTCCGCGCGCTTCGCCTGCCCAGTGTGCGGCCACGCGATCAGTGAGCTGGAACCGAAGCTGTTCTCCTTCAACAACCCGGCTGGCGCCTGCCCGACCTGCGACGGCCTGGGGGTCAAACAGTTCTTCGACACCAAACGCCTGGTCAACACCGAGCTCACCTTGGCCGAAGGCGCGATCCGCGGCTGGGACCGCCGTAACGTGTACTACTTCCAGATGCTTGGTTCGTTAGCCGCGCACTATGGCTTCAGCCTGGAGGAGCCTTTCGGCGAGCTGTCGGCCGAACACCAGAAGGTGATCCTGCAGGGCAGCGGCAAGCAGAGTGTCGACTTCAAGTACCTCAACGACCGAGGCGACATCGTCAAGCGATCGCACCCGTTCGAAGGCATTGTGCCGAACCTTGAGCGCCGCTACCGCGAAACCGAATCGGCCACGGTGCGTGAAGAACTGGCCAAGTTCCTTGGCACACAACCGTGCCCGGATTGCCGGGGTACGCGCCTGCGCCGCGAGGCGCGCCATGTGTGGGTGGGCGAGAAGACCCTGCCGGCGGTAACCAATATGCCGATCGGTGAAGCCAGCAACTACTTTGGCGAACTGACCCTGACCGGCCGGCGTGGCGAAATCGCGGCAAAAATCCTCAAGGAAATCTGCGAACGACTTCAGTTCCTGGTCAACGTCGGCCTCGACTACCTGACCCTGGATCGTAGCGCCGACACCCTGTCCGGCGGTGAAGCGCAACGTATCCGCCTGGCCAGCCAGATCGGCGCCGGTCTTGTGGGGGTGATGTACATCCTCGATGAACCGTCCATCGGCCTTCATCAACGCGACAACGACCGTCTGTTGGCCACCCTCAACCATTTGCGCGACCTGGGCAACACGGTGATCGTGGTGGAGCACGACGAGGACGCCATCCGGCTGGCCGACTACGTGGTCGACATCGGCCCTGGCGCTGGTGTGCATGGCGGACAGATCGTCGCCGAGGGCTCGCCCCAGGAGGTCATGGACCACCCCGATTCGCTGACTGGCAAGTACCTGTCCGGGCGCAAGAAGATCGTTGTGCCGGCCAAGCGCACGCCGCGCAACAAGAAGCTGCAACTCAAGCTCAAGGGCGCGCGTGGCAACAACCTGCAGAACGTCGACCTGGAAGTGCCGATCGGCCTGCTGACCTGCGTGACCGGTGTATCCGGCTCGGGTAAGTCGACGCTGATCAACAACACCCTTTACCCCTTGGCCGCCACCGCCCTAAATGGCGCAAGCAGCCTGGAAGCCGCACCACACCACAGCATGGATGGCCTGCAGCACCTGGACAAGGTGGTGGATATCGACCAGAGCCCGATAGGCCGGACCCCGCGCTCCAACCCGGCGACCTACACGGGTATCTTCACACCGATCCGCGAGCTGTTCTCTGGTGTACCGGAGTCACGCTCGCGTGGTTATGGCCCGGGACGTTTCTCGTTCAACGTCAAGGGTGGCCGTTGCGAGGCCTGCCAGGGCGATGGCCTGATCAAAGTGGAAATGCACTTTCTGCCGGACATCTACGTGCCGTGTGACGTGTGCAAGAGCAAGCGCTACAACCGCGAAACCCTGGAGATCAAGTACAAGGGCAAGAACATCCACGAAGTGCTGGAAATGACCATCGAGGATGCCCGAGAGTTCTTCGATGCGGTGCCGGCGCTGGCGCGCAAGCTGCAAACGTTGATGGATGTGGGCCTGTCCTACATCAAACTGGGGCAGTCAGCGACCACGCTGTCAGGGGGTGAGGCACAGCGCGTGAAGCTGTCACGCGAACTGTCCAAGCGCGATACCGGCAAGACTTTGTACATCCTCGACGAACCTACCACCGGCCTGCACTTTGCCGATATCCAGCAACTGCTCGACGTATTGCATCGCCTGCGCGACCACGGCAATACCGTGGTGGTGATCGAGCATAACCTGGATGTGATCAAGACCGCCGACTGGCTGGTTGACCTGGGGCCGGAAGGTGGCTCCAAGGGTGGCCAGATCATTGCCTGCGGTACGCCAGAAGAGCTGAGCGAGATGAAGCAGTCATATACCGGCCATTACCTGAAACCATTGCTGGAGCGGGATCGAGCCTGAGTGTTGCCAGCGCAATGAAAAAGCCCCTGGTACCTATGGTGCCAGGGGCTTTTATTTGAGCCTGTGGATAACTTACATCTGCGACTGCAGGTAGTTTTCCAGCCCGATGGCCTTGATCAGGCCCTGCTGCTTCTCAAGCCAGTAGGTGTGATCTTCTTCGGTGTCGGCCAGCTGAGCACGTAGGATGTCACGGCTGACGTAGTCCTTGTGCAGTTCGCACAGCTCGATACCTTTGCAAAGCGCACCGCGCACCTTGTATTCGAGCTTGAGGTCTGCCTCGATCATTTCCGGCACAGTGCTGCCGACCTCCAGGTCATCCGCACGCATGTCAGGGGTACCTTCGAGCATGAGGATACGACGCATCAGGGCATCGGCGTGCTGCGTCTCTTCCTCCATCTCGTGGTTGATGCGCTCGTAGAGCTTGGACAGGCCCCAGTCTTCGTACATGCGCGAATGAATGAAGTACTGGTCGCGTGCCGCCAGTTCGCCCTTCAGCAGCGTGACGAGATAGTTGATTACGTCCGGGTGGCCTTGCATCGCCCTGATTCTCCATGTGAAAACGTCTATGCCACATAGTGTGAACCAGCTTTTGTCTACGGTCACTGAAAAACGCGCAATCAGACGCAAAAAAACGGTTAAACAGTAGTGATATTCATTGAAAAACCGCCCAAATGAGGGCGGTTCTACTTATCACTTCGACTTAGGCGAAATTGATGCCCAAAGCCTTCGCAATCCCTTCGCCGTAGGCCGGATCCGCCTTGAAGAAGTACTGCAACTGACGCTGGATCACGTCTTCGCTGACGCCCGCCATGGTGCCAGCGATGTTGCTGATCAGCAGGGCCTTCTGCTCATCGCTCATCAAACGGAACAAAGCGCCGGCGTGGCTGAAATAGTCAGTGTCCTCGCGGTGATCGTAGCGATCAGCCGAACCATTCATGGCCAATGCTGGCTCAGCATGGCGTGGGGACTGTTTCGGGGCGTCGCTGTAGCTGTTTGGTTCATAGTTCGGTGCACTACCGTAGCCGCCGGTAGCCATGGAGCCGTCGCGCTGATAGCTGTTTACCGGGCAGCGTGGCGCATTGACTGGCAATTGCTGGTGATTGGTACCCACGCGATAGCGGTGCGCGTCGGCGTAGGCGAATACGCGGCCTTGAAGCATCCGGTCTGGCGAAAGACCGACGCCGGGCACCATATTGCTCGGCCCGAACGCGGCCTGCTCGACCTCTGCGAAATAGTTGAGCGGGTTACGATTGAGTTCCAGCACACCCACCTCGATGAGCGGATAGTCCTTCTGCGACCACGTCTTGGTCACGTCGAATGGGTTCTCGTCACGGCTGGCAGCCTCGGCTTCGCTCATCACCTGAATGCAGACCGTCCAGCGCGGGTAGTCGCCACGCTCGATAGCCTCAAACAGATCTCGCTGAGCGTAATCCGGGTCGGTACCTGCCAGGCGTGCAGCGTCTGCCGGGGTGAGGTTCTTGATGCCTTGTTGAGTCTTGAAGTGCCACTTGACCCAGGTACGCTCACCCTTTGCATTGATCAGGCTGTAGGTGTGGCTGCCAAAACCATGCATATGGCGGTAGCCGTCCGGAATGCCACGGTCGGAAAAGAGGATGGTGACCTGATGCAGCGCTTCAGGGGAGTGCGACCAGAAATCCCACATCATCTGGGCGTTCTTCAGGTTGGACTGCGGGTGGCGCTTCTGGGTGTGGATAAAGTCCGGGAACTTCAGTGGGTCGCGAATGAAGAATACTGGCGTGTTGTTACCGACAATGTCCCAGTTGCCTTCCTCGGTGTAGAACTTCACCGCGAAGCCGCGCGGGTCACGCTCGGTATCAGCCGAACCGCGCTCGCCACCAACGGTGGAGAAACGTAAGAAAGTCTCAGTTTGTTTACCGATCTCTTCGAACAGTTTGGCGCTGGTATAGCCGGTAATATCGTGAGTAACGGTAAAGGTGCCATAGGCACCCGAGCCTTTGGCATGGACACGGCGCTCTGGAATGTTCTCGCGGTTGAAATGGGCGAGCTTCTCGATCAGGTGGAAGTCGTCGAGCAGCAGCGGACCGCGCGGGCCGGCGGAGCGGGAGTTCTGGTTGTCGGCTACAGGTGCACCGCTAGCGGTGGTGAGAATCTTGCTCATGGGCTCTCCTTATCGGTCTTCAAGCGCCGGCTTATCGGCTGTAAAAAGAGTATTGCCGAGCGAGATTACAGGTACAAATTTATTACATGACTTACATCAATAGAAATAAACAATAGGTATACAAACAAAAAACCGGGCACTAGGCCCGGTTCTTTGTAGCAGACAGAACGTCTTACTCAGCAGCTTCTACAGCACCGCCGACCGGACGATCAACCAGCTCGACGTACGCCATAGGCGCGTTGTCGCCAGCGCGGAAACCGCACTTCAGGATGCGCAGGTAGCCGCCCTGACGGGTGGCGTAACGCTTGCCCAGGTCGTTGAACAGTTTGCCAACAGCGGACTTCGAACGGGTACGGTCGAAGGCCAGACGACGGTTAGCAACGCTGTCTTCCTTGGCCAGGGTGATCAGCGGCTCGGCAACGCGGCGCAGTTCCTTGGCTTTCGGCAGGGTGGTTTTGATCAGCTCGTGCTCGATCAGCGACACTGCCATGTTCTGGAACATAGCCTTGCGGTGAGAGCTGGTACGGCTCAGGTGACGTCCACTTTTACGATGACGCATGATTCATTCCTTACCAAACACTACGTTCGGTGATTACGACGATCAGGCGGTCGCCTTGTCGTCTTTCTTAAGACTTGCAGGCGGCCAGTTGTCGAGGCGCATGCCGAGAGACAGACCACGAGAGGCCAGAACGTCCTTGATTTCAGTCAGGGACTTCTTACCCAGGTTAGGAGTCTTCAACAGCTCTACTTCGGTACGCTGAATCAGGTCGCCGATGTAGTAGATGTTCTCCGCCTTGAGGCAGTTGGCCGAACGTACAGTCAGTTCCAGGTCGTCAACCGGACGCAGCAGGATCGGGTCGATCTCGTCTTCCTGCTCGACTACGACAGGCTCACTGTCACCTTTGAGGTCGACGAACGCGGCCAACTGCTGTTGCAGAATGGTCGCAGCGCGGCGGATAGCCTCTTCAGGATCCAGGGTGCCGTTGGTTTCCAGATCAATGACCAGTTTGTCCAGGTTGGTACGCTGTTCAACACGGGCGTTCTCGACCACATAGGCGATACGACGCACCGGGCTGAACGAAGCGTCCAACTGCAGACGGCCAATGCTACGGCTTTCGTCTTCGTCGGTTTGACGGGAGTCGGCCGGCTCGTAACCACGACCACGAGCTACAGTGAGCTTCATGTTCAGAGCGCCGTTCGACGCCAGGTTCGCGATTACGTGATCGGGGTTGACGATCTCGACATCGTGATCCAGCTGAATATCGGCAGCGGTAACCACCCCCGAACCCTTTTTCGACAAGGTCAGCGTAACTTCGTCACGACCATGCAGTTTGATAGCCAGGCCTTTCAGGTTCAACAGGATTTCAATTACGTCTTCCTGAACACCTTCGATCGCGGAGTACTCATGGAGTACGCCATCGATCTCGGCCTCGACTACTGCACAGCCAGGCATGGAGGACAACAGGATGCGGCGCAGCGCGTTGCCCAGGGTATGGCCGAAACCACGCTCGAGAGGCTCGAGCGTAATCTTGGCGCGGGTCGGACTGACTACCTGCACATCAATATGGCGGGGAGTCAGGAACTCATTTACCGAAATCTGCATGGATGCACCTATTTTCTAGCCCTTACTTGGAGTAGAGCTCGACAATCAGGTTTTCGTTGATGTCGGCAGACAGGTCGCTGCGAGCAGGAACGTTCTTGAAAACGCCCGACTTTTTAGCAGCATCCACGTCAACCCACTCAACGCGGCCACGCTGGGCGCACAGTTCAAGGGCTTGAACAATGCGCAACTGGCCCAGCGATTTCTCGCGGACTGCGACCACGTCACCCGGACGAACTTGGTAGGATGGAATGTTTACAGTCTTACCGTTGACGCTGATCGCTTTGTGCGAAACCAGCTGACGGGACTCGGAACGAGTCGAGCCGAAGCCCATACGGTAAACGACGTTATCCAGACGGCACTCGAGCAGTTGCAGCAGGTTCTCACCGGTTGCGCCTTTTTTCGAGGCAGCAGCTTGGTAGTAACCGCGGAACTGACGCTCCAGAACACCGTAGATACGACGGACTTTTTGTTTCTCACGCAGCTGGGTGCCGTAGTCGGACTGACGGCCACGGCGCTGGCCGTGGATACCTGGGGCTGCTTCGATATTGCACTTCGATTCCAGAGCGCGAACGCCGCTCTTCAGGAACAGATCAGTGCCTTCACGACGAGACAGTTTGCATTTTGGACCAATGTAACGTGCCATTCTTCTGTCTCCTGATTACACGCGACGCTTCTTCGGCGGACGGCACCCGTTGTGCGGGATTGGCGTCACGTCGGTGATGCTGGCGATCTTGTAGCCGCAGCTGTTCAATGCACGAACGGCGGACTCACGACCTGGACCTGGACCCTTGACGTTAACGTCGAGGTTCTTCAGACCGTATTCCAGCGCAGCTTGACCAGCACGCTCAGCAGCGATCTGGGCTGCGAACGGGGTGGATTTGCGCGAACCACGGAAACCCGAACCACCGGAAGTCGCCCAGGACAAAGCATTGCCCTGACGATCGGTGATGGTCACGATGGTGTTGTTGAAAGAAGCGTGGATGTGGGCGATGCCATCAACCACTGTCTTTTTGACTTTCTTACGAGGACGAGCAGCAGGTTTTGCCATGTCTATATTCCTGGGCGATTACTTGCGGATCGGCTTACGCGGGCCCTTACGGGTGCGTGCGTTGGTCTTGGTGCGCTGACCGCGAACCGGCAGACCTTTACGATGACGCAGGCCGCGGTAGCAACCCAGGTCCATCAAGCGCTTGATCTTCATGTTGACGTCACGACGCAGGTCACCTTCGGTGGTGAACTTCGCGACTTCGCCACGCAGGGTTTCGATTTGCTCGTCGCTCAGATCCTTGATCTTAGCGGCTGGGTTTACACCAGCGTCTGCACAAATCTTCTGTGCAGTTGTGCGACCGACACCATAGATGTAGGTCAGCGAGATAACAGTATGCTTGTTATCTGGAATGTTGACGCCTGCAATACGGGCCATTCAGTGGGACTCCAATTGACAGCTACCTACGCCCCGGAAGCCAAGAAATAGGGCGCGAGATAATATCGCTGTAGAAACGAATAATCAACCCAGCAGCACACTAGCTGCTGGGTTTGAAGCGCAGATCACACTCAGCCTTGGCGCTGTTTGTGACGCGGTTCCGCGCTGCAGATCACTCGTACGACGCCTTCGCGACGGATGATCTTGCAGTTACGGCACAGCTTTTTCACCGATGCACGAACTTTCATTACCGACTCCTCGAACCTTAGGGGCGTATCAGCGCAGCAGACCGCTGCCACCGTAGCCTTTCAGGTTGGCTTTCTTCATCAGGGATTCGTACTGGTGCGAAACGAGGTGCGATTGTACTTGGGACATGAAGTCCATCACAACCACTACCACAATCAGCAACGAGGTCCCGCCAAGGTAGAACGGCACATTTGCTGCCACCACCAGGAACTGGGGCAGAAGGCAGACGGCCATCATGTAAAGAGCACCGAACATGGTCAAACGGGTCAGAACGCCATCAATGTAGCGCGCCGACTGCTCACCAGGACGGATACCCGGAATAAAGGCACCGGACTTCTTCAGGTTTTCCGCTACGTCTTTCGGATTGAACATCAACGCTGTGTAGAAGAAGCAGAAGAAAATGATCCCTGCACTAAACAGCAGAATGTTCAACGGCTGACCAGGAGCGATCGACTGCGAGATGTCCTGCAGCCAGCCCATACCTTCAGACTGACCAAACCAGGCACCCAGCGAAGCCGGGAACAGCAGAATGCTGCTCGCGAAAATGGCCGGGATAACCCCTGCCATGTTCACCTTCAGCGGCAAGTGGCTGGTCTGCGCAGCGAAGACCTTGCGGCCCTGCTGACGCTTGGCGTAATGAACGGCGATACGACGCTGACCACGCTCAATGAACACCACAAAACCGATAATCGCTACTGCCAGCAGACCGATAGCGACCAGGGCGAAAATGTTGATATCGCCTGTGCGTGCAGACTCGAAAGACTGCCCGATTGCTCTCGGAAGACCGGCAACGATACCTGCGAAGATCAACATCGAGATACCGTTGCCCACACCGCGCTCGGTGATCTGCTCGCCCAGCCACATCATGAACATCGCGCCAGCCACGAAAGTGGAAACAGCGACGACATGGAAGCCCAGGCCTGCAGAAAACGCCACGCCCTGGTTGGCCAGGCCAATGGACATGCCAATGGCTTGGACCAGTGCCAGGATAACGGTGCCGTAGCGGGTGTACTGGCTGATCTTGCGACGGCCAGCTTCACCTTCCTTCTTCAACTGCTCCAGTTGCGGGCTGACCGCCGTCATCAACTGCATGATGATCGATGCCGAAATGTACGGCATGATCCCCAGTGCAAAGATGCTCATGCGCTCAAGCGCGCCACCGGAAAACATGTTGAACAAGCTAAGAATGGTCCCCTCATTCTGCCGAAACAGATCCGCCAGACGGTCCGGATTGATGCCGGGAACCGGGATATGTGCACCTATCCGATAGACGATGATCGCCATGAACAGAAAGCGCAGACGAGCCCAGAGTTCCGACATCCCGCCCTTACCGAGCGAAGAGAGAGCACCTTGCTTAGCCATTTATTCCTCGAATTTGCCGCCAGCTGCTTCGATAGCCGCACGCGCACCCTTGGTGGCTGCGATACCCTTGATGGTGACTGCGCGAGTAACTTCGCCAGACAGCATGATTTTCACACGCTGAATGTGCTGGTTGATCACGTTGGCATCCTTCAGGGATTGCACGGAGATCACGTCGCCTTCCACTTTGGCCAGCTCGGACAGACGCACTTCAGCGCGGTCCATGGCTTTCAGGGAAACGAAGCCGAACTTCGGCAGGCGACGGTGCAGCGGCTGTTGACCGCCTTCGAAGCCAGGAGCGATCGAACCACCCGAACGGGAAGTCTGACCTTTGTGGCCACGGCCGCCGGTCTTACCCAGACCGCTACCGATACCACGACCTGGACGATGCTTCTCGCGACGGGAACCCGGCGCTGGACTCAGATCATTGAGTTTCATCGATTAGCCCTCGACCTTCAGCATGTAGTAAGCCTTGTTGATCATCCCGCGATTCTCGGGAGTATCCTGGACTTCTACAGTGTGACCGATGCGACGCAGACCCAGGCCTTTAACACACAGCTTGTGGTTAGGCAGACGGCCCGAGACGCTCTTGATCAGCGTTACTTTTACGGTTGCCATGATCAGAAGATCTCCTCGACGCTCTTGCCACGCTTGGCGGCAATGGATTCAGGAGATTGCATGGCTTTCAGACCCTTGAAGGTGGCGTAAACCACGTTCACTGGGTTGGTCGAACCGTAGCACTTGGCCAGAACGTTCTGAACACCAGCAACTTCCAGGACAGCACGCATTGCGCCACCGGCGATGATACCGGTACCTTCCGAGGCAGGCTGCATGTAAACCTTCGAGGCGCCGTGGGCAGCCTTGGTGGCGTACTGCAGGGTGGTGCCCTTCAGGTCAACCTGAATCATGTTGCGGCGAGCAGCTTCCATGGCTTTCTGGATCGCGGCTGGTACTTCGCGCGACTTGCCACGGCCGAAGCCAACACGACCTTTACCATCACCCACCACGGTCAGCGCGGTGAAGGTGAAGATACGGCCGCCTTTTACGGTTTTGGCAACGCGGTTAACTTGAACCAGCTTCTCGATGTAGCCTTCGTCGCGCTTTTGATCGTTATTTGCCATAACTTAGAACTCCAGCCCGCCTTCACGAGCAGCATCAGCCAGCGCTTTGACGCGGCCATGGTACTTGAAGCCGGAACGGTCAAAGGCAACTTGAGATACACCGGCGGCTTTCGCACGCTCAGCTACCAGCTTGCCAACCTTAGTGGCCGCGTCGATGTTGCCAGTGGCGCCATCACGCAGGTCTTTGTCCAAGGTCGAGGCGCTTGCCAGAACCTTGCTGCCGTCGGCCGAAATGACCTGGGCGTAGATGTGCTGCGAGGAGCGGAACACGCACAGGCGCACGACTTCGAGTTCGTGCATCTTGAGACGTGCTTTGCGAGCGCGACGCAGTCGAATAACTTTTTTGTCGGTCATTTACTAGGCCCTACTTCTTCTTGGCTTCTTTACGACGGACTACTTCGTCCGCGTAACGCACACCTTTACCTTTGTAAGGCTCTGGCGGACGGAAGTCGCGGATTTCAGCGGCCACCTGACCTACCAGCTGCTTGTCGATACCCTTGATCAGGATGTCGGTCTGGCTAGGCGTTTCAGCGGTGATACCGGCTGGCAGTTCGTAGTCCACTGGGTGAGAGAAGCCCAGGGCCAGGTTCAGGACGGTGCCTTTAGCCTGTGCCTTGTAACCAACACCGACCAGCTGGAGCTTGCGCTCGAAGCCTTGGCTTACGCCTTGGACCATGTTGTTGACCAGAGCGCGGGTGGTACCGGCCATGGCACGAGCTTGCTGGTCACCATTGCGAGCGACGAAACGCAGCTCACCAGACTCTTCGGTAACTTCAACAGACGAGTGAACGTTCAGTTCGAGAGTACCTTTGGCACCCTTCACCGAAAGCTGCTGACCGGCGAATTTGACTTCGACACCGGATGGCAGCTTAACGGGGTTCTTAGCGACGCGAGACATGTCTATCCCCCCTTAGAACACTGTGCACAGAACTTCGCCGCCGACACCGGCAGCGCGCGCAGCGCGATCAGTCATCACACCTTTGTTGGTGGAGACGATAGACACGCCCAGACCGCCACGTACTTTCGGCAGATCGGTGACGGCCTTGTACTGGCGCAGGCCTGGACGGCTGGAGCGCTTCAGTTCCTCGATGACCGGACGGCCTTCGAAGTACTTCAGTTCGATCGACAGGGAAGGCTTGGCCTCACCAGTTACCTGGTAGCCAGCGATGTAACCTTCGTCCTTCAGAACTTTGGCAACCGCGACCTTCAGGGTAGAGGAAGGCATGCTTACGACGGACTTTTCAGCCATCTGGGCATTACGGATGCGAGTTAGCATGTCCGCTAACGGGTCCTGCATACTCATGGGCTAGATGCTCCTGATACAAGAATTATTAGCCTTGCGGCTATGACAACCACCCGAACGGTTTGGGCAAAAACCCAGGCTCAGGTGAGCCGGTCATTCTAGACACAAGGCAGAAACGAAACAAGCCCCATATAGGGGCTTGTTTGTTGGCAAGGTCACCGGCGGTCGGAAGATTACTCCCCTTCCACCCGTGCCTTGCCTGCAGCGATTACCAGGAGGCCTTGACCAGACCTGGTACGTCACCGCGCATTGCAGCTTGACGCAGCATGTTACGGCCCAGGCCGAACTTACGGTATACACCGTGAGGACGACCGGTCAGGCGGCAACGGTTGCGCAGGCGCGAGGCGCTAGCGTCGCGTGGCTGCTTCTGCAGAGCGACAACGGCAGCGAAACGCTCTTCTGGAGAGGCGTTCAGGTTGACGATGGTCGCTTTCAGCTCAGCACGCTTCTTAGCGAACTTTGCTACCGTGAGCTGACGCTTCAGCTCGCGGTTTTTCATGCTCTTCTTGGCCATTTTCCTACTCCAATCAGTTGCGGAACGGGAACTTGAAAGCACGCAGCAGAGCGCGGCCTTCGTCGTCCGAACGAGCAGTGGTGGTCAGGGTGATGTCCAAACCGCGCAGAGCATCGATCTTGTCGTAGTCGATTTCCGGGAAGATGATCTGCTCTTTCACGCCCATGCTGTAGTTGCCACGACCATCGAAGGACTTGGCATTCAGGCCGCGGAAGTCGCGAACCCGAGGCAGGGAGATCGCCAGCAGGCGGTCCAGGAATTCGTACATCTTGTCGCTACGCAGGGTCACCTTGACGCCGATCGGCCAGCCTTCGCGGACTTTGAAGCCAGCGATGGATTTGCGAGCGAAAGTCACGACCGGCTTTTGACCGGTGATCTTTTCCAGGTCGGCAACAGCGTGCTCGATGACTTTCTTGTCGCCGATCGCTTCGCCCAGACCCATGTTCAGGGTGATCTTGGTAACGCGCGGAACTTCCATCACGTTCGACAGCTTAAGTTCTTCCTTAAGCTTAGGAGCGATTTCGTTCCGGTAAATCTCTTTCAGTCGTGCCATGGTCTTCTACCTAGCAGTGTTCAAGCATCAACCGCTTTTTGGGTCGACTTGAAGACACGAATTTTTTTACCGTCTTCTACTTTGAAACCAACGCGGTCAGCCTTGTTGGTTTCACCGTTGAAGATGGCAACGTTGGAAGCGTGCAGAGGCGCTTCTTTCTCGACGATACCGCCCTGTACGCCCGCCATCGGGTTAGGCTTGGTATGACGCTTGACCAGGTTCACGCCACCGATAACCAGACGGTCATCAGCCAGAACCTTCAGCACCTTACCGCGCTTACCTTTGTCTTTGCCGGCGATCACGATGATCTCGTCGTCACGACGAATCTTTTGCATGTCGGATCTCCTTACAGCACTTCAGGGGCGAGCGAGACGATCTTCATGAACTTCTCAGTACGAAGCTCACGGGTCACTGGCCCGAAGATGCGAGTGCCGATCGGCTCTTGCTTGTTGTTCAGCAGAACAGCAGCGTTGCCGTCGAAACGAATGATGGAACCGTCAGCGCGACGAACACCGTGACGGGTACGTACGACAACAGCGGTCATCACTTGGCCTTTTTTGACCTTACCGCGCGGAATTGCTTCCTTGACGGTAACCTTGATGATGTCACCGATGCCGGCGTAACGGCGGTGCGAACCGCCGAGTACCTTGATGCACATGACGCGACGAGCGCCGCTGTTATCGGCCACATCGAGCATGGATTGAGTCTGAATCATAAAATTTCTCCGACCCCTAGCCCTTAGACTTCAACAGCGCGTTCGAGGACTTCAACCAGTGCCCAGGACTTGGTCTTGGCCAGCGGACGGGTTTCACGGATGGAAACCTTGTCGCCGATCTTGCACTGGTTGGCTTCGTCGTGCGCGTGCAGCTTAGTCGAACGCTTAACGTATTTACCGTAGATCGGGTGCTTTACGCGACGCTCGATCAGAACGGTGATGGTCTTGTCCATTTTGTCGCTGACGACACGGCCAGTCAGCGTACGGACGGTTTTTTCAGCTTCAGCCATGATCACTTACCTGCCTGCTGGTTGAGCACAGTTTTCACGCGAGCGATGTCACGCTTAACTTGCGAGAGCAGGTGCGACTGCCCCAACTGGCCAGTTGCTTTCTGCATACGCAGATTGAACTGGTCGCGCAGCAAGCCGAGCAGTTGCTCGTTCAGTTGCTGTGCCGATTTTTCACGAAGTTCATTCGCTTTCATCACATCACCGTCCGCTTAACAAAGGAGGTGGCGAGAGGCAGCTTTGCAGCAGCCAGGGCGAAAGCTTCGCGCGCCAGCTCTTCAGAAACACCCTCGATCTCGTACAGGACTTTGCCTGGCTGAATCTGGGCAACCCAGTACTCCACGGAACCCTTACCTTTACCCATACGAACCTCGAGAGGTTTCTTGGAGATCGGCTTGTCCGGGAACACACGGATCCAGATCTTACCGCCACGCTTAACGTGACGGGTCAGCGCACGACGTGCGGACTCGATCTGGCGAGCGGTGAGGCGACCGCGAGCAACAGCTTTCAGGGCGAATTCGCCGAAGCTGACTTTGCTACCGCGCAGTGCCAGACCACGGTTGTGGCCAGTCATCTGCTTGCGGAATTTTGTACGCTTTGGTTGCAACATTTGGCGTACCCCTTACTTAGCAGCTTTTTTACGAGGCGCTGGTGCTTGTGGTTTCAGTTCTTCTTGGCGACCACCAATAACTTCGCCTTTGAAGATCCAAACCTTCACACCGATCACACCGTAAGTGGTGTGAGCTTCGTAGGTGTTGTAGTCGATATCGGCACGCAGGGTGTGCAGAGGCACACGACCTTCGCGATACCACTCGGTACGAGCAATCTCAGCACCGCCGAGACGACCGCTCACCTGGATCTTGATGCCCTTGGCACCAATACGCATGGCGTTCTGTACCGCGCGCTTCATGGCGCGACGGAACATTACACGGCGTTCCAGCTGCTGAGCTACGCTCTGCGCAACCAGCATAGCGTCGAGTTCCGGCTTGCGGATCTCTTCGATGTTGATGTGCACAGGCACACCCATCTGCTTGGTCAGGTCCTGACGCAGCTTCTCGACATCTTCACCTTTCTTACCGATAACGATACCGGGACGAGCGGTGTGGATGGTGATGCGTGCAGTTTGAGCCGGACGATGAATATCGATACGGCTTACGGACGCGCTTTTTAGTTTGTCTTGGAGGTACTCACGCGTTTTCAGATCCTTCAACAGGTAATCTGCGTAAGTAGCACCGTCTGCGTACCAGACGGAGGTGTGCTCCTTGACGATTCCCAGGCGAATGCCAGTGGGATGTACTTTCTGACCCATCTGATCGACTCCGTTACTTGTCCGCAACCTTGACAGTGATATGGCAAGACCGCTTGACGATGCGATCAGCACGGCCTTTGGCACGTGGCATGATGCGCTTCAGCGAACGCCCTTCGTTGACGAAGACGGTGGAGACCTTCAGGTCATCAACGTCTGCGCCTTCGTTGTGTTCGGCGTTGGCTACGGCCGACTCGAGGACTTTCTTCATGATTTCAGCGGCTTTTTTGCTGCTGAAGGCCAACAGGTTGAGCGCTTCGCCCACCTTCTTCCCGCGGATCTGGTCGGCGACCAAGCGGGCTTTCTGGGCGGAGATGCGAGCGCCCGACAACTTAGCGGCTACTTCCATTTCCTTACCCCTTAACGCTTGGCTTTCTTGTCAGCCACGTGCCCGCGATAGGTGCGGGTACCGGCGAACTCGCCCAGTTTGTGGCCGACCATGTCTTCGTTCACGAGAACTGGAACATGCTGGCGACCGTTGTGAACCGCGATGGTCAGACCGACCATTTGTGGCAGGATCATCGAACGGCGCGACCAGGTTTTAACTGGCTTGCGATCGTTCTTCTCCACCGCCACTTCGACCTTCTTCAACAGGTGAAGATCGATAAAAGGACCTTTTTTCAGAGAACGTGGCACTGTCGTATCCCTCTAGTTACTTGCGACGACGGACGATCATGTTGTCGGTACGCTTATTACCACGGGTTTTAGCACCCTTGGTTGGGAAGCCCCATGGCGATACCGGATGACGACCACCGGAGGTACGACCTTCACCACCACCGTGTGGGTGGTCAACCGGGTTCATGGCAACACCACGAACGGTTGGGCGAACGCCGCGCCAGCGTTTGGCACCAGCTTTACCCAGCGAACGCAGGCTGTGCTCGGAGTTCGAGACTTCGCCCAGGGTCGCACGGCACTCAGCCAGGACTTTACGCATTTCACCAGAGCGCAGACGCAGGGTCACGTAGACACCTTCGCGAGCGATCAGCTGAGCCGAAGCACCAGCGGAACGAGCGATCTGAGCACCTTTACCCGGCTTCAGTTCGATGCCGTGAATGGTGCTACCTACTGGAATGTTGCGCAGCTGCAGGGAGTTACCGGCCTTGATTGGGGCCAGGGCACCTGCGATCAGCTGGTCGCCAGCGCTCACGCCCTTAGGCGCGATGATGTAGCGACGCTCACCGTCTGCGTAGCACAGCAGGGCGATGTGAGCAGTACGGTTTGGATCGTATTCGATACGCTCGACAGTGGCTGGAATGCCATCTTTGTCGTTGCGACGGAAGTCGACCAGACGGTAATGCTGCTTGTGACCACCACCAACGTGACGAGTGGTAATGCGGCCATTGTTGTTACGACCACCAGACTTCGATTTTTTCTCGATCAGCGGTGCGTGAGGAGCGCCTTTGTGCAGCTCCTTGTTGACCACCTTGACCACGAAACGGCGGCCAGGGGAAGTCGGTTTGCATTTAACGATTGCCATGATGCACCCCTTCCTTACTCAGCACTGCTGCTGAAATCGAGATCTTGGCCTGGCTGAAGGGAGACGATCGCCTTCTTCCAGTCATTACGCTTGCCCAGACCACGTGCGGTACGCTTGGTTTTACCCAGAACGTTAACAGTCGACACGTTTTCAACTTTTACGTTGAACAGGCCTTCGACAGCTTTCTTGATTTCCAGCTTGGTTGCATCAGTAGCAACCTTGAATACGAACTGGCCTTTTTTCTCAGCCAGAACGGTAGCCTTCTCGGAAACGTGCGGGCCAAGGAGGACTTTGAATACGCGTTCCTGGTTCATCCCAGCAGCTCCTCGAATTTCTTCACGGCCGAGACAGTGATCAACACTTTCTCGTATGCGATCAGACTGACCGGGTCGGAACCTTGTACGTCACGTACATCGACGTGCGGCAGGTTACGAGCAGCCAGGTACAGGTTCTGATCAACAGCGTCGGAAACGATCAATACATCGCTCAGACCCATGCCGTTCAGCTTGTTCAGCAGATCTTTGGTTTTCGGTGCTTCAACAGCGAAGTCCTGAACCACGACCAGACGGTCGCTACGCACCAGCTCAGCGAGGATGGAGCGCAGAGCTGCGCGATACATCTTCTTGTTGAGCTTTTGCGAGTGATCTTGAGGGCGAGCTGCGAAGGTTACACCACCGCCACGCCAGATCGGACCACGAGTGGTACCAGCACGAGCACGGCCAGTACCCTTCTGACGCCATGGGCGCTTACCGCCACCAGCCACGTCGGAACGGGTCTTCTGCTGCTTGGTGCCCTGACGGCCGCCAGCCATGTAGGCCACGACTGCTTGGTGAACCAGCGTCTCGTTGAATTCGCCACCGAAAGTCAGTTCGGAAACTTCGATCGCCTGAGCGTCATTTACATTAAGTTGCATGTCAGTTTCCCCTTAACCGCGAGCCTTGACAGCTGGACGTACAACCACGTCGCCGCCAGTAGCGCCAGGTACGGCACCCTTGATCAGCAGCAGGTTGCGTTCAGCGTCTACGCGAACTACTTCCAGGGACTGAACAGTCACGCGCTCGGCGCCCATGTGACCGGACATTTTCTTGCCCTTGAACACACGACCAGGAGTCTGGCACTGGCCGATGGAACCAGGAACACGGTGCGACACGGAGTTACCGTGGGTGTTGTCCTGACCACGGAAGTTCCAGCGCTTGATGGTACCGGCGAAGCCTTTACCTTTGGACTGACCAGTAACGTCAACCAGCTGGCCTGCAGTGAAGAGTTCAGCTTTGATCAGATCGCCAGCCTGGAAATCGCCTTCTTCAAGACGGAACTCCCAAACACCGCGACCAGCGGCAACGTTGGCCTTGGCGAAGTGGCCTGCCTGAGCGGCAGTCACACGCGAAGCACGACGCTCGCCGACAGTGACTTGCACTGCACGGTAGCCATCGGTTTCTTCAGTTTTGAACTGGGTGACGCGATTCGGCTCGATCTCAATGACCGTGACCGGAATGGAGACACCTTCTTCGGTGAAAATGCGGGTCATACCGCATTTGCGACCGATTACACCAATAGTCATGTTGTAAACCTCATGAGTGTACGGGGCTTTCACCCGCTATGGCCGCCCATTTCAGAGCGTTACACGACTAGACCGAAGTCTTAGCCGAGGCTGATCTGTACTTCCACACCTGCCGCCAGATCAAGCTTCATCAGCGCGTCAACGGTTTTATCCGTTGGCTGGACGATGTCCAGAACACGCTTATGAGTGCGAATCTCGTACTGGTCACGCGCGTCTTTGTTGACGTGCGGGGAAACCAGAACGGTGAAACGCTCTTTGCGGGTAGGCAGTGGAATAGGACCACGCACTTGTGCACCAGTACGTTTCGCGGTTTCCACGATTTCCTGGGTGGATTGGTCGATCAGGCGATGGTCGAAAGCCTTCAACCTGATACGGATTTGCTGATTTTGCATTGGATTTCAGACTCCAGGCTGTTCCCAACGGACGCACTACGCCCGCTAAAAGGAGGCGTGATTCTATAGACGCCCCCATTTAGTGTCAACCCAATAAAAAAAACCCCCGCTGAGCGGGGGTTTTTTTCAATCGGTCGAGTGATTACTCGATGATTTTGGCCACAACGCCGGCGCCGACGGTACGACCGCCTTCACGGATAGCGAAGCGCAGACCGTCTTCCATTGCGATGGTCTTGATCAGGGTAACAGTCATCTGAATGTTGTCACCTGGCATTACCATTTCAACGCCTTCCGGCAGCTCGCAGTTACCGGTCACGTCAGTGGTACGGAAGTAGAACTGTGGACGGTAGCCTTTGAAGAACGGAGTGTGACGGCCGCCTTCTTCCTTCGACAGAACGTAGACTTCTGCGGTGAACTTGGTGTGCGGCTTGACCGAACCTGGCTTGACCAGAACCTGGCCACGCTCAACGTCGTCACGCTTGGTACCACGCAGCAGAACGCCGCAGTTCTCGCCAGCACGACCTTCGTCCAGCAGCTTGCGGAACATCTCAACACCGGTGCAGGTGGTGGTGGTGGTGTCACGCAGACCAACGATTTCCAGCGGATCCTGAACGCGGACGATACCACGCTCGATACGACCGGTAACAACGGTACCACGACCCGAGATCGAGAACACGTCTTCGATCGGCATCAGGAACGGCTGGTCGATGGCACGAACTGGCTCAGGAATGTAGCTGTCCAGAGTTTCTACCAGCTTCTTGACAGCGGTAGTACCCATTTCGTTGTCGTCTTTGCCTTCCAGCGCCATACGAGCCGAACCGATGATGATCGGAGTGTCGTCGCCTGGGAAGTCATAGGTGGACAGCAGGTCGCGAACTTCCATCTCGACCAGTTCCAGCAGCTCAGCGTCGTCTACCAGGTCAGCCTTGTTCAGGAAGACCACGATGTACGGAACACCTACCTGACGGGACAGCAGGATGTGCTCACGGGTTTGTGGCATCGGACCATCGGCGGCCGAGCAAACCAGGATCGCGCCGTCCATCTGGGCAGCACCGGTGATCATGTTCTTCACGTAGTCAGCGTGACCTGGGCAGTCAACGTGAGCGTAGTGACGAATGGTCGAGTTGTACTCAACGTGAGCGGTGTTGATGGTGATACCGCGCGCTTTTTCTTCCGGAGCCGAGTCGATCTTGTCGAACTCAACGACTGCCGAACCGAAAACTTCGGAGCAAACGCGAGTCAGAGCTGCGGTCAGAGTGGTCTTACCGTGGTCAACGTGGCCGATGGTGCCGACGTTAACGTGGGGAAGGGAACGATCAAATTTTTCTTTAGCCACGACAGTGAACCTCTTGCCTAAAGGGGATTAGCCTTGTTTTTTAACGAGTGCTTCGACGATGTTCGACGGAGCTTCGGCGTATTTGGAGAATTCCATGGAGTAGCTTGCGCGACCCTGAGACATGGAACGAACGTCGGTTGCGTAACCGAACATCTCTCCGAGCGGTACTTCAGCACGGACGACACGGCCAGAGACCGACTCATCCATACCCTGGACCAGACCACGACGACGGTTCAGGTCACCCATCACGTCACCCAGGTAGTCTTCCGGGGTTACAACTTCGACCTTCATGATCGGCTCGAGAACCACGCCACCGCCCTTCTGGGCCAGTTGCTTGGTCGCCATCGAAGCGGCGATCTTGAACGCCATTTCGTTGGAGTCGACGTCGTGGTACGAACCGTCGAATACCGCGGCCTTCAGGCCGATCAGAGGATAACCGGCAACAACGCCGTTTTTCATCTGTTCTTCGATACCCTTCTGGATCGCAGGGATGTATTCCTTAGGAATCACACCACCAACGACTTCGTTGGAGAACACCAGACCTTCGGTGATGTTGCCCTTGTCGTCCACGTCTGGCTCGGAGAAACGAACCCAGCAGTGACCGAACTGACCACGACCACCCGACTGACGAACGAACTTGCCTTCGATCTCGACGTTGGATTTGGTGATCTTCTCGCGGTACGAAACCTGCGGCTTGCCGATGTTGGCTTCGACGTTGAACTCGCGCTTCATGCGGTCAACGAGAATGTCCAGGTGCAGCTCACCCATACCGGAGATGATGGTCTGACCGGTTTCTTCATCAGTCTTGACGCGGAACGACGGGTCTTCCTGAGCCAGCTTGCCCAGTGCGATGCCCATCTTCTCCTGGTCGGCCTTGGTTTTCGGCTCGACGGACAGGGAGATTACAGGCTCCGGGAAGTCCATACGCTCAAGGATGATTGGCTTGTCGGCGTTGCACAGGGTTTCACCCGTAGTCACGTCCTTCATGCCGATCAGGGCCGCGATGTCACCAGCGCGTACTTCCTTGATCTCTTCACGCTGGTTGGCGTGCATTTGCACCATACGACCAACGCGCTCTTTCTTGCCCTTGACCGAGTTGATCACGGAGTCGCCGGAGCTCAGAACGCCCGAGTAGACGCGAACGAAGGTCAGAGTACCTACGAACGGGTCGGTCGCGATCTTGAACGCCAGTGCCGAGAACGGCTCGTCATCATCAGCATGACGCTCGTCCTTGCGAACGGCCGGGTCGTCTTTTGCCAGATCCTTGTCGTCCGGGTTGATACCCTGGATAGCAGGAATCTCGGTCGGAGCAGGCAGGAAGTCGATGACGGCATCCAGAACCAGGGGAACACCCTTGTTCTTGAACGACGAACCGCAGACAGCCGGAACGATCTCGCTGGCCAGGGTGCGCGCACGCAGGCCTGCCTTGATCTCTTCGACAGACAGCTCACCTTCTTCAAGGTACTTGTTCATCAGCTCTTCGTTGGCTTCGGCGGCGGCTTCAACCATGTTGTTGCGCCATTCGTTAGCCAGCTCGACCATATCCGCAGGAATTTCTTCCTCACGGTAGGTAGTGCCCTTGTCATCTTCGTTCCAGTAGATAGCCTTCATCTTGATCAGGTCAACCTGACCCTGGAAGTTATCTTCCGAACCGATGGCCAGCTGAACAGGAACTGGGGTGTGACCCAGACGGTTCTTGATCTGACCTACGACGCGCAGGAAGTTAGCACCAGCACGGTCCATCTTGTTCACGTAAACAACACGTGGAACGCCGTACTTGTTGGCCTGACGCCATACGGTTTCGGACTGCGGCTCAACGCCGGAGGTGCCGCAGAACACAACGACCGCGCCGTCGAGTACACGCAGCGAACGCTCTACTTCAATGGTGAAGTCAACGTGGCCAGGGGTATCGATAACGTTTACGCGGTAGTTGTCATACTGACCACGGGAACCTTTCCAGAAGGTGGTAACGGCAGCGGAGGTAATGGTGATACCCCGCTCCTGCTCCTGCACCATCCAGTCGGTGGTCGCGGCGCCGTCATGCACCTCGCCCATTTTGTGGCTCAGACCTGTGTAGAACAGGATCCGCTCGGTAGTGGTGGTCTTGCCCGCGTCAACGTGGGCACAGATACCAATGTTACGGTAGCGGTTAATTGCTGTAGTACGAGCCATAAAGCCCTCGCAAAAAGATTGATGCTTGAATTAGAAGCGGTAGTGCGAGAACGCTTTGTTGGCTTCAGCCATACGGTGAACGTCTTCACGCTTCTTGACTGCAGCACCCTTGCCTTCGGCAGCATCCAGCAGTTCGCCGGCCAGACGCAGAGCCATCGACTTCTCGCCGCGCTTGCGGGCGTAGTCTACGAGCCAGCGCATTGCCAGAGCGTTACGACGGGATGGACGAACTTCAACCGGGACCTGGTAAGTGGCACCGCCGACACGACGGGACTTTACTTCGACCAGCGGAGCGATGGCGTCGAGAGCTTTCTCGAAGATTTCCAGGGGGTCGCTGTTCTTGCGTGCTTTGACGGTATCCAGGGCACCGTAAACGATGCGCTCGGCTACGGCCTTCTTGCCGCTTTCCATCACGTGGTTCATGAACTTGGCGAGAATCTGGGATCCGTACTTCGGATCGTCAAGGATCTCACGTTTTGCTGCTACACGACGTCTTGGCATGATAAGCCCTCAAACGGTCTTCAGGTTAGCCCGGGACCAGGTCATTCGACCCACGCCCGACCTTACTCTTATCGACTCAAAAAAATGGATGTCTGCAAACGACCGATTACTTCGGACGCTTGGTACCGTACTTCGAACGACCCTGGTTACGGCCTTTGACGCCCGAAGTATCCAGAGAGCCGCGAACGGTGTGGTAACGAACACCTGGCAAGTCTTTTACACGGCCGCCACGAATCAGGACGACGCTGTGCTCTTGCAGGTTGTGGCCTTCACCACCGATGTACGAGGAAACCTCGAAACCGTTGGTCAGACGCACACGGCATACTTTACGCAGTGCCGAGTTAGGTTTTTTCGGCGTGGTGGTGTACACACGGGTGCACACGCCACGACGCTGCGGGCAGTTCTGCAGCGCAGGAACGTCGGACTTCTCGACCGAACGCTTACGCGGCTGACGTACCAGCTGGTTGATAGTTGCCATCTACTAGCTCCACTGATTGTCTTGCGACTCTATTGTCTTGCAAGAAAGCCAAAAATTGGCGAGACGGAGCCTCACCAAATTTAAGGGTACAAAAGTCTAAAGAGGATCTTGCACCCAGTCAAGACGAGGCCCCGGCCCTCCCCGCCCGATCATCGGCAACATTTCATGTCACCGATGATCGCCCGAGGCTTGCCGGGGCCTTGCCCTGTACTTAGTTACCGCTGGAATTCAGCGCTTCGGTCAGTGCAGCTTCCACTTCACTGGCGCTTACACGCAGCGGTTTGTCGGCATCACGGCGACGCTTGCGCTCGCTGTGGTAGGCCAGACCAGTACCGGCCGGGATCAGACGACCCACGACCACGTTCTCTTTCAGGCCGCGCAGGTAGTCGCGCTTGCCGGTTACAGCCGCTTCGGTCAGTACGCGGGTGGTTTCCTGGAAGGAAGCCGCGGAGATGAACGACTCGGTGGACAGCGAGGCCTTGGTGATACCCAGCAGCACACGGGTGAACTTGGAGATGAACTTATCCTCGCCAGCGAGACGCTCGTTCTCTACCAGCACCTGAGTCAGTTCCATCTGGTCGCCCTTGATGAAGCTGGAATCGCCCGACTCGGAGATCTCGACCTTGCGCAGCATCTGACGCAGGATGGTCTCGATGTGCTTGTCGTTGATCTTCACGCCTTGCAGACGGTAAACGTCCTGGATCTCGTTGACGATGTACTTCGCCAGCGCGCTCACACCCAGCAGACGCAGGATGTCATGCGGATCGCTTGGGCCGTCGGAGATAACTTCGCCGCGGTTTACCTGCTCACCTTCGAAGACGTTCAGGTGGCGCCACTTTGGAATCAGCTCTTCGTACGGATCGCTACCGTCGGTCGGAGTGATCACCAGGCGACGCTTGCCCTTGGTCTCTTTACCGAATGCGATGGTGCCGCTGACTTCAGCCAGAATCGAGGCTTCTTTCGGACGACGCGCTTCGAACAGGTCGGCAACGCGCGGCAGACCACCGGTGATGTCACGGGTCTTCGACGTCTCTTGCGGGATACGCGCGATAACGTCACCAACACCGATCTGCGCACCGTCAGCCACACCGACAAGGGCGTTGGCCGGCAGGAAGTACTGGGCAGGTACGTCTGTACCTGGCAGGTACAGGTCCTTGCCAGCGGCATCGACCATCTTGATTGCCGGACGGATTTCCTTGCCTGCGGCAGGGCGATCCTTGACGTCCAGCACCTCAATGTTGGTCAAGCCGGTCAGTTCGTCGGTCTGACGCTTGATGGTGATGTTTTCTTCCATGCCCACGAAGGTCACGGTACCTTTCAGCTCGGTAACGATCGGGTGGGTGTGCGGGTCCCACTTGGCGACGATCGCGCCAGCTTCGACCTTTTCACCTTCCTTGACCGAAATCACCGCACCGTAAGGCAGCTTGTAGCGCTCACGCTCACGACCGAACTCGTCGGCAATCGCCAACTCACCGGAACGCGATACGGCAACCAGGTTACCGTCGGCACGCTCAACCTGCTTCAGGTTGTGCAGACGCACCATACCGCCATTCTTCACCTGGACGCTGTCGGCAGCCGAGGTACGGCTTGCAGCACCACCGATGTGGAACGTACGCATGGTCAACTGGGTACCTGGCTCACCGATCGACTGTGCAGCGATAACGCCGACAGCTTCACCGATGTTCACCTGGTGACCGCGAGCCAGGTCACGACCGTAGCACTTGGCGCAGATGCCGTAGCGGGTTTCGCAGTTGATCGGCGAACGCACGATCACTTCGTCGATGCTGTTCAGCTCGATGAACTCAACCCACTGCTCGTCGACCAAGGTACCGGCCGGAACGATAACGTCCTCGGTGCCTGGCTTGAACACGTCACGGGCGATGACACGACCCAATACACGCTCACCCAGCGGCTCTACAACGTCGCCGCCTTCGATGTGTGGAGTCATCACCAGGCCCTGATCGGTGCCGCAGTCGATCTCGGTCACAACCAGATCCTGGGCAACGTCCACCAGACGACGAGTCAGGTAACCGGAGTTAGCGGTTTTCAGTGCGGTATCCGCCAGACCCTTACGAGCACCGTGAGTCGAGATGAAGTACTGAAGTACGCTCAGACCTTCACGGAAGTTCGCGGTGATCGGCGTCTCGATGATGGAGCCGTCCGGCTTGGCCATCAGACCACGCATACCAGCCAGCTGACGGATCTGGGCTGCGGAACCCCGCGCACCCGAGTCAGCCATCATGTACATCGAGTTGAAGGACTCTTGCTCGACTTCCTTGCCTTCGCGGTCGATGACCTTCTCTTTCGAGAGGTTGGCCATCATCGCCTTGGACACTTCGTCGTTCGCCTTCGACCACAAGTCGATGACCTTGTTGTACTTCTCGCCCTGGGTTACCAGGCCGGAGGCGTACTGGCTCTCGATTTCCTTCACTTCGTCGGTAGCGTTACCGATGATGCGGGCTTTCTCGTCCGGGATAACGAAGTCGTTAACACCGATGGAAACGCCGGAAATGGTCGAGTAAGCGAAACCGGTGTACATCAGCTGGTCGGCGAAGATAACGGTCTCTTTCAGACCAACCACGCGGTAGCACTGGTTGATCAGCTTGGAGATCGCCTTTTTCTTCATCGGCTGGTTGACCACGTCGTACGGCAGACCTGCTGGCACAACCTGGAACAGCAGCGCACGGCCGACGGTGGTGTCGACAATACGGGTGTTCTTGACCACCGAACCATCACGCTCTTTCACGGTTTCGTTGATACGAACCTTGATTTTCGCGTGCAGCGCGGCTTCGCCGGCGCGGAATACGCGGTCGACTTCCTGCAGGTCGGCGAACACGCGACCTTCGCCCTTGGCGTTGATGGCTTCACGGGTCATGTAGTACAGACCCAGTACAACGTCCTGCGACGGTACGATGATTGGCTCACCGTTGGCTGGCGACAGGATGTTGTTGGTCGACATCATCAACGCACGCGCTTCGAGCTGGGCTTCCAGGGTCAGCGGCACGTGAACGGCCATCTGGTCACCGTCGAAGTCGGCGTTGTACGCAGCACAGACCAGCGGGTGCAGCTGGATAGCCTTACCTTCGATCAGTACCGGTTCAAACGCCTGAATCCCCAGACGGTGAAGGGTCGGTGCACGGTTGAGCAGTACGGGGTGTTCGCGAATTACTTCGGCGAGAACGTCCCACACCTCTGGCAGCTCGCGCTCGACCATCTTCTTGGCAGCCTTGATGGTGGTCGCCAGACCACGCATTTCCAGCTTGCCGAAAATGAACGGCTTGAACAGCTCGAGGGCCATCTTCTTCGGCAGACCGCACTGGTGCAGACGCAGGGTCGGACCTACGGTAATTACCGAACGGCCGGAGTAGTCAACACGCTTACCGAGCAAGTTCTGACGGAAGCGACCTTGCTTACCTTTGATCATGTCGGCCAGGGACTTCAGCGGACGCTTGTTCGAGCCAGTGATGGCGCGACCACGACGGCCGTTGTCCAGCAGGGCGTCGACCGCCTCCTGCAGCATGCGCTTTTCGTTGCGCACGATGATGTCAGGCGCGGACAGATCCAGCAGGCGCTTCAGACGGTTGTTACGGTTGATCACCCGACGATACAGGTCGTTCAGGTCGGAAGTCGCGAAACGGCCACCATCCAGCGGCACCAGCGGACGCAGGTCCGGCGGCAGCACTGGCAGAACGGTCAGGACCATCCACTCAGGCAGGTTACCCGAGCCCTGGAAAGCCTCCATCAGCTTCAGGCGCTTGGAAAGCTTCTTGATCTTGGTTTCCGAGTTGGTCTGCGGAATCTCTTCGCGCAGGCGGCCGATCTCGTGCTCCAGATCGATAGCGTGCAGCAGCTCGCGAACAGCCTCGGCACCCATACGGGCATCGAAGTCGTCACCGAACTCTTCCAGCGCTTCGAAGTACTGCTCGTCGTTCAGCAACTGCCCCTTTTCCAGGGTGGTCATGCCCGGATCGATAACGACATAGCTCTCGAAGTAGAGCACACGTTCGATATCACGCAGGGTCATGTCCATCAGCAGGCCGATACGGGACGGCAGCGACTTCAGGAACCAGATGTGGGCAACCGGCGAGGCCAGTTCGATGTGCGCCATGCGCTCACGACGAACCTTGGCCAGGGCGACTTCAACGCCGCACTTCTCGCAGATCACACCGCGGTGCTTGAGGCGCTTGTACTTGCCGCACAGGCACTCGTAGTCCTTGACTGGGCCAAAGATCTTGGCGCAGAACAGGCCGTCACGCTCAGGTTTGAACGTACGGTAGTTAATGGTTTCCGGCTTCTTAACTTCACCGAACGACCACGAACGGATCATTTCAGGCGACGCCAGACCGATGCGGATGGCGTCGAACTCTTCGACTTGACCCTGGTTTTTCAGCAAATTCAGTAGGTCTTTCAAGGCCTTTCCTCCTGGCGGAGCAGGGAGCGGGCATTACCTGCCCCACTCCCCTTCGCGTCACGTGTTATTCGGTTTCCAGATCGATATCGATACCGAGCGAACGGATCTCTTTGATCAACACGTTGAAGGACTCGGGCATGCCCGGCTCCATACGGTGATCGCCATCCACGATGTTCTTGTACATCTTGGTACGGCCGTTCACGTCGTCCGACTTCACTGTGAGCATTTCTTGCAGGGTGTATGCCGCGCCGTATGCTTCCAGCGCCCACACTTCCATCTCCCCGAAACGCTGACCACCGAACTGCGCCTTACCACCCAGCGGCTGCTGGGTAACCAGGCTGTAGGAACCAGTGGAACGCGCGTGCATCTTGTCGTCCACCAAGTGGTTCAGCTTGAGCATGTACATGTAACCAACGGTCACAGGACGCTCGAACTTGTTGCCGGTACGGCCATCGAACAGCACCATCTGGCCGCTCTCTGGCAGGTCGGCCAGCTTCAGCATGGCCTTGATCTCGCGCTCCTTGGCACCATCGAAGACCGGGGTAGCCATAGGCACGCCTTTCTTCAGGTTGTTAGCCAGGGCCAGGATTTCTTCGTCGGTGAACTCGTCGAGGTTTTCCTGACGACCGCCGATCTCGTTGTAGACCTCGGTCAGGAACACGCGCAGTTCAGCGGCTTTGCGCTGCTCTTCGAGCATGCGGTCGATCTTCTCGCCCAGGCCCTTGGCCGCGAGGCCCAGGTGGGTTTCAAGGATCTGACCAACGTTCATACGCGAAGGTACACCCAGCGGGTTCAGTACGACATCAACCGGAGTACCGTTGGCATCGTGCGGCATGTCTTCAACCGGCATGATGACCGAGACAACACCCTTGTTACCGTGACGACCGGCCATCTTGTCACCCGGCTGGATGCGGCGGCGGATTGCCAGGTAAACCTTGACGATCTTCAGTACGCCCGGTGCCAGGTCATCGCCCTGCTGCAACTTGCGCTTCTTGTCTTCGAACTTGTCGTCCAGCAGACGGCGACGGTCGACGATGTACTGCTGAGCCTTTTCCAACTGCTCGTTCAGTGCATCTTCAGCCATGCGCAGTTTGAACCACTGGCCGTGCTCCAGACCGTCCAGCACTTCGTCAGTGATCACGGTGCCTTTCTTCAGGCCCGCACCACCGTCAACCACCTGGCCGTTCAGAGCCGAACGCAGACGCTCGAAGGTTGCACCTTCGACAATGCGGAACTCTTCGTTGAGGTCCTTGCGGATCTCGTCGAGCTGCATCTTCTCGATGGCCAGTGCGCGGCTATCGCGCTCCACGCCATCACGGGTGAAGACCTGTACGTCGATGACAGTACCCTTGGTGCCGGTTGGCACACGCAGGGAGGTGTCCTTAACGTCGCTGGCCTTCTCACCGAAGATTGCGCGCAGCAGTTTTTCTTCCGGAGTCAGCTGGGTTTCGCCTTTTGGCGTGACCTTGCCGACCAGGATGTCGCCAGCGCCAACTTCAGCACCTACGTAAACGATACCGGCTTCGTCCAGCTTGTTCAGTGCAGCTTCACCCACGTTCGGGATGTCCGCAGTGATTTCCTCTGGGCCAAGCTTGGTGTCACGCGCCACACAGGTCAGTTCCTGAATGTGGATGGTGGTGAAGCGATCTTCCTGAACAACACGTTCGGACAGGCAGATGGAGTCTTCGAAGTTGAAGCCGTTCCACGCCATGAACGCGATGCGCATGTTCTGACCCAGAGCCAGCTCACCCATGTCGGTGGACGGGCCGTCGGCCATGATGTCACCACGCTGAACCTTGTCACCTTTGCTCACCAGCGGACGCTGGTTGATGCAGGTGTTCTGGTTCGAACGGGTGTACTTGGTCAGGTTGTAGATATCCACACCCGCTTCGCCAGTTTCCACTTCGTCGTCGGCAACGCGAACAACGATACGGCTGGCGTCGACCGAGTCGATCACACCACCGCGGCGAGCAACCACGCAGACACCGGAGTCACGCGCAACGTTGCGCTCCATGCCGGTACCTACCAGCGGCTTGTCGGCACGCAGGGTCGGTACAGCCTGACGCTGCATGTTCGAACCCATCAACGCACGGTTGGCGTCGTCGTGCTCGAGGAACGGAATCAGCGACGCTGCAACGGAAACAACCTGCTTCGGCGAAACGTCCATCAGGGTGACGTCTTCCGGCGCCTTGACAGTGAATTCGTTCAGGTGACGAACTGCTACCAGTTCATCGATCAGTTGCTTCTTATCGTTCATCGCGGCCGAAGCCTGTGCGATGACGTGATCTGCCTCTTCGATTGCCGACAGGAACACGATGTCGTCGCTGACAACGCCTTCCTTTACAACACGGTACGGGCTTTCCAGGAAGCCGTACTGGTTGGTACGGGCATAGGCCGCCAGGGAGTTGATCAGACCGATGTTCGGACCTTCAGGAGTCTCGATCGGGCACACACGGCCATAGTGGGTCGGGTGTACGTCACGAACTTCGAAGCCGGCACGCTCACGGGTCAGACCGCCAGGGCCGAGTGCGGAGACGCGACGCTTGTGGGTAATCTCCGAGAGAGGGTTGTTCTGGTCCATGAACTGGGACAGCTGGCTGGAACCGAAGAACTCTTTCACCGCCGCCGCTACCGGCTTGGCGTTGATCAGGTCTTGCGGCATCAGGCCTTCGCTTTCCGCCATCGACAGGCGTTCCTTGACCGCGCGCTCGACACGCACTAGGCCAACACGGAACTGGTTCTCGGCCATCTCGCCGACGCAACGTACGCGACGGTTACCCAGGTGGTCGATGTCGTCGACGATGCCTTTACCGTTACGGATATCGACCAGGGTCTTCAGAACCTCGACGATGTCTTCCTTGCTCAGCACGCCCGAACCCTCGATCTCGGTACGACCGATACGACGGTTGAACTTCATACGGCCGACGGCGGACAGATCGTAACGCTCGGCGCTGAAGAACAGGTTGTTGAACAGGGTCTCGGCTGCATCCTTGGTTGGCGGCTCGCCTGGACGCATCATCCGATAGATTTCGACCAGCGCTTCCAGTTGGTTGCTGGTGGTATCGATCTTCAGGGTGTCAGAGATGAACGGACCGCAATCGATGTCGTTGGTGTACAGGGTCTCGATACGGACAACCTGCGCCTTGGCGACCTTGATCAGCAGCTCGGTGGTCATCTCGGTGTTGCATTCGGCGAGAATTTCGCCGGTAGCCGGATGCACGATTGCCTTGGCGGTAGTGCGACCCAGGACGTATTCCATTGGTACGTCCAGCTGCTTGACGCCGGCCTTCTCGAGCTGATTGATGTGGCGCGCGGTAATACGGCGGCCTTGCTCGACGATGACTTTGCCGGTTTCGTCATGGATGTCCATGACTGCAACTTCACCACGCAGACGCTGCGGCACCAGTTCCAGGCTGAGTTTTTCGCCGGAAATGTGGAACACGTTGGTGGTGTAGAAGGTATTCAGCACTTCTTCAGTGCTGTAACCCAGCGCGCGCAGCAGCACCGAGGCCGGCAGTTTGCGGCGACGGTCGATACGCACGAACACGCAGTCCTTCGGGTCGAACTCGAAGTCCAGCCAGGAACCGCGGTAAGGGATGATGCGAGCGGAGTACAGCAGCTTGCCCGAGCTGTGGGTCTTGCCACGGTCGTGGTCGAAGAACACACCAGGCGAACGGTGCAGCTGGGAAACGATCACACGCTCGGTACCGTTGATAACGAAGGTACCGTTCTCAGTCATCAGGGGAATTTCACCCATGTAGACTTCTTGCTCTTTGATGTCCTTGATCGCTTTGTTCGACGATTCCTTGTCGAAGATGATCAGGCGCACCTTGACCCGCAGTGGGACCGCGAAGGTCACGCCACGCAGGACACATTCCTTCACATCGAAGGCGGGTTCGCCCAGGCGATAGCCTACGTACTCCAGGGCAGCATTGCCGGAGTAGCTGATGATCGGGAATACCGATTTGAAGGCCGCGTGCAGGCCGACGTCGCGGAAGTGATCCTTGGATGCTCCCGCTTGCAGGAATTCGCGATACGAATCCAGCTGGATGGCCAGGAGGTAAGGCACATCCATGACGTCCGGCAACTTGCTAAAGTCCTTGCGGATACGTTTTTTCTCAGTGTATGAGTAAGCCATCAGCGTTCCCCAGCTTGGTCACCTGCTTGTTTGGCTTCTCCCGGCGGGAGCAGCCAGAAAATCGTGCAAACCCCTTGGTTTGCGCCACCCACATGGGTGTCTTGCAGCTCGTTATCGGGACCGGCCTAACCGGCCACCAATAACGGAAAAAGGCCGGTGGCATAAGCCACCAGCCATCAGCCTTTCGCTCAACGCTCAGGCTGGCATCGCAAGGTCGAGATTACTTCAGCTCGACTTTAGCGCCTGCTTCTTCCAGCTTCTTCTTAGCGTCTTCAGCGGCTTCTTTCGAAACGCCTTCAGCTACAACCTGAGGAGCGCCGTCGACTTTCTCTTTGGCTTCTTTCAGGCCCAGACCGGTCAGTTCGCGAACGGCTTTGATCACGTTCACTTTCTTGTCGCCGGCTTCAACCAGAACAACGTTGAACTCGGTCTGCTCTTCAACAACGGCAGCAGCAGCAGCTGGGCCAGCAGCGGCAACAGCAGCGGTAACGCCGAAGGTTTCTTCCATTGCTTTGATCAGCTCAACAACTTCCAGAACGGTTTTCTGGCCGATTGCTTCGATGATTTGTTCGTTAGTCAGAGACATGACTTAAATCCTGTATTGGGGTGACAGCCTACGCAGCCATCAAATTAAACGTATGATTTTGAAAGAATTCGCGTGCCTTAGGCAGCGGTAGCTTCTTTCTGGTCGCGAATGGCTGCCAGAGTACGAGCCAGCTTGCTGGTGGCGCCTTGAATAACGCTCATCAGTTTTGCGATAGCTTCGTCGCGGGTCGGCAGGGTAGCCAACACGTCGATCTGGTTCGCTGCAATGAAATTGCCGTCAAACGCAGCTGCCTTGATCTCGAACTTGTCCTGACCCTTGGCGAACTCTTTGAACAGACGAGCAGCAGCGCCCGGGTGTTCGTTGGAGAAAGCAATCAGGGTCGGGCCTTTGAACGCGTCGTTGAGGATCGAAAATTCGGTGCCTTCAACAGCGCGCTTGAGCAGGGTGTTACGCACTACACGTACGTATACGCCAGCTTCGCGGGCCTCTTTACGGAGTCCGGTCATTGCGCTTACAGTCACACCACGGGCATCAGCCACGACAGCGGACAGAGCGACTTTGGCAGCCTCGTTGACTTCAGCGACGATGGCCTTCTTGTCTTCGAGTTTAATTGCCACGGGTTTACTCCTGGTTTTTACCGTTTCATCTGGCCGAAGCCGGATGTCGTTTTGGTGTCTGATTCGGTAACGAATCGGGAGCACCATCTGCGTGGGCTGATATTTTAAGGCTTACGCCGCCTACGGTCTTGGATAGCCCCCGCCAGGCAGGGACCCCAATTTTTGCTGGCGGCGCGACTGGTCGCGCCGCCATGTTCTTACACGTTCAGCGAGCTCTGATCGATGACCAGACCTGGGCCCATGGTGGTGCTCAGGGTAACGCGCTTAACGTAGATACCTTTCGAGGAAGCCGGCTTGATACGCTTCAGATCAGCGATCAGGGCTTCAACGTTTTCCTTCAGCTTGTCAGCTTCAAAGCCGATCTTGCCAACGGAGGTGTGGATAATACCGTTTTTGTCGGTACGGTAGCGAACCTGACCAGCCTTGGCGTTTTTCACGGCAGTGGCTACGTCTGGGGTCACGGTACCAACTTTCGGGTTAGGCATCAGGCCGCGAGGACCCAGCACCTGACCCAGCTGACCTACAACGCGCATGGCATCAGGCGATGCGATAACGACGTCATAGTTCAGGTCGCCGCCTTTCATTTCGGCAGCCAGATCGTCCATACCTACGCGATCAGCGCCGGCAGCCAGAGCAGCTTCAGCAGCTGGACCCTGGGTGAAGACAGCAACGCGAACGGTCTTGCCAGTGCCGTGTGGCAGCACGGTAGCGCTACGTACGACCTGGTCGGATTTACGCGGGTCAACACCGAGGTTAACGGCGATGTCGTAGGATTCGACGAACTTGGCAGCGGGCAGCGAGGCCAGCAGAGTTGCCGCTTCTTCGAAGTTGTAGGCCTTGCCTGCTTCGATTTTCTCGGCGATTGCCTTTTGGCGTTTGGTCAGCTTAGCCATTACACACCCTCCACGTTCAGGCCCATGCTGCGGGCAGAGCCAGCGATGGTGCGTACAGCAGCGTCCAGGTCAGCGGCAGTCAGATCAGCCTGTTTAGCTTTGGCGATGTCTTCCAGCTGAGCACGGGTAACGGTACCGACTTTAACGGTGTTCGGGCGAGCCGAACCACTGGTCAGGCCAGCAGCTTTCTTCAACAGAACCGAGGCAGGGGTGCTCTTGGTCTCGAAGGTGAAGCTACGGTCGCTGTAGACAGTGATGATCACTGGAGTCGGCAGGCCGGCTTCTTGACCCTGGGTACGGGCGTTGAAGGCCTTGCAGAATTCCATGATGTTCACACCATGTTGACCCAGCGCTGGACCAACGGGTGGGCTTGGGTTGGCCTGGCCGGCCTTAACTTGCAGCTTGATGTAAGCCTGAATCTTCTTAGCCATGAGCTACTCCAAAATCGGGTACGAACGCCTGATGGCTCCCCGGATGACTTGCGTTTTATCCCAGTGACGACAAAACCCCGCAGCACACAGGGCTGCGGGGTATGGGATGCTTCGTCCGCCTAGACCTTCTCGACCTGGCTGAACTCGAGCTCTACCGGAGTAGAGCGACCGAAAATGAGCACAGCAACCTGCAGGCGGCTCTTTTCGTAGTTAACCTCTTCGACACTACCATTGAAGTCAGCGAACGGACCATCAATGACTCGAACCACTTCACCCGGCTCGAACAGTGTCTTGGGCTTCGGCTTATCGCTACCGTCGGCAACGCGACGCAGGATGGCCTCAGCTTCTTTATCTGTAATCGGCGCAGGCTTGTCAGCAGTACCGCCAATAAAGCCCATCACGCGAGGAGTGTCCTTGACCAAGTGCCAAGTCCCTTCGTTCATTTCCATCTGGACCAATACATAGCCAGGGAAGAACTTACGCTCACTCTTGCGCTTCTGGCCGTTGCGCATTTCGACGACTTCTTCGGTCGGAACCAAGATCTCGCCGAAACCGTCTTCCATGCCAGCCAGCTTGACGCGCTCGATCAGAGAGCGCATTACATGCTTCTCGTAACCCGAGTAAGCATGCACAACATACCAACGCTTAGCCACGGGACACCTTTAGCCAACGATCAAGGAGACCGCCCAGCCGAGCAGGGAATCGAGCCCCCACAGCAGCAGTGCCATAACCAGCACGACAGCCACGACAATCAGCGTGGTCTGGGTGGTTTCCTGGCGGGTCGGCCACACGACTTTACGAATCTCGGTACGAGCTTCCTTCGCCAGCGCAAAGAACGACTTGCCCTTCGCAGTCTGCAGAGCTACAAAGCCCGCGACAGCAGCCAGAACGAGAAGTGCAAGAACGCGGTACAGGATTGGAGAGGCGGAGTAATATTGATTACCCACAACACCAACAACCACCAAAGCCACTACAGCCAGCCACTTGAACAGATCAAAACGCGATTCTTGGGCTTCAGTTTTGGGGGTCATCGAGGAGGATCCTGTAAGAAGAAAGCCATCACACCGAGGTGAAATGGCAGGTCAGGAGGGAATCGAACCCCCAACCTACGGTTTTGGAGACCGTCGCTCTGCCAATTGAGCTACTGACCTGTAACGCTGTATCAGGCCGGCCATTATACCGGCCTGATCAAGTAAATCAACTACTTATTCAATAATTTTTGCTACGACACCGGCGCCGACGGTACGACCGCCTTCACGGATAGCGAAGCGCAGACCGTCTTCCATTGCGATGGTCTTGATCAGGGTAACAGTCATCTGAATGTTGTCACCTGGCATTACCATTTCAACGCCTTCCGGCAGCTCGCAGTTACCGGTCACGTCAGTGGTACGGAAGTAGAACTGTGGACGGTAGCCTTTGAAGAACGGAGTGTGACGGCCGCCTTCTTCCTTCGACAGAACGTAGACTTCTGCGGTGAACTTGGTGTGCGGCTTGACCGAACCTGGCTTGACCAGAACCTGGCCACGCTCAACGTCGTCACGCTTGGTACCACGCAGCAGAACGCCGCAGTTCTCGCCAGCACGACCTTCGTCCAGCAGCTTGCGGAACATCTCAACACCGGTGCAGGTGGTGGTGGTGGTGTCACGCAGACCAACGATTTCCAGCGGATCCTGAACGCGGACGATACCACGCTCGATACGACCGGTAACAACGGTACCACGACCCGAGATCGAGAACACGTCTTCGATCGGCATCAGGAACGGCTGGTCGATGGCACGAACTGGCTCAGGAATGTAGCTGTCCAGAGTTTCTACCAGCTTCTTGACAGCGGTAGTACCCATTTCGTTGTCGTCTTTGCCTTCCAGCGCCATACGAGCCGAACCGATGATGATCGGAGTGTCGTCGCCTGGGAAGTCATAGGTGGACAGCAGGTCGCGAACTTCCATCTCGACCAGTTCCAGCAGCTCAGCGTCGTCTACCAGGTCAGCCTTGTTCAGGAAGACCACGATGTACGGAACGCCTACCTGACGGGACAGCAGGATGTGCTCACGGGTTTGTGGCATCGGACCATCGGCGGCCGAGCAAACCAGGATCGCGCCGTCCATCTGGGCAGCACCGGTGATCATGTTCTTCACGTAGTCAGCGTGACCTGGGCAGTCAACGTGAGCGTAGTGACGAATGGTCGAGTTGTACTCAACGTGAGCGGTGTTGATGGTGATACCGCGCGCTTTTTCTTCCGGAGCCGAGTCGATCTTGTCGAACTCAACGATTGCCGAACCGAAAACTTCGGAGCAAACGCGAGTCAGAGCTGCGGTCAGAGTGGTCTTACCGTGGTCAACGTGGCCGATAGTGCCGACGTTAACGTGGGGAAGGGAACGATCAAACTTTTCCTTAGCCATCGATACAATCCTCCGCAGAAGAAATAGTCTTGCGCTGATAAAACAAAGGCAGATATTTTCATATCTGCCTTGTTTATATGGAGCTCTTGAGCGGACTTGAACCGCTGACCTCACCCTTACCAAGGGTGTGCTCTACCAACTGAGCTACAAGAGCGAAACACTTTGTGCAAAATCCAGCAAACTTGGAGCGGGTAGCGGGAATCGAACCCGCATCATCAGCTTGGAAGGCTGAGGTTCTACCACTAAACTATACCCGCGGAGCTTACGGCTCTCGCTAAAACTGGTGGAGGGAGAAGGATTCGAACCTTCGAAGCTCTCGCAACGGATTTACAGTCCGTCCCCTTTGACCGCTCGGGAATCCCTCCAGATGTGGCCGGCATTCTATTTGTCTGCCGTCCTAGTGTCAAGCGTTTTTTCAAATTTTTTCAATCAAATCTGAAACTTAGCTGCTTTGACACCGCTTCCAGCTCTACCACCTGAGTGGTGTTCCCTGTGAAGCGGGCGCCATTCTATCAAGCTATTCGCCAGTTGCAATACCCTGGCAGAAAATAATTTTATGTTTTAAGTCTTTGAAATCATTAGAAAGAGCCAGAAGCACCGTTTGATCCAGCAAACGCTCGCTTTCCGGAGCAACCTTGAGCCAGCGACCATCCACCCCAGGCAGCTGTCCTGCCACCGGCAAGGTGGCAATATCCAGACTCAGCAGGCGCTGACGCAGCGCATCCAACTGCTCCCGTCCCATCACACCCCCAACTACCAGGCACTCATCACGACGCTTGGGTGGTGCGGACACACCTGTTTCACGCAACAGACGGATTTCTTGCTGATTCCCCTTGTACAGCGACAACGGGGCGACTTCCTTGACCTTCAGCGGGGCTTCCTGCTGATGCCATACGTAATAAAAGACGTTGAGCACCAGTAACAGCAGAAACAACCAGCGCATAGGCACCTCAATCCAATGGGCAGGCCATTGCCAGGCCAACGAAAACCAGATCAGGCACGACACGCGCCTGTGGCAGGGCCTCCCTCACCAGCGGCGCATCACCGCCAGTGAGGAACACGGTAAATTCCTCACCCCATAGCACACGAGCCTGCTCAAGCTGGGTGGAGGCAAAGCCCTGGAGCATCAATACGCAACCGCGCTCTACCGCTTCGACAGTAGAGCGACCGGGTGACAAGCTGGCCAATGCGCGCTCCGCGGAGGCATCGTCATAGCGGATACGCCGGGTGTGAGTACGCAGTTGGCTACGCATCAATGGCATACCCGGGCAGATGTAACCTCCCAGATGCTCGCCGTCCGCGGACACATAGTCCGCTTTTGCCGCAGTACCCAGGTCAATCACAAGGCACGCACCCTTGGCCAGGTGAAATGCACCCAGCGCTGCCAGCCAACGATCCATACCCAGACGCTGATAGTCGTCATAGCCATTGCGCACACCGGCCATTTCACGGACAGGGTGAGCAACTCGCGCCTGCACGGCAAATGCCTCAGCGATCACCGCGCAAAGCGCATCGGTTTCTTCTTCGCTGCGCACACTGACAATACGACAACCCGTAAGGTGAACTGATGCAAGCGCAGCCACTTCGGCCACTAGCGCCTGGTCGGAATCGACGATCCCACCACCTTCAATCACAGCATCGGCGACATGGATCACACGCCACTTTATGAAGCTGTTACCGCAATCGAGCTCAAGAATCATCACGCAACCTCAAACTGAGCTCACCACCACTGAAGCTCTTTTCCATCCCGTCCACCTCAAGGCGCAAACCACCCTGCCCGTCGACGCCAAGAACCACACCATCAATACGTGTAGTACCAGCAACCAGCGATACATTGCGGCCCTGCCACAAGTGCGCCTGCTCCCACTCCTCCTGGAATGCAGCAAAGCCGTAGCGGCGATGGCGCGCCAATTCGTGCTGCAACTGCTGGCTGAGCAGCGCTACCAAGTGATTACGATCTATGGCTGCCCCTACCTCACGCAGCATAGAGGTCCACTGCTGATCGACCTGCTCGTTTACCTGCATGTTTACATTGATACCAATGCCTAGCACTACATGACACACATCTGCAGGATCGCCCACCAATTCCAGGAGAATCCCGGTGATCTTATGCCCACGAACCAACACATCGTTAGGCCATTTAAGCCCGACATCCTTTACCCCGAACGCCTGCAAGGTGCGCATTACGGCCAACCCCACTACCAGGCTCAACCCCTCAAGCTGACGCATGCCGCCATCGACACGCAGCACCAGACTGTAATAGAGATTTTCTGCAAATGGGCTGACCCACTGCCGGCCGCGCCGACCTCGCCCGGCGCTCTGGCGCTCGGCCAGAACCAGGAATGGAGCCGCCTGCCCTTCACTGGCAAGGCGCAAGCCTTCGGCGTTGGTGGAATCGATGGTTTCGTGGATGAACATCGGCCACTGTTCACCTGCGGCAAAACCAGCGATTGCCTGCGTCTCAAGCAAAGCCAGTGGCGCGGCCAACTGGTAACCGCGCCCACGAACCTTGTGAATGGTGAGGTTCAGCTCACTTTCCAGATGCTGCAGCTGCTTCCAAACTGCGCTGCGACTCACCCCTAGGGCTGCCCCCAGAGCTTCTCCGGAATGGAACCGACCATCCTTGAGGAGATTCAACAACTTCAGCATGCCAGTCTCAACTTGGAATTAGGCAGGCATGATAGCCATGGGCTGTTGGCTTGCATAGGAAAAGGGCCTGCAGGATGGGCCGCGCATCGTAATCACATAGAGAGATACTGCCAGGCCCGGAATTTTCGGCCCACAAAGACAAAACCCCTACCTGCATGCGCAGATAGGGGTTTTGCGAAATGAATCTTGACGATGACCTACTCTCACATGGGGAAACCCCACACTACCATCGGCGATGCATCGTTTCACTACTGAGTTCGGGATGGGATCAGGTGGTTCCAATGCTCTATGGTCGTCAAGAAATTCTGTAGCCAGAATGTCCAGATGGACAGCCCAGCGAATTCGGATATGCGATATTTGTGGTCTTACGAATTTTCGGGTCTTTCGTCTTCACCACCGCAATCTGCGTCAGCAAATTGCTTGGGTGTTATATGGTCAAGCCTCACGGGCAATTAGTATTGGTTAGCTCAACGCCTCACAGCGCTTACACACCCAACCTATCAACGTCGTAGTCTTCGACGGCCCTTTAGGGGATTCAAGATCCCAGTGAGATCTCATCTTGAGGCAAGTTTCCCGCTTAGATGCTTTCAGCGGTTATCTCTTCCGAACATAGCTACCCGGCAATGCCACTGGCGTGACAACCGGAACACCAGAGGTTCGTCCACTCCGGTCCTCTCGTACTAGGAGCAGCCCCTCTCAAATCTCAAACGTCCACGGCAGATAGGGACCGAACTGTCTCACGACGTTCTAAACCCAGCTCGCGTACCACTTTAAATGGCGAACAGCCATACCCTTGGGACCGGCTTCAGCCCCAGGATGTGATGAGCCGACATCGAGGTGCCAAACACCGCCGTCGATATGAACTCTTGGGCGGTATCAGCCTGTTATCCCCGGAGTACCTTTTATCCGTTGAGCGATGGCCCTTCCATACAGAACCACCGGATCACTAAGACCTACTTTCGTACCTGCTCGACGTGTTTGTCTCGCAGTCAAGCGCGCTTTTGCCTTTATACTCTACGACCGATTTCCGACCGGCCTGAGCGCACCTTCGTACTCCTCCGTTACTCTTTGGGAGGAGACCGCCCCAGTCAAACTACCCACCATACACTGTCCTCGATCCGGATAACGGACCTGAGTTAGAACCTCAAAGTTGCCAGGGTGGTATTTCAAGGATGGCTCCATGAGAACTGGCGTCCCCACTTCAAAGCCTCCCACCTATCCTACACAAGCAAATTCAAAGTCCAGTGCAAAGCTATAGTAAAGGTTCACGGGGTCTTTCCGTCTAGCCGCGGATACACTGCATCTTCACAGCGATTTCAATTTCACTGAGTCTCGGGTGGAGACAGCGCCGCCATCGTTACGCCATTCGTGCAGGTCGGAACTTACCCGACAAGGAATTTCGCTACCTTAGGACCGTTATAGTTACGGCCGCCGTTTACCGGGGCTTCGATCAAGAGCTTCGCTTGCGCTAACCCCATCAATTAACCTTCCGGCACCGGGCAGGCGTCACACCCTATACGTCCACTTTCGTGTTTGCAGAGTGCTGTGTTTTTAATAAACAGTCGCAGCGGCCTGGTATCTTCGACCGGCATGAGCTTACGGAGCAAGTCCTTCACCCTCGCCGGCGCACCTTCTCCCGAAGTTACGGTGCCATTTTGCCTAGTTCCTTCACCCGAGTTCTCTCAAGCGCCTTGGTATTCTCTACCTAACCACCTGTGTCGGTTTGGGGTACGGTTCCCAGTTATCTGAAGCTTAGGAGCTTTTCTTGGAAGCATGGTATCAACCACTTCGTCGCCTAAAGGCAACTCGTCATCAGCTCTCGGCCTTGAAATCCCGGATTTGCCTAAGATTTCAGCCTACCACCTTAAACCTGGACAACCAACGCCAGGCTGGCCTAACCTTCTCCGTCCCTCCATCGCAATAACTGGAAGTACAGGAATA
>CP047152.1:0-195000 GCA_041879295.1 Pseudomonas putida | reverse complement strand
CCTTCCTATATCTACGCATTTCACCGCTACACAGGAAATTCCACCACCCTCTACCGTACTCTAGCTTGCCAGTTTTGGATGCAGTTCCCAGGTTGAGCCCGGGGCTTTCACATCCAACTTAACAAACCACCTACGCGCGCTTTACGCCCAGTAATTCCGATTAACGCTTGCACCCTCTGTATTACCGCGGCTGCTGGCACAGAGTTAGCCGGTGCTTATTCTGTCGGTAACGTCAAAACAGCAAGGTATTAACTTACTGCCCTTCCTCCCAACTTAAAGTGCTTTACAATCCGAAGACCTTCTTCACACACGCGGCATGGCTGGATCAGGCTTTCGCCCATTGTCCAATATTCCCCACTGCTGCCTCCCGTAGGAGTCTGGACCGTGTCTCAGTTCCAGTGTGACTGATCATCCTCTCAGACCAGTTACGGATCGTCGCCTTGGTGAGCCATTACCCCACCAACTAGCTAATCCGACCTAGGCTCATCTGATAGCGCAAGGCCCGAAGGTCCCCTGCTTTCTCCCGTAGGACGTATGCGGTATTAGCGTTCCTTTCGAAACGTTGTCCCCCACTACCAGGCAGATTCCTAGGCATTACTCACCCGTCCGCCGCTGAATCAAGGAGCAAGCTCCCGTCATCCGCTCGACTTGCATGTGTTAGGCCTGCCGCCAGCGTTCAATCTGAGCCATGATCAAACTCTTCAGTTCAATACTGCTTGGGTTTTTAAGAAACCCTAAACTTGGCTCAGCAATCTCAAATGACTATGTGATTTCTCGCATGGCCACTTGTGATGCTGATAATCTTTTTGACTATCAGTCCGTACTCACAAGCACCCACACGAATTGCTTGATTCGATTTGTTAAAGAGCGTTTGGTTAAGAGCTTTTCGTCTCAACCGAGGCGCGCATTCTACGCTTTCCTCAGAGCCTGTCAAGCGTTTATTTTGAAGTTTTTGCGAGAAACTCGTTTAGCTTCAAACACTTAACTCGCTTCGATCTCTCGTCGCGGGAGGTGAATAATACAGCATTCAAAAACACTGTCAACCACCTTTTAACTACAGCTGGCTAACCTTGCGGCCAACCAGGACGAAGCATGAGCTTCTACTTAAAGACAAAACCCCTACCTGCATGTGCAGATAGGGGTTTTGCGAAATGAATCTTGACGATGACCTACTCTCACATGGGGAAACCCCACACTACCATCGGCGATGCATCGTTTCACTACTGAGTTCGGGATGGGATCAGGTGGTTCCAATGCTCTATGGTCGTCAAGAAATTCTGTAGCCAGAATGTCCAGATGGACAGCCCAGCGAATCCGGATATGCGATATTTGTGGTCTTACGAATTTTCGGGTCTTTCGTCTTCACCACCACAATCTGCGTAGCAGATTGCTTGGGTGTTATATGGTCAAGCCTCACGGGCAATTAGTATTGGTTAGCTCAACGCCTCACAGCGCTTACACACCCAACCTATCAACGTCGTAGTCTTCGACGGCCCTTTAGGGGATTCAAGATCCCAGTGAGATCTCATCTTGAGGCAAGTTTCCCGCTTAGATGCTTTCAGCGGTTATCTCTTCCGAACATAGCTACCCGGCAATGCCACTGGCGTGACAACCGGAACACCAGAGGTTCGTCCACTCCGGTCCTCTCGTACTAGGAGCAGCCCCTCTCAAATCTCAAACGTCCACGGCAGATAGGGACCGAACTGTCTCACGACGTTCTAAACCCAGCTCGCGTACCACTTTAAATGGCGAACAGCCATACCCTTGGGACCGGCTTCAGCCCCAGGATGTGATGAGCCGACATCGAGGTGCCAAACACCGCCGTCGATATGAACTCTTGGGCGGTATCAGCCTGTTATCCCCGGAGTACCTTTTATCCGTTGAGCGATGGCCCTTCCATACAGAACCACCGGATCACTAAGACCTACTTTCGTACCTGCTCGACGTGTTTGTCTCGCAGTCAAGCGCGCTTTTGCCTTTATACTCTACGACCGATTTCCGACCGGTCTGAGCGCACCTTCGTACTCCTCCGTTACTCTTTGGGAGGAGACCGCCCCAGTCAAACTACCCACCATACACTGTCCTCGATCCGGATAACGGACCTGAGTTAGAACCTCAAAGTTGCCAGGGTGGTATTTCAAGGATGGCTCCATGAGAACTGGCGTCCCCACTTCAAAGCCTCCCACCTATCCTACACAAGCAAATTCAAAGTCCAGTGCAAAGCTATAGTAAAGGTTCACGGGGTCTTTCCGTCTAGCCGCGGATACACTGCATCTTCACAGCGATTTCAATTTCACTGAGTCTCGGGTGGAGACAGCGCCGCCATCGTTACGCCATTCGTGCAGGTCGGAACTTACCCGACAAGGAATTTCGCTACCTTAGGACCGTTATAGTTACGGCCGCCGTTTACCGGGGCTTCGATCAAGAGCTTCGCTTGCGCTAACCCCATCAATTAACCTTCCGGCACCGGGCAGGCGTCACACCCTATACGTCCACTTTCGTGTTTGCAGAGTGCTGTGTTTTTAATAAACAGTCGCAGCGGCCTGGTATCTTCGACCGGCATGAGCTTACGGAGCAAGTCCTTCACCCTCGCCGGCGCACCTTCTCCCGAAGTTACGGTGCCATTTTGCCTAGTTCCTTCACCCGAGTTCTCTCAAGCGCCTTGGTATTCTCTACCTAACCACCTGTGTCGGTTTGGGGTACGGTTCCCAGTTATCTGAAGCTTAGGAGCTTTTCTTGGAAGCATGGTATCAACCACTTCGTCGCCTAAAGGCAACTCGTCATCAGCTCTCGGCCTTGAAATCCCGGATTTGCCTAAGATTTCAGCCTACCACCTTAAACCTGGACAACCAACGCCAGGCTGGCCTAACCTTCTCCGTCCCTCCATCGCAATAACTGGAAGTACAGGAATATTAACCTGTTTTCCATCGACTACGCTTTTCAGCCTCGCCTTAGGGACCGACTAACCCTGCGTCGATTAACGTTGCGCAGGAAACCTTGGTCTTTCGGCGTGCGAGTTTTTCACTCGCATTGTCGTTACTCATGTCAGCATTCGCACTTCTGATACCTCCAGCAAGCTTCTCAACTCACCTTCACAGGCTTACAGAACGCTCCTCTACCGCATCATCATAAGATGATACCCGTAGCTTCGGTGCATGGTTTGAGCCCCGTTACATCTTCCGCGCAGGCCGACTCGACTAGTGAGCTATTACGCTTTCTTTAAAGGGTGGCTGCTTCTAAGCCAACCTCCTAGCTGTCTAAGCCTTCCCACATCGTTTCCCACTTAACCATGACTTTGGGACCTTAGCTGACGGTCTGGGTTGTTTCCCTTTTCACGACGGACGTTAGCACCCGCCGTGTGTCTCCCATGCTCGGCACTTGTAGGTATTCGGAGTTTGCATCGGTTTGGTAAGTCGGGATGACCCCCTAGCCGAAACAGTGCTCTACCCCCTACAGTGATACATGAGGCGCTACCTAAATAGCTTTCGAGGAGAACCAGCTATCTCCGAGCTTGATTAGCCTTTCACTCCGATCCACAGGTCATCCGCTAACTTTTCAACGGTAGTCGGTTCGGTCCTCCAGTCAGTGTTACCTAACCTTCAACCTGCCCATGGATAGATCGCCCGGTTTCGGGTCTATACCCAGCGACTAAACGCCCTATTAAGACTCGCTTTCGCTACGCCTCCCCTATTCGGTTAAGCTCGCCACTGAATATAAGTCGCTGACCCATTATACAAAAGGTACGCAGTCACCTAACAAAGTAGGCTCCCACTGCTTGTACGCATACGGTTTCAGGTTCTATTTCACTCCCCTCTCCGGGGTTCTTTTCGCCTTTCCCTCACGGTACTGGTTCACTATCGGTCAGTCAGTAGTATTTAGCCTTGGAGGATGGTCCCCCCATATTCAGACAAAGTTTCTCGTGCTCCGTCCTACTCGATTTCATTGATAAGAGATTTTCGTGTACGGGGCTATCACCCACTATGGCCGCACTTTCCAGAGCGTTCCACTAATCTCAAATCAACTTAAGGGCTGGTCCCCGTTCGCTCGCCACTACTAAGGGAATCTCGGTTGATTTCTTTTCCTCAGGGTACTTAGATGTTTCAGTTCCCCTGGTTCGCCTCTTGCACCTATGTATTCAGTACAAGATACTCAGCTTATGCTGAGTGGGTTCCCCCATTCAGAGATCTCTGGATCACAGTCTGTTTGCCGACTCCCCAAAGCTTATCGCAGGCTACCACGTCTTTCATCGCCTCTGACTGCCAAGGCATCCACCGTATGCGCTTCTTCACTTGACCATATAACCCCAAGCAATCTGGTTATACTGTGAAGACGACATTCGCCGAAAATTCGTACGTTGCTCTTTCGAGCAGAACTCACAAATTTTACCTTAGCCTGATCCACCAGCAGTGAAACTGGTGTTCAGTCTATATCTATCACATATCCGAATTTTTAAAGAACGATCTGACAAAAGCCAGAAATCAACATTCGATACGAATGCTCATTTCCAGGTTCTGACCAGGAAAAACCGTCTTCGACAATGAATCAAGCAATTCGTGTGGGAGCTCATCAGCAGGCTGATGTCGTCGATTAAGGAGGTGATCCAGCCGCAGGTTCCCCTACGGCTACCTTGTTACGACTTCACCCCAGTCATGAATCACACCGTGGTAACCGTCCTCCCGAAGGTTAGACTAGCTACTTCTGGTGCAACCCACTCCCATGGTGTGACGGGCGGTGTGTACAAGGCCCGGGAACGTATTCACCGCGACATTCTGATTCGCGATTACTAGCGATTCCGACTTCACGCAGTCGAGTTGCAGACTGCGATCCGGACTACGATCGGTTTTGTGAGATTAGCTCCACCTCGCGGCTTGGCAACCCTCTGTACCGACCATTGTAGCACGTGTGTAGCCCAGGCCGTAAGGGCCATGATGACTTGACGTCATCCCCACCTTCCTCCGGTTTGTCACCGGCAGTCTCCTTAGAGTGCCCACCATAACGTGCTGGTAACTAAGGACAAGGGTTGCGCTCGTTACGGGACTTAACCCAACATCTCACGACACGAGCTGACGACAGCCATGCAGCACCTGTGTCAGAGTTCCCGAAGGCACCAATCCATCTCTGGAAAGTTCTCTGCATGTCAAGGCCTGGTAAGGTTCTTCGCGTTGCTTCGAATTAAACCACATGCTCCACCGCTTGTGCGGGCCCCCGTCAATTCATTTGAGTTTTAACCTTGCGGCCGTACTCCCCAGGCGGTCAACTTAATGCGTTAGCTGCGCCACTAAAATCTCAAGGATTCCAACGGCTAGTTGACATCGTTTACGGCGTGGACTACCAGGGTATCTAATCCTGTTTGCTCCCCACGCTTTCGCACCTCAGTGTCAGTATCAGTCCAGGTGGTCGCCTTCGCCACTGGTGTTCCTTCCTATATCTACGCATTTCACCGCTACACAGGAAATTCCACCACCCTCTACCGTACTCTAGCTTGCCAGTTTTGGATGCAGTTCCCAGGTTGAGCCCGGGGCTTTCACATCCAACTTAACAAACCACCTACGCGCGCTTTACGCCCAGTAATTCCGATTAACGCTTGCACCCTCTGTATTACCGCGGCTGCTGGCACAGAGTTAGCCGGTGCTTATTCTGTCGGTAACGTCAAAACAGCAAGGTATTAACTTACTGCCCTTCCTCCCAACTTAAAGTGCTTTACAATCCGAAGACCTTCTTCACACACGCGGCATGGCTGGATCAGGCTTTCGCCCATTGTCCAATATTCCCCACTGCTGCCTCCCGTAGGAGTCTGGACCGTGTCTCAGTTCCAGTGTGACTGATCATCCTCTCAGACCAGTTACGGATCGTCGCCTTGGTGAGCCATTACCCCACCAACTAGCTAATCCGACCTAGGCTCATCTGATAGCGCAAGGCCCGAAGGTCCCCTGCTTTCTCCCGTAGGACGTATGCGGTATTAGCGTTCCTTTCGAAACGTTGTCCCCCACTACCAGGCAGATTCCTAGGCATTACTCACCCGTCCGCCGCTGAATCAAGGAGCAAGCTCCCGTCATCCGCTCGACTTGCATGTGTTAGGCCTGCCGCCAGCGTTCAATCTGAGCCATGATCAAACTCTTCAGTTCAATACTGCTTGGGTTTTTAAGAAACCCTAAACTTGGCTCAGCAATCTCAAATGACTATGTGATTTCTCGCATGGCCACTTGTGATGCTGATAATCTTTTTGACTATCAGTCCGTACTCACAAGCACCCACACGAATTGCTTGATTCGATTTGTTAAAGAGCGTTTGGTTAAGAGCTTTTCGTCTCAACCGAGGCGCGCATTCTACGCTTTCCTCAGAGCCTGTCAAGCGTTTATTTTGAAGTTTTTTGCGAGAAACTCGTTTAGCTTCAAACACTTGGCTCGCTGCGATCTCTCGTAGCGGGAGGCGAATCATACAGCACTTAGAAGCACTGTCAACCACCTTTTCAACCGCTTTCGATCATTCGATCGTAGCCCCTCCAGCTTTCGCCTTAACTACTTAACTCGTTGAATATCAAGGAGTTTTTCGTTCCGATGTCGCTGGAAGTGGGGCGCATTATAAGGGGATTCGAAAGCGCGTCAACCTTTAATTTCAAGAAACCTTGATTGCGCAGAAAAGCAAAGCGGGGAGGCCTGACGGCCTCCCCGCTATTCATCTAGAGCACACCAGCACCACGAAGGCGCTGCACCTCGCCGACATCCAGCCCCAACACCTCCCCCAGCACTGCTTCGGTATGCTCGCCCAACAAGGGTGGCGCCCGGCGATACTCTACTGGCGTTTCCGACAACCGTATCGGGCTCGCAACCTGCGGCGCACTACCCGCCAATGGATGGGGAATACTCACCGCCAACCCGCGTGCAAGCACCTGGGGGTCCTGGAACATTTGCGCCAGGTTATTGATAGGTCCACATGGCACCCCTGCCGCCTCCAAATGGGCCACCCACTCCGCCGTGGTCTTGAACACCGTAGCCTGGCGAATCAATGGAATCAGTTCGGCCCGGTTGGCCACCCGCAGCTTATTGGTAACGAATCGAGGGTCTTCCGCCCACTGCGGCTGTCCGGCCACTTCGGCGAACTTGCGGAACTGGCTATCATTGCCCACGGTAAGAATGAAATCGCCATCTGCCGTCGGAAAGTCCTGATAAGGGACTATATTAGGATGCGCATTACCCAGCCGACGAGGAGGGCTGCCCGTGGTCAGGTAGTTCATTGCCTGGTTCGCCAGGCAGGCCACCTGCACATCGAGCAATGCCATGTCGATATGCTGACCGACCCCGGCCTGATCCCGGTGGGCGAGAGCAGCCAGCATGGCGACCGTGGAATACAACCCGGTCAGAATGTCGGTAAGCGCCACCCCCACCTTGACCGGCCCGGCGCCCTCTTCACCCTCCGGACGACCAGTCAGGCTCATCAGCCCACCCAACCCCTGGATCATGAAGTCATAGCCAGCGCGCTTGGCATAGGGCCCGGTCTGACCGAAGCCGGTAATGGAGCAATAGATGAGCTGCGGGTTTATCGCCTTCAGGCTCTGGTAGTCCAGGCCATACGCTGCCAGCCCACCTACCTTGAAGTTCTCTATCACGATATCGCACTTCGCCGCCAGTTCACGCACCAGCCGCTGTCCCTCCGGCTGGGTAAAGTCGATGGTCACTGAGCGCTTGTTGCGGTTGGCCGACAGGTAATAGGCCGCCTCACTGGTGTCCTCACCTTCGGCATCCTTGAGAAAAGGCGGCCCCCATGAGCGGGTATCGTCGCCACTGCCAGGGCGCTCGACCTTGATCACGTCGGCGCCAAGGTCAGCCAAAATCTGACCAGACCACGGGCCGGCCAACACGCGCGAAAGGTCTAGCACCCGCAGATGTGATAGCGCGCCCATGGTTTGCTCCTTATCAATAGAACGCCTGGATACCGGTCTGCGCACGACCCAGGATAAGTGCATGCACATCATGGGTACCTTCATAGGTGTTGACCACCTCCAGGTTAACCAGATGGCGGGCCACACCAAACTCGTCGGAGATGCCGTTGCCGCCCAGCATGTCACGCGCCATACGGGCGATATCCAGCGCCTTACCGCAGGAATTGCGCTTCATGATGGAGGTGATTTCCACCGCAGCCGTCCCTTCATCCTTCATGCGACCCAGACGCAGGCAGCCCTGCAGCGCCAGGGTGATTTCTGTCTGCATGTCGGCAAGCTTCTTCTGAATCAACTGGTTGGCGGCCAGTGGACGACCAAACTGCTGACGGTCCAGGGTGTACTGGCGAGCGGTGTGCCAGCAGGCTTCAGCGGCACCCAGCGCACCCCACGAAATACCATAGCGAGCCGAGTTCAGGCAGGTGAACGGGCCCTTGAGGCCACGCACGTCCGGGAAGATGTTCTCTTCTGGCACGAACACATTGTCCATGACGATTTCACCAGTGATCGACGCGCGCAGGCCAACCTTGCCATGGATTGCCGGGGCACTGAGGCCTTGCCAACCTTTTTCCAGTACGAAGCCACGAATATCGCCCGCATCATCCTTGGCCCACACCACGAACACATCGGCGATGGGACTGTTGGTGATCCACATTTTACTGCCGGTCAGCCGGTAGCCACCGTCGACCTTCCTCGCGCGCGTAATCATCGAACCAGGATCGGAGCCATGGTTAGGCTCGGTCAGACCGAAGCAACCGATCCACTCGCCACTGGCCAACTTGGGGAGGTACTTCTGCTTTTGAGCTTCGGTGCCAAATTCGTTGATCGGCACCATCACCAGCGACGACTGCACACTCATCATCGAGCGGTAACCTGAGTCGATACGTTCCACTTCGCGAGCAATAAGGCCATAGCACACATAATTCAGGCCACTGCCACCGTATTGCTCGGGAATGGTTGCACCCAACAGGCCTACTTCACCCATCTCGCGGAAGATCGCCGGATCGGTCTGCTCATGGCGGAAGGCCTCAAGCACACGCGGGGCCAGCTTGTCCTGGGCGAACTGATAAGCGCTGTCACGCACCATACGCTCTTCTTCAGTGAGCTGCTGATCCAGCAGCAACGGGTCGATCCAGTTGAAGCTTGCTTTACCGGCCATGAGCGAATCCTCGAAATAGGGGTCAGTTTCTTGTGCCTTTGAGCCTAGGCCTGATCGGCCGCCGGGACAAACGAGGATTGCGCACCAATTAGTGATATTTTGTCACTCCGTAAATCGGCAAAACGCCTTATTGACAGCCTTACAAGTGAGGTTGACGTACATGCGCCGTAAGATCCCCAGTACCGCCGCCCTGATTTGCTTCGAGGCGGCAGCCCGTAACGAGAGCTTTACCAAGGCTGCCCAGGAACTCGCGCTGACCCAGGGTGCCGTCTGTCGACAGATCGGTGGCCTGGAAGCCTTCCTTAATGTGGAACTGTTCCGTCGCTCGCGCCGCGGCGTAAGGCTGACCGAAGCCGGCCTATCCTACAGTCGCCAGGTGGCGGCCCAACTGGACGCCGTGGAGCGCGATACCTTGTCGGTCATGCGCCAGCAAGGCGCCAATGTGATCGAGCTGGCGGTAGTGCCGACGTTTGGCACTCAATGGCTCCTGCCACGGCTCAAGGACTTCCAGCAGCGCCACCCGGAGGTCACAGTCAACCTCACCAACCGCACCCGGCCATTCCTGTTCGCCGACACTACCTTCGATGCCGCCATCTATTTTGGTGATGCGGACTGGTCAGGCACCCAGTCGCACCAACTGATGGGTGAAAACCCAGTACCCGTGTGCAGCCCGGCACTGCTGAACGGCCAGGGCATGCTCGAGGCACGCCACATCGCGCAGCTACCACTGCTGCAGCAGAGCACGCGCCCGTATGCCTGGCGGCAATGGTTCGGCAGTGTGGGCATGAATGTGGAGCGCGACATGACAGGCCCGCGCTATGAACTATTCTCGATGCTCGCCCAGGCGGCCATGCACGACATGGGCATTGCCCTGATACCACCGTTCCTGATCCAGCGGGAGTTGGAGGAGGGAAGGCTGGTGGTCGCTAACAGGCATGCCCTGAGTAGCGACAAGGCCTACTATCTGATGATTCCAGAGCGCAAGGTGGAGTCGGCGTCGCTACGCGCCTTTCGCGACTGGTTGGTAAGCCAGGCTCAGGCCTACCTGAATAGATCAGGGGCAAGCGCGACAAATTGACCCTGTAGTCAATTATTTTAAACACCTACAGATATATGTATATGTCGCATATTCGCAAACTGTAACGCAAGCATAAAAACACCCTTTAACCGTGCTCAGTACGCGGCTTTGCGGGTTATTTTGCGACATCCAACTAGTCGTAAGCGAATTGGCCGCTTTTTTTTTGATTTTTTCTCCTAATCTGCCAATGGCGCATGTTTGACGGGCTGCAACCCTATTGCTGCGACAAGCGGTCACAGGGTGACTTGTAGTTTTGACTTCGTTTCGCTCCAGAACCGGTTGAAGGCCTTCGGGTTCGTCTGCAAAATGCTTCGCCCCGCCCGGGATCCGGCGGGTTGGCGCTCCACAGCCGCCCCAGCACACCATCCGAAGTGTGCTGGCTTCTACAAAGACAAAAGGTCACCGCAGGAGAAATAGTCGTGCACATTGGTGTTCCTCTCGAGACGCAGACCGGTGAGACAAGGGTCGCTGCGACCCCCGAAACCATCAAGAAACTGATTGGCCAGGGCCATCAGGTCACCGTTCAACGGGGGGCAGGGCTCAACGCCGCCATTCCGGACAGTGCCTATGAAGCCGTGGGTGCTTCCCTTGGGAGCGCCGCCGATGCCTACGGCGCCCAATTGGTACTCAAAGTGGTCGCCCCCAACGACCAGGAACTGGCCCTGATCAACAGCGGCAGCCTTCTGGTGGGCATGCTCAACCCCTTCAACGGTGAGCTGATCGGCAAGATGGCCGAACGCGGTATTACCGCCTTCGCCCTGGAAGCCGCGCCGCGAACCTCGCGGGCGCAGAGCCTGGACGTGCTGTCGTCGCAGGCCAACATCGCCGGCTACAAGGCCGTGTTGCTGGCAGCCCATCACTACCCACGCTTCATGCCAATGCTGATGACCGCTGCCGGTACCGTTAAGGCCGCACGCGTCCTGGTACTGGGCGCTGGCGTTGCCGGCTTGCAGGCCATCGCCACCGCCAAGCGCCTGGGTGCGGTGATCGAAGCATCCGACGTTCGCCCGGCGGTGAAAGAGCAGATCGAATCACTGGGTGCAAAATTCATCGACGTACCCTACGAGACCGACGAGGAGCGAGAGTGCGCCGAAGGTGTTGGCGGCTATGCCCGACCAATGCCGGCCAGTTGGATGCAGCGCCAGGCCCAGGCCGTGCACGAGCGCGCCAAGCAGTCCGATATCGTCATCACCACCGCGCTGATCCCCGGGCGCAAGGCGCCGACCCTGCTAAGCGCCGAAACCGTGGCGCAGATGAAGCCTGGCTCGGTGGTCATCGACCTGGCTGCAGCCCAAGGCGGCAACTGCCCGCTGACCGTCGCAGACCAAGTGGTGCAGGAGAACGGCGTGACCATCGTCGGCCCTACCAACCTGCCGGCCCAGGTGGGTGCCGATGCCTCGGCACTGTATGCACGCAACCTGCTGGACTTCATGAAGCTGCTGTTCGACAAGGACGGCGCGCTGATCATCAACCTCGAAGACGACATCGTCGCGGCCTGCCTGATGTGCCGTGATGGTCAGGTCGTCCGCAAGAACGGCTAAGGAGCACGACAATGGAAGACATGCTGATTTCCCACGGCATCTATAACCTGATCATTTTCGTGCTGGCCATCTATGTGGGCTACCACGTGGTGTGGAACGTCACCCCGGCGTTGCACACCCCACTGATGGCGGTCACCAATGCCATCTCGGCAATCGTCATCGTCGGCGCCATGCTGGCCGCGGCCCTGACCGTGACCCCGGCCGGCAAGCTGATGGGCACCCTGGCCGTGGCCCTTGCCGCAGTCAACGTGTTCGGTGGCTTCCTGGTCACCCGCCGCATGCTTGAAATGTTCAAGAAGAAAACCAAGAACGAGGCGAAGAAGTAAGCATGAGCATGAATCTGGTAACGCTCCTCTACCTCGTCGCCTCGGTGTGCTTCATCCAGGCGCTCAAGGGCCTGTCGCACCCGACTACCTCGCGGCGCGGCAATCTGTTCGGCATGATCGGCATGGGTCTCGCCATCCTCACGACGGTCGGCCTCATTTATAAGCTTGGGGCTGAACTTGCCACTGCCGGTATCGGCTATGTCATCGTCGGCCTGCTGGTCGGCGGCACCGCCGGTTCCATCATGGCCAAGCGCGTCGAAATGACCAAAATGCCCGAACTGGTCGCTTTCATGCACAGCATGATCGGCCTGGCCGCGGTGTTCATTGCCATCGCCGCCGTGCTGGAGCCACAGTCGATGGGCATTGTGGCTGCCATCAGCGATCCGATCCCCACCGGCAACCGCCTGGAGCTGTTCCTCGGTGCTGCCATCGGTGCCATTACCTTCTCCGGTTCGGTGATCGCCTTTGGCAAATTGTCGGGCAAGTACAAGTTCCGCCTCTTCCAAGGCGCACCGGTACAGTTCGCTGGCCAGCATAAACTCAACCTGATCCTTGGCCTGACCACCATCGCCCTCGGCCTTCTGTTCACTTTCACTGGCCACTACAGTGCCTTTACTCTGATGCTGGTCCTGGCCTTCATCATGGGTGTGCTGATCATTATTCCGATCGGCGGCGCCGACATGCCAGTGGTGGTGTCGATGCTCAACAGCTACTCGGGCTGGGCAGCGGCCGGTATCGGCTTCTCGCTGAACAACTCGATGCTGATCATCGCCGGTTCCCTGGTAGGTTCGTCCGGTGCCATCCTCTCGTACATCATGTGCAAGGCGATGAACCGTTCGTTCTTCAACGTCATCCTTGGCGGTTTTGGTGGCGATACCGACAGTGGCGCGGCGCAAGGTTCGCAAGAGCAGCGGCCGGTGAAGTCCGGCTCGGCTGACGATGCCACCTTCCTGCTCAGCAATGCCGACAGCGTGATCATCGTTCCAGGCTACGGCCTGGCGGTGGCCCGTGCCCAGCACGCGCTGAAAGAGCTGACCGAGAAGCTGACCCACAACGGCGTGACCGTGAAGTATGCGATTCACCCGGTGGCGGGCCGTATGCCCGGGCACATGAACGTACTGCTGGCCGAGGCTGAAGTGCCGTACGATCAAGTATTCGAGATGGAAGACATCAACGCCGAGTTCGGCCAGGCCGACGTGGTGCTGGTGCTGGGCGCCAACGACGTGGTCAACCCGGCGGCGAAGAACGATCCCAAGTCGCCAATCGCCGGTATGCCGATCCTCGAAGCGTTCAAGGCCAAGACCATCATCGTCAACAAACGCTCGATGGCCAGCGGCTATGCCGGCCTGGACAACGAGCTGTTCTATCTGGACAAGACCATGATGGTGTTCGGTGACGCCAAGAAGGTCATCGAGGACATGGTCAAGGCGGTGGAGTGACAACAGTCGCTACAAACCAGCTGATATAAAGGAAGCCCCGGACAGAATCTGCCGGGGCTTTTCTTTTGTTGATCCGGATCAACGGCTCAAATACAAGGCTTCTCATACGACCATGGTCGTGGGACGGCAATGGGCGAAATCTCTAGACTGCGCTGCAGTAGTTTCAGTAGCCCGAGATAACAATCCATGTACCGTGATCGTATCCGCTTGTCCTCCCTGCACAGCAAGGTAATGAGTGCGGCTGATGCCGCTGGTCTGATCGAGGACGGCATGACTGTCGGCATGAGCGGTTTCACCCGCGCCGGCGAGGCCAAGGCCGTACCGCATGCACTGGCCGAACGTGCCAAGCAATCGCCTCTGAAAATCAGCCTGATGACCGGCGCCAGCCTGGGCAATGACCTGGACAAACAACTGACCGAGGCCGGTGTACTGGCCCGCCGCATGCCATTCCAGGTCGACAGCACCCTGCGCAAGGCTATCAATGACGGCCAGGTGATGTTCATCGACCAGCACCTGTCGGAAACCGTCGAGCAACTGCGCAACCAGCAGCTGAAGCTGCCGGACATCGCGGTCATCGAAGCCGTGGCCATCACCGAGCAAGGCCACATCGTGCCAACCACTTCGGTGGGCAATTCGGCCAGCTTCGCGATCTTCGCCAAGCAGGTGATTGTGGAGATCAACCTCTCGCACAACACCAACCTCGAAGGCCTGCACGACATCTATATCCCAACCTACCGCCCGACCCGCACACCAATCCCGCTGGTCAAGGTCGACGACCGAATCGGCAGCACCGCCATCCCGATCGACCCGGCCAAAATCGTCGGTATCGTCATCAGCGACCAGCCAGACTCGCCGTCCACTGTGCTGCCGCCAGATGATGAAACCCAGGGCATCGCCGACCACCTGATCAACTTCCTCAAGAAGGAAGTGGATGCCGGCCGCATGACCAACAAGCTCGGCCCGCTGCAAGCCGGCATTGGCAGCATTGCCAATGCGGTGATGTGCGGCCTGATCGAGTCGCCGTTCGAAAACCTGACCATGTACTCTGAAGTGCTGCAGGACTCCACCTTCGACCTGATCGACGCCGGCAAGCTGAGTTTCGCCTCGGGCAGCTCGATCACCCTGTCGACGCGCCGCAATGCCGATGTGTTCGGCAACCTGGAACGCTACAAGGACAAGCTGGTGCTACGCCCGCAGGAAATCTCCAACCACCCGGAAGTGGTACGTCGCCTGGGCATCATCGGTATCAACACCGCACTGGAGTTCGATATCTACGGCAACGTCAACTCCACCCACGTCTGCGGCACCAGGATGATGAACGGCATCGGTGGCTCCGGCGACTTCGCCCGAAACGCTCACCTGGCGGTCTTCGTCACCAAGTCGATTGCCAAAGGCGGGGCGATTTCCAGCGTGGTGCCAATGGTCAGCCATGTCGACCATACCGAGCACGACGTGGATATCCTGGTCACCGAGCAGGGCCTGGCGGACCTGCGTGGCCTGGCGCCGCGCGAACGGGCGCGGGCGATCATCGACAACTGCGTGCATCCAGACTACCGCGCTGCGCTGAACGACTATTTCGACCGCGCCTGCCAGCGTGGCGGGCATACCCCGCACATCCTGCGTGAGGCCCTGAGCTGGCACGAAAACCTGGAAGAAACCGGGCGCATGCTGGCAAGCTGATCCAGATGTGGTACGGAACGGCGGCCCTGCCTCCGCTGTTCCGGCCTCTTCGCGGGCTTGCCCGCTCCCACAGGTGATGTGCAACCCTCAAGGGCAGCACTTTCCCTGTGGGAGCGGGCAAGCTCTCGTATGGACCATAACAGTCAAACCCTTCTATCAATACACCCTTTCCGCTATCAACAACACATTCTGTACTACTGTACTGGTGTTTTTAGACCTTCTCGACTGACAAATCCCATTTCTCGAACAATAATGCACCAAAGAAGTGCGGACCAGTACAGTTACGCCTATTTCGAGTGCAACAGTAGGGTTACACAGTTAACTGAGCCATCGTCTTTCAACCGAACTGTATCTACTGTTATGGACGACAGAGGAGGATCATTGGCATCAGTTAAATCACTACCTAATCCCGCCATAAGCGGAAGGATGAAGCATCATGGAACGTACCCTCAGTTCCGGTCTGGTTTTTGAAAGCAACGCCCAACAATCCAACGCCTCGATGCCACTGCGTGCATTGTCGACCCTGCTGCTGTGGCAGCGTCGCATGACCAGCCGTCGTCAACTGGCTCGCCTGGACTCCCGCCTGCTTGCAGACGCCGGTATCAGCGAGTCGCAGCGTTACGAAGAGCTGAGCAAGCCTTTCTGGCGCTAAGCTCCCGGCTTGCCGGCTTTGGCCGGCACCGTGAATTCCTCAAACCCGTTGCAGGTGACTGCAGCGGGTTTTTTAATGCCCGAAAGACGCACCGTTGTAGAGTACTTATGATTCGACCAGTACAGTTTTACAAAACTTCATATTGGCCTGAACAGTTCTCCGGCTCAGCATCCGTCATCATCTCCATGCAGCACCGCGTGGTACGCTTGGCCTAACCGTCTGCTAGAACCAATTATTGAAAACGTAACGTAACGAGCCCTGCAAACGTCCGATACAGCAGAACCAACCTGACCTACCCAGGAGTCCACGACCATGTCCCGCAAACACTTGCTTGGCGCCGCGCTGTTGCTTGGCCTGGCCGGCACTGCCAACGCCACCAGCTTCGTTGTCACCACCGATACGGTAGTACGTGCCGTTGCCGCCTCCACCGACGCCACTTCCGACCTGAGCTCTTCGTTCCGCGACGACAAGATCGTCCAGGCCGCCCGCGATGACGCAGCCAGCTTCGTCGGCACTCAGGGCTCTATCCGCGGCGCCCGACTTGAAAGCGCTTTTGTTCACATCCGCTCGAGCATGCCCGACCTGCAAGCTAGCGATACACAGTTGGCCCAGGCCATCCTGGCGCTCTGATACACGCCATGCAAAACAGGTGCGTTGGCTTCGGCCCTCGCACCTGAGGTAGGCTTCGCCGTTCATTTTTCCAGCCTTCAAGAAAGCTCATGCGTTATCTGTTGCCGTTGCTGTTCGCCGCCACAGGCATGGCCAGCGCCCATGCCATGGATACCACCACACAAAGCCTGGTCATCACCGGCTATGTCACCAGCCAGGTCACAACCGCACCGTTCGATCGCAAACTGGTCACACAGGCCCGCGACGATGCCGCCGCATTCGTTGCCAGCGACGGGCGGATCCGTGGGGCACGCCTGGAAGCTGCCTTGGAATCATTACGCCACAATTGCGCACGGCACGCCGTCGGCGATCTGGAACTGGCGCAGGCAATTCTCGTCCAATAACCACACCTGACTCCCTGTATTTTTCGGAGATGCTCCATGCGCAAACCGCTGATTGCCGCTTCCCTCGGCATGCTGCTGCTGGCCGACCTGGCCCAGGCACAGACCCTGGTGGCCACCAGCAACATCATCGTGCGTGCCTTTGGCCGTTCGATCGACTTCACCTCGGACACCACCACATCGATCCGCGACTCCAAAGTGGTGCGCGAAGCCCACGACGACGCTGCAAGCTTCGTCGCCAGTGATGGTGACATCCGCGGCGTCCAACTCGAGGCCGCCTTCAATACCCTGCGCGAGCGCGTACCGGAAGCGCGCAGCGCCAGCGACCAGGTACTGGCTGAAGCCATACTCGCCCTGTGAAGCGCGTGCGTGCCTGGCTGCTCGGCTGCGCCCTGACGCTGCTCGGCACGCCCGCCTTGGCCGACCTGCAGCTTGAGCTGCAGTCGTCCGGCCTCGACCCGCGACAAGCACAAGCCTCCCAAGCCCTGCTCGACGAGGCCATGGGCAAGCTGCCACCGCGCTTCAAGCAACAGCTGGACCGCCGCGTACGGGTCAGCTGGAGCGACAACATGCCTGCCGACACTTACGGGCAGGCATCACTGATATCCACCCTCGAGCTCAACCGTCGCTTGCTGCCCAGCCTAACCGATGGCAGCGCAGCCAACGAGCGCACCAGTCGCCCACATGGCACGGTGCGTGAAGAGCTGCTGGCCACCGTGCTACACGAGCTCACCCATCTCTACGACCGTGCCCGCCTGTGGCCCAGCGCCGAAAAAACACTGATTGCACGCTGCAAACGCCAGCAAGGCACGCTGGGCAAGGTCGGCCTGCCGGAAGAATGCCGCGGCCAGGCCGAGCGCCGCTTCACCCTAAGCGACGACCCACGGCTGCTCGACCTGGCCGGATGGCAGCAGTATGTGGGCCGACGTGGCGAGCGCGAGCAGCACAATGGTCAATTCGTGCGCAGCCCCGACAGCTATGAGTTGAGCAGTCCCAAGGAATACATCGCGGTCAACATGGAGTATTTCCTCCTCGACCCGAGCTACAGCTGCCGTCGCCCGGCGCTGTACCAATACCTTCACGAACACTTCGGCTGGGCACCGCAACAGAGCACCTGTGCCAAAGGCTTACCATTCATCAATGCCGGCAGCGACTTCGCCCGCCAGCCACTAGGTGAAATCGACCCGGAGCGGGTCTACGAAGTGGACTACCTGCTGGCTGAAGCCAATCAGAACCTGGTCAGCCGCTGGGGGCACAGCATGCTGCGCCTAGTGATCTGCAAGCCAGGCCGCCCACGCGGACCAGATTGCCGCCTGGACCTCGATCAAAGCCTGGTGCTGTCGTACCGCGCCTTCGTCAACGACGTGCAACTGTCCAGCTGGGACGGCCTGGTCGGCAACTACCCGTCGCGGCTATTCGTGCTGCCGCTGGGCCAGGTGATCGACGAATACACCAAGACCGAGCTGCGCAGCCTGGCCTCGGTGCCCTTGAAACTCAACCGCGACGAAATCGAAAACCTGGTGCGCCAGGCCGCCGAGATGCACTGGAGCTACGACGGCAACTACTGGTTCCTGTCAAACAACTGTGCAGTGGAGTCGTTGAAGCTGCTGCGCAGCGGCACCGCCAATCCGCGCCTTAACGACCTGGACAGCATCATGCCCAACGGTTTGCTGGCCGTGCTCAAGGGCAGGGGGCTGGCAGACACCAGCGTGCTTGATAACCCGCGCGAAGCGTTACGCCTGGGCTACCGCTTCGATTCTTACCGCGACCGCTACCAGGCGATGTTCGAGGTGCTGAGAAAACAGCTGCCGATCAAGCAAGCTTTGGTTGAGGACTGGCTGGCCCTCGATGCGGAGCAGCGTCGCAGCTGGTTCGCCAAGGCCGACCTGCGCACCAGCGCGGCACTGCTTCTGCTTGAGCAGGCCAGCCTGCGCCGGCAGCTTCTGCTGGCCCAGGACGAGGTCAAGCAGCGCTACCTGAATGCCGCAGCATTGAAAGATGGCAGCATCAACAAAGCCGATGCCACGCTCAAGCAAATGCTTGCCAACAGCGGTTTTCTAAGCCGCCCGGCAGAGTTGCTCGACTCCAAAGGCTACGGGCTGCCGCAGCCGGAAGAGCGCAAGCACCTGGAGCAGGTGAGCAGCGAGCGGCAGGCACAGCTGTTGCGTTTGAGCACCAGCCTGGACAAAGAGGTGAGGGCGCTTCTGGAGCCGACGCGAGCCAGGGAAATTGCAGCGGTCGAGGCCAACGTGAAGCAGATCGGCGAGCACTTGCGGGCGTTGCACAAAGCTGCTGGTGGCCTGCAGCTGTGATGCATGCAGGGCTGCCCCTTTCGCGGGCAAGCCCGCGCCTACAGGCTCTCCTCATCTTCCGAGGGCAAATCCTCATCCAGATGCAACCAAGGCAACCGGCTGCCTACCCAGATATGTCGGTTGGCTCGTACCCGCTCAGGGTGATCCAGCGTCGCCACCGTCACATCGATCGTCTGCGGGCTATGCGTGGTCACCAGCGCCACATGCGCCCCACACTGCCCACAGAAGTAGCGGCTGCAACTGGCAGGCGCCACATAGCAGTTCGGCTCGCCCGTTAACCACTGGAACCCGGAACGGGGCAGGGTAAGCCAGGTGACCACCAGTCCACCGCTGACCCGCCTGCAGATCGAACAATGACAGTGGGCAATGTCCGTCAGGTTGCCCTCCAGTCGATAACGCAGGGCTCCACAATGGCAGCCACCTTCGGTTACATCCTGCATCACCTACCTCTCGTCACCTTTGCTTCAGCGAAAGCTGGCTGAAAGCTTGCCCTCTTAGGATAGCGCCCACTACCGGCACAAGACCGGTCAGCCAGGGCACCCGGTCAATACCGCGCCCGGCCCAATCAACAACAACAATGGTGATTCTGATGTATTCCTGCGACCGCCTTTTCGTAGCCCCCCTCCGCATGCTCTCTGCACAGCGCCCTGCGCGCTGATACGCCCGAATCGACTGTCCTTTCGCCGCGCCACGCCTGGAGTATTGCCATGCTGACCTTCCTCGGCTTTGCCATGGTCATCACTTTCATGTACCTGATCATGAGCAAGCGCCTGTCGGCCTTGATCGCGCTGATTCTGGTACCGATCCTGTTCGCCCTGTTCGGCGGTTTTTCCGCCAAGATCGGCCCCATGATGCTAGAGGGCATCAGCAAGCTCGCACCTACCGGCGTGATGCTGATGTTCGCCATCCTCTATTTCGCCCTGATGATCGATTCCGGCCTGTTCGACCCGGCCGTGCGCAAGATCCTCAAGCTGGTCAAGGGCGATCCGCTGAAAGTCTCGGTGGGCACCGCTGTACTGGCCCTGGTGGTCTCGCTCGACGGTGACGGTGCTACCACCTACATGATCTGCTGCGCCGCCATGCTGCCGATGTACAGCCGCCTGGGCATGAGCCCGCGGATCATGGCCGGCCTGATCATCCTCGCCGGCGGCGTGATGAACATGACCCCCTGGGGTGGCCCGACCGCCCGTGCTGCCAGCGCCCTGCACGTAGACCCGTCAGACATCTTCGTGCCGATGATCCCGGCCATGCTGTTCGGTGTGCTGGCGATCCTGGCCATTGCCTACATGTATGGCAAACGTGAACGTGCCCGCCTGGGCGAACTGCATCTGCCTACCGACGACATCGACCACAGCGAAATCACCGTCTCGCAGTACCCGGACGCACGTCGGCCCAAACTGCTGTACTTCAACGGTGCCCTGACCGCCGCCCTGATGGCCGCACTGATCGCCGGTGTACTGCCGCTGCCAGTGCTGTTCATGATTGCCTTCAGTATCGCCATGATCGTCAACTACCCATGCCTGCAACAACAGAAGGACCGCATTGCTGCCCACGCCGGCAGCGTGCTGGCCGTAACCGGGCTGATCTTCGCCGCCGGCATCTTCACCGGCATCCTGTCCGGTACCGGCATGGTCGACGCCATGTCCAAGAGCCTGCTGTCGGTCATCCCTGAAGCGCTAGGCCCATACCTGGCTGTAATCACCGCGATCGTGAGCATGCCGTTCACCTTCTTCATGTCCAACGACGCGTTCTACTACGGCGTGCTGCCGGTGCTGGCCGAAGCCGCAAGCCACTACGGCATTACCCCGGTAGAAATGGCCCGTGCGTCGATCGTCGGGCAGCCGGTACACCTGCTCAGCCCGCTGGTACCCTCCACCTACCTGCTGGTGGCCCTGGCCGGTATCGAGTTCGGCGATCATCAGCGCTTCACGCTCAAGTGGGCAGTGCTGGTATGCCTGTGCATAATGCTCGGCGCACTGCTGATGGGGATTTTCCCGCTGTTCAGTAGTCTTTAATACATCTGTATCACATACGCGACGCGCCCTGACCGGGGCGCGTTGCCATTACCGCTCGAAGGAAAATACATGGAATGGCTGACCAGCCCGGAAATCTGGGTTGCCTTTTTCACCCTTACCGCGCTTGAGATCGTCCTCGGTATCGACAACATCATCATGATCTCGATTCTGGTCAGCCGCATGCCCAAGCACATGCAGCCACGCACCCGGATCTTCGGCCTGGCCCTGGCCATGGTCACCCGTATCATGCTGCTGCTGTCGATTACCTGGGTGATGCGCCTTACCGCCGACCTGTTCGTGGTCTTTGGCCAAGGCATCTCCGGGCGTGACCTGATCCTGTTCTTCGGAGGCCTGTTCCTGCTGTGGAAGAGCTCGCAAGAGATCTACCACGGCCTGGAAGGCGAGGACGAGAACGCAGAGGAGCCCAAAGGCGCAGGTGGCAAGTTCTTCTACACCATCATCCAGATCGCCATCATCGACATCGTGTTCTCGCTGGACTCGGTGATCACCGCTGTGGGCATGGTTTCCCACGTACCGGTGATGATCGCCGCCATCGTCGTGGCCGTGCTGGTGATGATGCTGTGCGCCGGCGCCATCAGCAATTTCATCGACAAGCACCCGTCGCTGAAGATGCTCGCGCTGTCGTTCCTGATCGTGGTCGGTACGGTGTTGATCGCTGAAGCGTTCGATGTGCATGTGCCGAAGGGCTATGTCTACTTCGCCATGGCCTTCTCGCTGGGGGTGGAAGCCATCAACATACGCATGCGCACCGCCATGGCCCGCAAGGAGGGCAAAGATCATGAACCGGTGAAACTGCGCAAGGACATTCCGGGTCAATAAGGCCAAGGAAGTGCAGCACAACAAGGGCCCTTCGCAGGGCCCTTTTTCATGCCCGTTTTTTTGTGTGGGGTCACAGTGGGGGCTTGCCCGCGAAGCTACCCGTACAAGCAATCATTCATTTCAGATCTGTTTCAAATAAATGACTGCCATGCGAAGCTGGCGACACCTGGGCAAAACAACTAAAGCTTTGAGTGAGCACTGAAAATTATTCAAACGCTCACGTTTCTTTTCTTGGCCCAATGGGCCTTTGCAACAGGGGGCCTTCGCCATGCTGACCCTGCTCAACCTGCTCTCGGCCGTGACGCTTCTGGTCTGGGGTACCCACATTGTGCGTACCGGCATCCTTCGGGTATTCGGCTCGAACTTGCGGCGCATCATCAGCCAGAACATGGACAAGCGCCCACTGGCATTCATCGCCGGTATTCTGGTCACTGCCATGGTTCAAAGCAGTAACGCCACGGCCATGCTGGTCACCTCCTTCGTCGGCCAAGGCCTGATGGCCATGACCCCGGCCTTGGCGATCATGCTGGGTGCCGACGTGGGTACCGCGCTGATGGCCCGGGTGCTGACCTTCGACCTGTCCTGGCTGTCGCCGCTGCTGATCTTCCTTGGCGTGATTTTCTTCCTTTCGCGCAAGCAGACACGGGCCGGCCAACTGGGCCGGGTAGGCATCGGGCTTGGCCTGATCATCCTGGCACTTGAACTTATCGTGCAGGCAGCTGCACCGATCACCCATGCTCAAGGCGTGAAAGTGCTGTTTGCCTCACTGACCGGCGACATCATGCTCGACGCTCTGGTCGGGGCAATGTTCGCCATGATTTCCTATTCCAGCCTGGCAGCCGTTCTGCTCACAGCAACACTGGCCGGCGCCGAACTGATCAGCTTGCCGGTAGCCATCGGGCTGGTGGTCGGCGCCAATATCGGCAGCGGGCTGCTGGCTTTCATCAGTACCAGCATGCAGAACGGCGCCGGGCGTCGGGTAGCCTTGGGCAGCCTGCTGTACAAGCTGATCGGCTTGGTGCTGATCATCCCTGTGCTGCACCCGCTGGTGGAATGGATGGACTCGTTGAGTTTCAGCCCTCAGGAGCTGGTCATCGGCTTTCACCTGCTCTACAACACGCTGCGCTGTCTGATCATGCTGCCGACGGTCAAACCGATGGGGCGACTGTGCAACGTCCTCCTGCCGGAACGGGAAACCGGCAATGGCCAGATGCGTCCGCGCCACCTTGACGCCTCGGCCCTGGAAACGCCCAGCCTGGCCTTGGCCAACGCCGCGCGCGAGACTTTGCGCCTGGGGGACATCGTCGATAGCCTGCTCGAAGCCATGCTCGGAGCCCTGCGTGGCACCCAGGCCGCCTTGCCACAGCAAGTTCGCGCCTTGGGCGAGGACGCCGAAGCCCTGTACAGCGCAATCAAGCTGTACCTGGCGCAGATGTCACGGGAAGACCTCAGCGAACAGGACAACCGCCGCTGGGCCGAAATCATCGAACTGGCAATTAACCTCAAACTCGCCTGTGACCTGATCGAACGCATGTTGCGCAAGGTCCAGCAGCAAAAAACCAGCCAGCGCCGGGAATTCTCCCAAGTAGGCCTGGAAGAGCTGTCCGGCCTGCAGGAGCAATTGCTGGCCAACCTGCGCCTGGGCCTGTCGGTGTTCCTCAGTGCCGACCCGGAAAGCGCCCGCTTGCTGCTGCGGGAAAAACGTCGGTTCCGTGCCCAGGAACGGCGCCTCGCCCACGCCCATGTCAGCCGCCTGCAGCGCAAGATCGTGCAAAGTATCGAAACCAGTTCGCTACACTTGGAGCTGATCGCCGACATGAAGCGGTTGAACTCTTTGTTCTGTAGTAGTGCCTATGTGGTACTAGGCGGCTCGGACACCGGAGGGCTGATGCTCGACAGTGTGCCCGATGAAGCCCGCCAGCCCTGATTTCTCCTTGCTGAGGACCCTCGCTCGCCCATGCGTTGCCTGATGTTCGTTTGCCTGCTGATCTGCAGCCTGTCCTCGTTCGCCCTCGACCGCTCGCGGGTTGAAGGCTACCTGTTGCCTAATGGTCTGCAGGTCATCCTGAAAAACGGTTACGAACGTGACCATGTGGCGATTCGGCTGGTGGTCGGCGTGGGCCTGGATGATTTCGACTGCGAGCAGAAAGAGCTGCCACACCTGCTTGAGCACCTGTTGTTCAGTGGTATCGACGAAACAGGCGAAGGTGGGCTGGAAGAGCGCTTGCAAGCGCTTGGCGGCGAGTGGAACGCTTATACCAGCAGTGCCGACACCACCTTTGTCATCGAGGCCCCGGCGCGCAACCAGCGCAAGGTCCTGGACCTGCTGTTGGCAGTAATCCGCGATACCCGCATCGACGCCAAGGCCTTGGCCACCGCCAAGCGCATCATAGAGCGCGAGGATGGCGGCCACTATGGCCACCTGCAGCGCTGGCTCGACCGCCAGGACATCGGCCATCCCGCCAGCAGTCAACTGGCCACCGAGCTGGGTCTGAAATGCCCGGAGCGTTCCAACCTCGACGACATGACCTTGGCGCAAGTCCAGGCTTTGCGTGACCGCTGGTACGCGGCCAACAACATGACCCTGATCATGGTCGGCGGCCTCGACCGCCTGCTTCCGGCCTATCTGGAGCGGTCCTTTGGCGAGCTGCCCACTACTGAACCCGAAGAGCGCCGCAACCTAGAAAGCATCACCCGACAGGCCGAGCAGCGTCGCAACCTGACCCGCGGCTGGCTGGGCGATGGCGTCAAACTGCACTGGCTGTTCATCGAACCGGTGCTGGACAACGACCACCAAGCCACCCTCGACCTGCTGTCGCGCTACCTGGACTGGGCGCTGTACGACCAGCTGCGCCTGCGCAACGGGCTATCCTACGGCCCCTCCGTACAACGTGAGAGCTTTGGCGACACCGGCCTGCTCAGCCTCAATGCGGACCTTGAGCGCGATGACATCGACAAGGCAATCAAGGTGATGCAGGGCCTGTTCGACCACCTGCGCAAAGAAGGCCTGGACCCAGACACCTTCGCCCGCATCAAGGAAGCCAGCATCGGCAAGGAAAGCTGGAGCACCCAAGGCAACAGTGCCTTGGCCGACTACTACTGGGGGGCGCTGAACGACTACACCGACGGGCGCTTTGCCAACCCGGTGCGCAAGCTGCGCCAGGTCAGCCTGGAACAGGCCAACGAGGCGCTGAAGGATCTACTCAAGGAAGATGGCTATGTGCGCATCGAAAAGCCGTTGCTAGGCTATGACGAGCTTTACGGGCTGATGGCCTTGCTTGTAGGGCTGGTCCTGGCGGCGGGGCTGTTGCGCTGGCGGCGGCAAAGGCCTGAGCGGCCCAGTGGTGCTACACGGCAGCGGTGATTCGGCGGTATCCTTTTGCCAGTACCGGACCCTTCGCGGGCTTGCCCGCGAAGAGGCTGGCACAGCCACCTCACTTTTCTGTTGTAGCCCCCAATGCCCCAAATCCCCCAAATCGTTCAGCGCATCATCGAACTCCTCAAGCGCTACCCCGGCATCATCGCGCTCGGCGGTTTCCTCTCCGGCATCGGCAGTTTCATCCTGGTCGACCGCCAGGCTGGCCTGGCCAGCTGGGTCGCCGTGCTCATGCTGGTCAGCTGGGTCTGGCTGATGCTGGAGAACACCCTCACCGGGCTGTTCGCGCGCACGTTCAACCGCGAGATCCCTCAGCCGCTGTTGCGTTACGCAACGCAGATGATCCACCAGGAAACGCTGTTCTTCGTGCTGCCGTTCTTTTTCATCACCACCACCTGGAACAGCGGACAGCTTGTCTTCACAGGCCTGCTCGGCGCCGCCGGCCTGGTCTCGATCATCGACCCGCTGTACTACAAGTGGCTGGCACCGCGGCGCTGGCTGTTCCTGGCGCTGCATACCCTGACGTTGTTCGCCGCTCTGCTGACCGCTCTCCCGATCATCCTGCACCTGACCACCGCACAAAGCTTCAAGCTGGCCCTGATCGCGGCCATGGCCCTGTCTTTCCCCAGCCTGGCCAGCAGCTTCCCGGTCAACAATTGGCGCCGCGCGGTGGCACTGGTGCTGGTTACCCTGTCGGTCGGTGCCGGGGGCTGGCTGCTGCGCTCCTGGGTACCGCCGGCAACCCTGTGGATGACCGAGGTGGCAGTGAGTACTGAGGTACTGAACCGCCAACCGGGCGATTCGCTGGACGAAATTGCCGCCAGCCGCATCCGCAGCAGTGGCCTGTATGCCTACACCGCCATCAACGCTCCACGCGGCCTGAACGAGCGGATCTACCATGTGTGGCAGAAGGACGGCCAGGAGGTCGACCGCATTGCCCTGGACATCCACGGCGGACGTAAGGAAGGCTATCGGGCCTGGACCCACAAGCAGAACTTCCCGCCCAACCCGGTAGGCAAGTGGCAGGTGAGGGTGCTGACCGAGGATGGGCAAGTGATCGGCGTGCTGCGCTTCAAGGTGGTCAATGATGCACCAGCTGCTAGTTGACCCCTGCCTTGCGCAGCACAAGCAGGCCCAGGTCACTGTTGCCAAGCGTACATACAGCACATAATCACCAAACACCCCATGCCCCCTGCGCTATGATCAGGCCCTAAGCCTTAGCGCCGAGTCAATTGCATGGAGCCTATGACCACCCCCAGCGCCACCCTGGACACCCGCAGCCAACCGGCCTGCCTGCGGGTTACCGGCGACTGGACCCTGGCACACTACGCCAACCTCAAGCGCGAGAGCGAGCGCCTGCGCACGCAGTGCCCTGACGACACCATCGCCGACCTCAGCCAGCTGGGCCGCCTGGACACCGCCGGCGCTTCGCTGCTGGCCGAACTGCTAGGCTCCGAGCGCCTGTCGCGCTGCACCCTCGAGCTGCCTGAAGCCAGCCGGGCGCTGCTGAAGAATGTCTACTGCTCGGTCCAGGATTACTGCATCCCGGTCAAAGAGCCCGAGCGCAATGTACTGTTGCAGCTGCTGGAGCGTATCGGTTGCGCCGTCGGCACGCTCTGGCAGGACAGCATGCAATTGCTTGGTTTCGTCGGTGTGATTCTCGAAACCTTGCTGCGCCGCGCCTTCCAGCCACATCGCTGGCGCTTCACTCCTGTGGTGGCACACATTGAACAGACCGGGCTGGATGCCGCGCCCATCGTTGCGTTGCTGACATTCCTGGTGGGCGCCGTAGTCGCGTTCCTCGGTGCCACGGTGCTGGCCGACTTCGGCGCGACCATTTTCACCGTCGACCTGGTTGCGTTCTCGTTCCTGCGCGAGTTCGCCGTGCTGCTGACAGCCATTCTCATGGCCGGCCGCACTGCCAGCGCGTTCACCGCACAGATCGGCTCGATGAAGGCCAACGAAGAAATTGACGCCATCCGCACTCTGGGCCTCAACCCCATGGAGCTGCTGGTGGTGCCGCGGGTACTGGCCCTGTTGATTTCGCTGCCGTTACTCACCTTTGTCGCGATGATCTGCGGCATCGTTGGTGGTGCAGTAGTATGCGCCCTGACGCTGGACATTTCGCCGGCCATGTTCCTGTCACTGCTGCAAAGCGACATTGGCGTGCAGCACTTCCTGGTAGGCCTGGCCAAGGCACCGTTCTTCGCCTTCCTGATCGCTGCCATCGGCTGCCTGGAAGGCTTCAAGGTCAGCGGCAGCGCCGAGTCAGTGGGGGCACACACCACCTCGGCAGTGGTGCAGTCGATTTTTGTGGTCATCGTGCTGGATGCGGTGGCAGCGCTGTTCTTCATGGAGATGGGCTGGTGAGTGGCCAGGATTGCGTAATCGAAGCCCGCGGCATCTGCAACCGCTTCGGCCGCCAGGTGGTGCATGAAAACCTTGACCTTGACCTGTACCGCGGCGAAATCCTCGCCGTGGTAGGCGGCTCAGGCAGCGGCAAGTCGGTGCTTCTGCGCAGCATCATTGGCCTGCGCCGGCCCAATGAAGGGCAGATCAAGGTACTCGGCCAGGACCTGACCGGCCTGCGCGAAGAACAGCGTTCACTGGTCGAACGGCGCTTTGGCGTGTTGTTCCAGAAGGGCGCGCTGTTCTCTTCGCTGACGGTGACCGAAAACGTGGCTTTGCCGCTGATCGAGCACGCCGGGCTGTCGCGCAATGATGCCGAGCACCTGGCCGGGGTGAAACTGGCCCTTGCCGGGTTGCCGATCTCGGCTGCCGACAAGTACCCGGCCTCGTTGTCGGGGGGCATGATCAAGCGCGCAGCGCTGGCCCGCGCCTTGGCCCTGGACCCGGACATCCTTTTTCTCGACGAGCCCACGGCTGGCCTGGACCCGATCGGTGCTGCGGCATTTGACCAGTTGATCCTTACCCTGCGCGATGCTCTGGGCCTGTCGGTGTTCCTGATCACCCACGACCTCGACACCCTGTACACCATCACCGACCGCATCGCGGTGCTGTCGCAGAAGAAAGTCCTGGTGGCCGGCCCGCTGGCCGAGGTCGAGAAAACCAACGACACCTGGATCCAAGAATACTTTCACGGCCCACGCGGGCGTGCAGCCGAACAGGCTGCCACCCGTGCCGGGCAGGAGCGCTGAGCAATGGAAACCCGAGCCCATCACGTCCTCATCGGCCTGGTCACCGTTCTGGTGGTGGCCGGGGCCATGCTGTTCGGCCTGTGGCTGGCCAAGTCCAGTGTCGACGACGCCTTCAAGGATTACGAAGTAGTGTTCAACGAAGCCGTGTCTGGCCTTTCCCGTGGCAGCACGGTGCAGTACAACGGCATCAAGGTGGGCGACGTGTCCACCCTGCGCCTGGACCCGAAAGACCCGCGCCGGGTATTGGCACGGGTGCGTCTGAGCGCCGATACCCCGGTGAAGGAAGACACCCAGGCCAAACTGACCCTGGCCGGCGTCACCGGCAACTCGTTCATCCAGCTCAGCGGCGGCACCCCGCAAAGCCCCGAGCTTAAAGGCAAGGATGGCAAGCTGCCGGTGATCGTCGCTTCGCCATCGCCAATCTCGCGTCTGCTCAACGACAGCAGCGACCTGGTGACCAACATCAACATGCTGCTACACAACGCCAACCAGATGTTCTCCGAGGACAACATAGGCCACCTCAGCAACACGCTGGCCAACCTCGACAAGACCACCGGCGCCTTTGCCGGCCAGCACGGCAGCATCGCCGAGGCCATCGAGCAGCTGGTGCAGGTTGGCAAGCAGGCCAGTGCCACCCTGGCCGAAACCCAGGCGCTGATGCGAAATGCCAACGGCCTGCTGGGTAGCGAAGGCAAACAGGCGATCGGCAGCGCCGAACAGGCCATGCAGTCACTGGCCCAAAGCACGGCAACCATCAATAACCTGCTCAAGAACAACAGCGAGGCTATCGGTGACGGCGCCCAGAGCCTGAACCAACTCGCCCCAGCCATTCGCGAACTGCGCGAAACCCTTAACGCACTCAAAGGCATTTCCCGGCAACTGGAAGCCGATCCAAGCGGCTACCTGCTGGGCCGCGACAATAACAAGGAGTTCCAGCCATGAATCCGTTACGCCTGCTGACCCTTGTGGTTGCGCTGAGCCTGGCCAGCGCCTGCTCGATCCTGCCGAAAAGTGAACCTGTGGACCTTTATCGCCTGCCGGTGAATCAACCCAGCCGCACGGCACCGGCGCTGGACTGGTCATTGCGCCTGAACAAGCCGCTGGCCAGTGAAGTGTTGGCCGGGCCAAGGATTGCCGTGATTCCCCAAGGCAATGTGGTGAGCAGCTACAAGGGCGCGCGCTGGAGCGATGCGGCCCCGGTGCTGCTGCGCAACCGCTTGCTCGATGGGTTCCAGCGAGAGGGCCAGGTACAGCGCCTCAGCGCCGACGACAGCAACCTGCAGGCTGACTACGAGTTGGCCGGCGAGCTGCTGGCATTTCAGAGTGAATACCGCACAGATGGGGTTGTGGAGGTGGTGATCCGCTATGACGCTCGCTTGGTCCAGGGCCGCAACCAACGTATCCTGGCTAGCAAGCGCTTCGAAATCCGCCAACCGCTGAACGACAAACAGGTATCAGCAGTGGTCGCAGGCTTCGGCCAGGCCAGCGACCAGCTGGTGGGGCAAGTCGTAAACTGGACCATCACCCAGGCCAATCAGGCACAGCTGAAGGTTCAGGCAAAGAACCAATAGCAGACAAAGATCGCCGCGATCACGCCGGACAACTCAGCCAGCAGCGCGCATCCCACCGCATGGCGCACGCGCTGGATTCCCACGGCACCAAAGTACACCGCCAACACATAGAAGGTGGTTTCGGTACTGCCCTGGATAGTCGCCGCCAGCAGCGCCGGAAAACTGTCCACGCCGTGGGTCTGCATGGTCTCGATCAGCATCGCCCGTGCAGCGCTGCCAGAGAGCGGTTTGACCAGCGCCGTCGGCAAGCCTTCGACGAAGCGTGTATCCATGCCCATCCAGTTCACCGCATGGCGAATGCCTTCCAAGGCCAGCTCGAGGGCGCCTGACGCACGCAGTACACCCACCGCCACCAACATCGCCACCAGGTAAGGCAGCAGGTTCTTGGCCACATCAAAGCCTTCCTTGGCGCCTTCGACAAAGGCTTCATAGACCTGCACGCGTCTCAGGGCGCCGATCACCAGGAACAACGTGATCACGCCAAACAACGTGAGGTTGCCCAGGACTGACGACAGACTTGCCAGCGCAGCCGCCGACAACGAGCCAAGAAAAGCCATGAAACCACCCAGCAGCAAAGCGCCGGGAATAAAGTAGGCGAGCACGACCGGATCCCACAGGCGTAAGCGCTGCATCACCGCCACTGACAGCAGGCCAACCAAGGTCGAGACGCTGGTAGCCAGCAAGATTGGCAGGAACACCATGGCCGGGTCTGCCGCACCTTGCTGGGCCCGATACATGAAGATGGTCACCGGCAGCAGGGTCAGCGACGAGGCGTTGAGCACAAGGAACAGAATCTGCGCATTGCTTGCCGTAGTGCTGCTGGGGTTCAGCTCCTGCAGCGCCCGCATGGCCTTCAGGCCAATCGGCGTGGCGGCATTGTCCAGGCCCAGGCCGTTGGCGGCGAAGTTCATGGTGATCAGGCCCAGGGCCGGGTGGCCAGGCGGCACCTCCGGCATCAAACGAGCGAACAGCGGGCCCAAAACCTTGGCCAGCCATTCGACGATGCCGGCTTTTTCGGCGATTTTGAGAAAGCCCAGCCATAGGGTCAGCGTGCCGAACAGCAACACCATTACCTCGACCGACAGCTTGGCCATGGCGAAGATGCTTTCGACCATTGCCGCGAAGATGCCAGCGTTGCCACCTACCAGCCATTGGGCCAGGGCGGACACCGCCGCCACCAGGAAAAAGCCGAGCCAAAGGCCGTTGAGCATCCGTATGTTCCCCCTCAAAAGTGCCCGAATAATAGCGTATCGCAGCCTGTGACTGGCGATCGAGAGCCTTTGCAGGTGCGGCTCAAAATCTCGCAGATAACAAAAAGCCCCGACAGGTCGGGGCTCTTGGTCAAACAGCCATCAGGCTCAGCGCTTGGCGGTTTCGCCAACCACTACAGCTTCCCGCTTCTCGGCCATCAGCGAGGCATAGTACTTCTCGCCCTTGACCGCGTCGTACATGCCTTCCCAGCGAGCAATGACCAACGCAGCCAAGGCGTTGCCCACAACGTTCAGCGCAGTCCGGGCCATGTCCATGATGCGGTCCACACCGGCGATGAAGGCCAGGCCTTCCAGCGGGATGCCCACGCTGCCCAGGGTGGCCAGCAGTACCACGAACGATACGCCCGGCACACCAGCGATACCTTTGGAGGTGACCATCAGGGTCAGTACCAACAGGAGTTGCTGGCTCCACGACAGGTCGATACCGTACAGCTGAGCAATGAAGATCGCCGCGATGCTCTGGTACAGGGTCGAACCGTCGAGGTTGAACGAGTAGCCGGTCGGAACCACGAACGAGCAGATCGACTTTGGCGCACCGTACTTCTCCATCTTCTCGATCACCCGCGGCAGCACGGTTTCCGAACTGGAGGTGGAGTAGGCCAGGATCAGCTCATCTTTCATGATGCGCATGATCTTGATCACCGAGAAGCCGAACACGCGGGCCACCAGGCCCAGCACCATGAAGGCGAAGAAGGCGATCGCGAAGTACACCAGCAGCACCAGCTTGGCCAGCGGCAGCAGCGAGCTGAAACCGAAGTTGGCCACGGTCACGGCAATCAGGGCGAACACGCCGATCGGGGCGTAGTTCATGATCATGTGAGTGACCTTGAACATGGTTTCCGAGACGGCCTGGAAGGTACGAACCAGCGGGTCACGCAGCTCTGCCTGCAGGCTCGACAGGCCCAGACCGAACATCACCGAGAAGAAGATGATCGGCAGCATTTCGCCACGCATCAGCGCTGCGAAGATGTTCGACGGGATCAGGTTCAGCAGGGTTTCGATGAACGCGTGCTCATGCTGCACTTCGGCCGCTGTCGCCTGGTACTTGGAGATGTCCACAGTGCCCAGAGTGCTCATGTCGATGCCGGCGCCCGGATGGAACAGGTTGGCCAGCACCAGGCCTACGACGATGGCGATCGTGGTCACTACTTCGAAGTAGATGATGGTCTTCAGGCCGATGCTGCCCAGTTTCTTCGCGTCGCCAACACCGGCGATACCCACGATCAGCGACGAAATCACGATCGGGACAACGATCATCTTGATCAGGCGGATGAAGATGTCACCAGCGGGCTGAAGGACGTTGCTGATCCACCATGCCTTTTCTGCACTGAAATGATTCAGTAGAGCGCCGATTGCAACACCCAGGACCAGACCGATGACGATCTGCCAGGCGAGGCTCAGTTTTGCCTTCTTCATGTCTTTACCCTTTGTTTTAGTGGTCATGGCACCTGGCGGAAACGCGCGTAACAGAGCCATAGGCAAGGTCACGGGCAGTAAGGGCTTCCGTAAGGCGACGTCATGTAAGGACACCGCAGGCGAGCGACAAGGCGCTCTGGCCAGCGAAAAAGGCGGCAACTATTGCGACGGCAAGGGGCGAAAGCTAATGCCGGAAACGCATAACCCATGCCGTTTATGCATACCATTTTCGACCTAGCCGGCAGCTTCGCAAGTGCTTGATTTATAACATTCGGAATCCCGAACAAGACCAAACCGCCATATTTCGGCAGATTTGGCAGTACAGATTGGGTATGAAAGATGGCCTGTTCGACAATCCGAATGGCGGAAATGCCACTTGTAGACGCACCGAGATAGTCGAAAAAAATTTGATGTACGGTCGAGACAAAATGTGTCTCAAGGGAAAAAACGCGCAAGGGAAGCGACGTTTCGTACAGGCTCCTCGGAAGTCAGGTCTCGCAAGGTATCCCTGTGACACCGCCGACCTGAGACTTCCGATTTCGCCTTTCCTGACCCGGCCCATTACTGGAGGCACTCCCTGTACCCCTAGGCCACTCCGATCCTGTAACAACCAGAACAGCCCGGCCCCTTGGTCATGTGCTACCCCTCCTCGGGGCGGCGCATCATAGAAGGCTGAACTATAGAAAGCTTCAGCTTCTATTACGTGACAGTGAGTGACCTTTCATCCGTACCGGCAACAAATGCTCTCAGTACCAGTTCGGGTCACGCTTGAGCTGCTCCTGCAGCATTGCCTTCATGCCGTCGTCGGGTTCGCCCAGCCAGCGATACTGCGCGTGACGGGTGGGCGACTTGTCGCTCGGCAAACCTTCGGGTACCTCCACCAGCATCCCGTAGGCATCATCCTTGTCCCAACTGAACGCCACGATCAGCCGCTTGTAGGTGCAATTGTCCTGTTTTTCGCACAACGGGCCGACCAGGTACTTGTCGCCGTCTTCAGTAACGGCAGACATCTGCTGCTGGGCACTGCCGGTCAGGTTGACCACCCAATCGGGTAGGCGTTCCTCGCCTTCAATGGTGTCCTGCCAGGTTTCCCGGTACTCCGGGTCCGAGCCGAGTAGCTGGTCGACCCGAACCTGGCCGTCATTTGCCGCCATGGCTGCCGCGCTACCGCCCAGCAGCAGGGCGGCGACCACGGCTGAACGAAGCTTCCTGCCCATCTTCAACCTCGCCCGCGTCCAAAGAAGAAGGAGGCTACAAACAACACCAGGAAGACAATGAACAGGATCTTGGCGATACCTGTAGCAGCGCCCGCGATACCACCGAAGCCCAGTACGGCGGCGACAATGGCGATGATGAGGAAAGTGATAGCCCAACTCAGCATGGTAGTTCTCCTTTCTTTTTGCGGAATCGATCCGGCCGTCAGGTCAAAAAACCCAGCGTTCCTGAGGAACAACTTTTTCCACAGTGGCCGGTGAGGCAATGGCCTGGCCAGCTGGCTGCCAGTCAGCGGCCTTGACCAAGGTGTTGGCACGAGTTGCCTGAATCTGCGTCAACAGGGCAGTTTGAGCTGCCACCTGCTCAGCCAGACGCGCCGTCTGCAAGCTGTAATAGAAGAGGCCAGCGGCCAAGGTCAGCAGCATCGCCATGCCGAGGGTCAGCACCTGGCGCAAAGGCAGTGCGGCGCTCTGCGAGCGGGCGACGGGTTGGCGATTCATGCTGGCTCCTCCTGCTGTAATTTTTGTTCAAACCTGAACAGGTAATTGCAGCCTGCATGCCAGCCTTTTGATTTTGATAAAATCTTTATAAATCAACAAGTTATGCAATTAACAGTTACACCACGAGGACGTATCCTGCACGATGACGCCTGTGGGGTCGTGCGAATTGCACGATCAGCCTTCGACCTTGGTGGCCACCTTCAGCAGGTCAGCATCCACGCCACGTACGCCGATGATCTGCCGGGCGATCTCAACAGCGATGGTTTTCTGCTCCGCGCTAACCACCTCGCCCGAGAGCCGCACCATGCCTGCTTCGCTGACCACCCTCAGGTTCAGGCCATCAAGGTTGCGACTGAAGCGATAGCTGCTCTGGACCTTGTCGACGATCCAGCTGTCGCTTGGTTGCGGCCCGGTTGGTGCGCCCACTGGTGTTTCCCGCGCCTTGGCCATGGCGGCGGTATCGAGGCTGACCAGGTTGTTGACCAGATACACGCCGTCGGTGGTTCGCGCTATCACACCCGCCAGCTCCTTGGCTTCGGCACTGTCGACCTTGCCACGCAACGTCACCACACCCTCACTGCTTTGTACTTCTATTGGTGCCTTTTCGGTGGTACGGCTCCACAACAGCCGTGCACGCACCACAGCAGACAGGGTCACGTCTTCCAGGCGCTGAGCGTAGGCACGCAGCTCCAGCGGACGCTCCACCAGTTGGGTATTGAGCTGTAGCAGGTTCTCCACCTGTTCGATGCCCCGGGTAGCACGGGCCACATCCTCGGCCAACTGCCGCTCGACCTCGTTCTCCACCTCACCGGAAAGCCGCGCCTGCTTGCCGTTCACTTCAACCTTGATACGAAACGGGTCGAGCATCCGGTTCAGTGACAAAGCGGTCTGCAGGGCGCCTTCCAGGCGCGCGTCCTGCACAGGGTCGGCGAATGCTGGGGTAAATATTGGCAACAGGGTGACGGCCAAAACGGCTGTACGCAGGGAAAAGGGCATGACAGTGCCTCCTTCGTGGGCAAAATCTGAAAATCATCGCAACCAATGTGCCAGCGTGTGCCTCTAAGCAAATCATTGAAGAATCGCGGCTCGTGGGCATCGTTTGGCCATTGGCTAGCATGCAAAGGACAGAATCCTTCAGAATTGACCATGCAACTTGCCCGATTTTTCCCACACTAAATAAAGATCTATCCTAAGGAGCACAGGAAATGGAATCAGCCCAGGACAACCAAGGCCGCATTCTGCTGGTGGATGACGAGTCCGCAATCCTGCGCACCTTCCGCTACTGCCTGGAAGACGAGGGCTACAGCGTGGCCACGGCCAACAGTGCCGCCCAGGCAGAGAGCCTGCTGCAACGCCAGGTGTTCGACCTGTGCTTCCTCGATTTGCGCCTGGGTGAAGACAACGGCCTCGACGTGCTGGCGCAAATGCGTATCCAGGCCCCGTGGATGCGGGTGGTGATCGTCACTGCGCACTCGGCGATCGACACCGCAGTAGACGCCATCCAGGCCGGCGCTGCCGACTACCTTGTCAAACCGTGCAGCCCCGACCAGTTACGCCTGGCCACCGCCAAGCAACTGGAGGTGCGCCAGCTTTCTGCGCGCCTGGAAGCTCTGGAAGGTGAAGTACGCAAACCCAAGGACGGCCTCGATTCCCATAGCCCGGCCATGATGGCGGTGCTTGAAACTGCCCGCCAAGTCGCCATCACCGACGCCAACATCCTCATCCTTGGCGAATCGGGTACCGGCAAGGGCGAGCTGGCACGGGCCATCCATGGCTGGAGCAAACGTGCACGCAAAGCCTGTGTGACCATCAACTGCCCATCGCTTAACGCCGAGTTGATGGAAAGCGAGCTATTCGGCCATACCCGCGGCGCCTTCACCGGCGCCAGCGAAAGCACCCTGGGGCGGGTCAGCCAGGCTGACGGGGGCACGCTATTCCTCGACGAGATCGGCGATTTCCCGCTGACCTTGCAACCCAAACTGCTGCGTTTCATCCAGGACAAGGAATACGAACGCGTCGGTGACCCGGTTACCCGACGTGCCGATGTGCGTATCCTGGCTGCCACCAACCTCAACCTTGAAGAGATGGTGCGCGAAAGCCGCTTCCGCGAAGACCTGCTGTATCGCTTGAACGTGATTACCCTGCACCTGCCCCCCCTGCGCGAGCGCAGTGAAGACATCCTCATCCTGGCCGACCGCTTCCTCGCCCGTTTCGTCAAGGAATACTCCCGCCCCGCTCGTGGTTTCAGTGATGAGGCGCGCGCCGCCCTGCTCAATTACCGCTGGCCCGGCAACATTCGCGAACTGCGCAACGTAGTAGAACGGGCCAGCATCATCTGCCCGCAGGAGCGCGTGGAACTCAGCCACCTGGGCATGGGTGAACAACCCGCCGGCAATGCCCCACGCGTAGGTGCCGCGCTTAGCCTGGATGAGCTGGAACGTGCCCATATCGGTGCCGTACTGGCCGCCAGCGATACCCTCGATCAAGCCGCCAAGACCTTGGGCATCGATGCTTCTACCCTGTACCGCAAGCGCAAGCAGTACAACCTATGAAATGGCCGCCCATGAAGCTGCGCACGCGGCTTTTCCTTAGCATCTCGGCGCTCATCACTGTGGCGTTGCTAGGGCTGCTGCTGGGCCTGGTCAGCATGCTGCAGATGGCTACAGTGCAACAGCAGCTGGTGCGCGATACCACCCATGCCCTGGAAGTGGGGCTGAAGTTGCGCCAGAACCTGGGCGAACAGCTGATGCTCATTCTCGATGAGAACACCGCCCCGGAAAGCCTGCGGCTGCTGCAGGACAATTTCCAGGACCTGCTCAACCAAGGGCTGGAGCAAGGCGGTGAGCGCACCGGTTTCAGCAAAGCCAGCAGCAATTACCAGTCCTTCCTCCAGACCTATCGCGACAGCGCCACACCCGCTCGTAGCATGGGTGTCGATCAGCCGCTTGGAGCTGCGTTCAATCAGGTGCGCACCGACCTGATCGATTCCCACAAGCAAGCATTGGACCTGATTACCCGCAGCGAGGAACGCACCCGTGACCGCGCCTTGCTGGTCAGTGGTGTACTCGGCCTGATGGGGCTGGTGGTATTGGTACTGGGCTTTATCACCGCGCACAACATCGCCCGGCGTTTCGGCCAACCGATCGAAGCCTTGGCCAAGGCAGCCGACCAATTGGGCAAGGGCAATTTCGACGTTACCTTGCCGGTCACCCAGGCCGCCGAGCTTAACCAGCTGACCCGCCGTTTTGGTCTGATGGCCGATGCCTTGCGCAAGCACCAGGCCACCAACGTTGACGAACTGTTGGCCGGCCAGCAGCGTTTACAAGCCGTGCTCGACAGCATCGACGACGGCCTGCTGATCATCGACCGCCAGGGCCGCCTCGAGCACCTCAACCCGGTGGCACAGCGTCAGCTGGGCTGGAACGACAGCCGCGTGGGCAGCAGCCTGGTCGAAGCCTTGCAGCGACCCGAGCTTGAGCAACAACTGCGCCAGGTTCTGCGCGGGGGCAGCCTCGACCGCCCACCGGACGACCTGAACATGGAGGTCGATGAAGAATCACGCCTGCTCACCTACAGCCTGACCCCCGTCAGCCACCCGCAGGGGCCAATCCTCGGCGCGGTGATGGTACTGCACGATGTGACCGAGCAAAGGGCCTTCGAGCGGGTGCGCAGCGAATTCGTGCTGCGCGCCTCCCACGAACTGCGCACCCCGGTGACCGGCATGCACATGGCCTTCGGCCTGCTGCGCGAGCGGGTCAAGTTCCCGCCCGAGGCCCGCGAGTACGACCTGCTGGAAACCATCGGCGAAGAAATGCAGCGCCTGACCCAACTGATCAATGACCTGCTCAACTTCTCCCGTTATCAAAGCGGGTTGCAAAAGCTCGAGCTGGCCCCCTGTGCCATCGACGAACTGCTGGAGCAGGCGCAATTGCGCTTTGCCGAACAGGCTGCGAACAAGCAGATCGAACTGATCAAGGAACTGGACCCGCCGCTACCGCGTATCCAGGCCGACGTCGCCCAACTGGACCGCGTGCTGGACAACCTGCTGCACAACGCCATCCGCCACACTGCCAACGGCGGGCGCATACGCCTGCATGCCCGACGCCATGCAGAACGGGTGATCATCAGCGTCGAGGACAACGGCGAGGGCATTTCCTATGGGCAGCAAGGGCGCATCTTCGAGCCCTTCGTGCAGGTAGGTCGCAAGAAAGGCGGCGCTGGGCTGGGCCTGGCGCTGTGCAAGGAGATTGTGCAGTTGCACGGAGGGCGCATGGGCGTGTTTTCCCGGCCAGGGCAGGGGACCCAATTCTACATGGCGTTGCCGGTCTGACTGCTTTACCGCACCTACACCCGCCGCGGCAGGTGTCCGCGAGTCACCAACTCGGCAAACTGCCGGGCGTTCAGCGGCCGGGCAAACAGCCAGCCCTGGCCATAATTGACCCCCTCGCTGTTCAGCAGCACGGCCTGGTCCTCGAACTCGATACCTTCGGCAATTACCCGCAGGTGCAAGTCATGGGCCATGCGGATGATATGCGGGGCCACGCCACTACTGGCGGCATCGTGGCCCAGAGCGTCGATGAATGCCTTGTCGATCTTCAGGCAGTCCACTGGAAGGGTTTGCAGGTAGGCCAGGCTGCAATAACCGGTACCAAAATCGTCGATCAGCACCTGGTGCCCCACGGCGCGTAGCGCCTGCAGGTTGTCACGGGCGACCACCACGTCAATCAGGCCGCGCTCGGTCACCTCGAAGGCAATCTGGCTGGGCGCCACTCGATGCAAGGCCAACAAGCGCGCCGCCACCCGGCCAATACGGGGCACCATCACATCGCAGGCCGCCAGGTTTATCGAGATGTATAGCTTGGGGTGCGAACGCAGTAGCTGCCCTAGCTGTTCAAGCACACGCTGCAGGACAAAGTCGGTGATCTGGCGGATCTGCCCGGTATTTTCCGCCAGCGGGATGAACAGGTCCGGGCTGGTCAGGGTGCCGTCCGGGCGGCGCCAGCGAACCAAGGCCTCAGCGCCCACACAGCGCCGGCTGTCGAGCTCGATGATTGGCTGGTAGAGCACCTGCAGCTCTCCACGACGCAAGGCATTCTGCAACTCTGAGCTCATCGACCGCCGTTGCAGAATCAACTGGAGTACCAACCAACCGATGCAGCAGGCCGCCAGCACGCTGCCGGGGAACAGCAACCAGAGCATGCCGTTCATCCTCAGCGGCAGACTGGCCCTCGGGGCAATCAGCACCAACTGGTAATCCGGCGACTTGGTCGGCATTCGGTAGATAAGCCGGTCACTGAGTTCCAGCAACGACTTTTGGCTGGTCGACCAGGCCGAGGGCGGCGGCCATACCTGTGGCGGGCCGAGCACCGGAATGGCCCGGGCACCGTTGTCCAGCACCACGACCAGGCTGCCGCCCGGGGGCAGGTCCACCACATCGGTCAAATGCCCACGGGAGGTGGAAACCAGAAACTTGCCCCGACCCAGCATCAGTGCTGCCAGGTTCTCGTTCGGCTCGGTGGTGGTGTTAAGCCAGTAGCTGTAAGTCGGCCCCTGGATATCCGGCGCCCGCAAGGGAACGAACGCTCGCTCATCACCGCGGTTGGAGCAGGCAACATCACCATCCACATAAGCAGCTTCATAGATGAACCGCGAGTTCAGGCCAACCTGTTGCAAGGCTGCCAGCATTGCCGGGCTGCAGCCACGCAGGGGTTGGGCCTGCAGCAGATCGACCCCTTCGCGTAACTGGCCAAACACCTGTTCGAGCCGCTCCAGAAAACGCTCGCCCTGAGCATTCATTTGTTCGCTTTCGCTTTGTTTCATTTGTTGCAGGGCAATGCCGATGCTGGCAGAGAGCAACACCGCGGCGCTGGCCAGCGCTGCCAAAGTGGCCAGCATCCAGGGACGGTAAAAAATTTGGCGCAGCAAGGCGATGAAGGCTGACATCAATGGCATCCAGTTGATAACCAAGGTATAGCAACTGAATCAAGAATCACCTTCACCGTTTGGCGCTTCGCTGCAATCCTCCTACGCTCTTTTTAGAGGCAGCCTCGTGGCCGTGATGAGACCATTAACGTTGGTACGACTGCGTCGACCAAACCCGACTCTTCGCAGCGCAAGGCCGCTGCAACAACTACCCCGCCCGCCGTGTCTCAACGCATGCGGTTAAGTACCTGCAGCATCGCTGCTGTCTGCGCATCCGGCATGCCGTCGAAACGCTGCGGGCGGAAGCGCATCTGGAACGCGGCGATTACATGGCGTGTGGCTACATCCAGCACACCGGTCTGATCGATCTGATAGCCAAACCGTGCCAGCTCCTGCTGGTACCAGCCAACGCTTGGCGGGTTGACGCTGAAGTAGGCCTGCTGCCGTGCCACGGCGTTGGCATCCGGCCAGACACCCAGCCCGGCATCGGCCAAGCGCTTCCACGGAAACAAGGGTCCCGGGTCCAGCTTGCGCAACGGGGCGATGTCACTGTGGCCGATGATATGGCGTGGTTCGATGTTGTTGCGTTTGACAATGTCCTTGAGCAGCGCGATCAACGACTGGATCTGCGCCTCGCTGTAAGGGTGCCAGACCCGGCCGTTCGGGGTGTCGGTGAAGCCCGGATTGACGATCTCGATACCAATGGACGAGGAGTTCAGCCAGGTGCGCCCCTGCCACTGGCTATCACCGGCATGCCAGGCACGACGGTTTTCATCCACCAGTTGATACACCTTGGCCGGACCATCGCCGATCAGGTAATGGCTGCTGACCTCACCATGGGTAAGCAGCGCCAGGGAGCGCTCCAGCGAAGCATTGGTGTAATGCAGGACAATGAACTGGATGCGGTTGTCCTGATTGACCGAAGGGTGGCTGCGGTCGATGCGCAGGCCTGTCGAGCAACCGGCGACAGACAACAGCAAAAAGGAAATCAGGGTTTTCTTAAGCGTGGAAAGCACGTCAGTGGCCTCAGCGTACGAGTGCTACAGTATAACGTGCTCGCCTGCGCTGTGCCTGCCGAGGCGACGGCGGCTGGCTAGCCCTGCTCAACGCGATTTCGCCCCTGCTCCTTTGCCCGGTACAGCGCTGCATCGGCTCGTTTGAGCACCTGGTCGCTGCGCTCGCCAGAGTGGAATGCGCCCAAGCCGATGGAGGTGGTGATCACCACCCGCTCACCCTTGAAGTGGAATGGGCAGGCTTCGACTGTGGCGCGCAACACCTCGGCCATTTGCGCGGCGACTGCCGGCGTGGTCTGCGGCAGCAGCAAGACGAATTCCTCGCCGCCAAACCGGGCGATAAAATCACGGGCCCGAAGACGCTTGCGCAACTGGTCGGCAACGATCTTGAGGACCTTGTCCCCAGCCAGATGCCCATAGTTGTCGTTAATGCGCTTGAAATGGTCCAGGTCAAGAATCGCCATCGCCAGATGGCCACCGTTTTCCTTCCATTCGAGCATTTCGCGTTCGACTCGCTCGCTCCAGGCCGCACGGTTGGGCAGGCCGGTGAGCGGGTCCAGCAGAGCTTTCTGGCGCTGCTCCTCCAGGTGCTCGCGATAACCAAGTGCTTCATGCTCCATGCTCGCCACCCGCTCCGACAAGCCTTGCAGTCGATCGGCCAGTTCCTGCTCGCGGCGATCACGCTCGTGCTTGTGCTCGTCCATGGTCACCAGCAAGCCTTCCAGGCGGTTTTCCAGAATGTGCTTGAGGCTGTCTACATCGGCGGCACCTTGCACGCTGCTCTGCAGGCCGTCGACGTGTTCACGCAGTTGACTATCCAGTTCGCGGGCAGCGGTGCTGTTGTCAGCATGGCCGGCGCTGGCCTCGTGCAGATGACTCTGGAAACCTTCCAGGCGTTCATTGAGCTGCTGCAGGTAAGTTTCGAATTCGTGCTGGCCGCTGTCGGTGATCGCCAACATGAGTACTGCCAAGTCATCCAGCACCGGAATCAGCTCATACCAGTTCAATCCGCGGGCAACCCGCTCGCGCATTTCCAGCGCCTGAGCCTTGTGTCGCTCGGGCAGACTGAGGTCATCGAGCAGACCGATCAGGGTCTGCTCAATGTGCGCGGCAACCTGGCTGTAAGGCGGCTCCACTGCGTAGGGCAGTGCATAGGGACCGTCTTCACCAAGGATTTCTTCAAGGGCTTGTAATGGTTCTGCGTCAGCCAACGGCTCGCTGACGGCAACTGCAACCTCTGGCAGTGGCACTTTATGCTGTGGCAACGGGACTGGCGGCATTTCCGCCGTTTCGATCAGAGCCGGGCCAAGCGCCTCCATCTCAAGCTCGGGCGCTTCGGCCACCTCGACAGTCGGAGCAGCAGGGGCCGCCAGCGGTTGTAGCGCATCGACGTCATCGGGCTGCGAGGGCTCGGTACTGCCGGCTGCCAAGGGCACAACCTCTTCAACTGGCAACGCCACCGGCGCAAGCTCTGGTCCTGCCTGTACATCTTCCTCGCGGCTTCCAAACAACCGCTGCAGAAAACCCGGTCGGGCTTCTTCACCCGTCTTGCCAAGGGCCGACAGCGCGCGCCCCTGCAGGCCACTCAACTCGCCCAACAGTGGCGGCAGCTCGCGTGACTGGGCAACCCCACCGTCGAGCTTCTTCGCCAGTTTTTTCAATGACCGCGAGATATCACTGGGTAGCGGGAGGCCTTGCAGTTGGCCAACCAGTGCGGTCAGCGCATCGCTGACCTGGTTCATGCGGGCTTCGCGACGCTGTTCGGAATCCAGTACCGCTTTCTCAAGGCGCGGAATCAAGCCGGCGAGGCCGGCGTCCATGTTGCTGCTGCGAATGACGTCGCGCATTTCCTTCATGCACTCGTCTACCACCTTGTCACTGCCTTCAGCAGCCAGGGTGCTGCGCACCAGACCTCGACGCAGCAGGTCAAGGCGGGCGTCCCAACGACGCTCGAGCTTTTCTTGCTGCTCGATGCTTTTAAGGTATTTTTCTTTCCAGCGCTCAGCGTCTTCAGTCATGCCCGGGTCCGCAAACGGTGATGGCAATTAGCTCAAAACCGGCAGCGTATCCACAGTCAATGCATCAGGCAATCGAATCTCGACTGCAACGGGAAGGTGGTCCGAAATTGGCTGCGCCAGCACCTCGACACGTTCCAGTGTGAGGCTTGAGCTGAGCAGAATATGATCAAGGCAACGCTGCGGTCGCCAGCTGGGGAAAGTGGCCTCGACTTGCGGGGCGACCAGGCCCAGGTCGCGCAGCGGCGAGTGCTCGAGCAGGTCAGTGGCGTGGGTGTTCATGTCGCCCATCAGCACCTGGTGACGGTAACCGCCAATCAGCTCGCGGATATACCCCAGCTGCAGGGCGCGGGTCTTGGCCCCCAATGCCAGGTGCATCATCACCACTATCAACGCATCGTCACCTTCGCCAAACCGGACCAGGATCGCACCACGCCCGGCCGGGCCAGGCAACGGATGGTCTTCGAGCAGTTGAGGCTTCAGGCGGCTGAGCACACCGTTGCTATGCTGGGCAAAACGCCCAAGGTTGCGGTTGAGCTGCTGGTACCAATAGGGGAAGGCCCCCAAGTGGGCCAGGTGTTCGACCTGGTTGACGTAACCCGAGCGCAGGCTGCCACCATCGGCTTCCTGCAGGGCCACCAGGTCGAAGTCGCCCAGCAGCCTGCCGATTTTCTGCAGGTTGCCGGCACGCCCGTTATGCGGCAGCAGGTGCTGCCAGCTACGCGTCAGGTAATGCCGGTAGCGCTCGGTGCTTATGCCCACCTGGATGTTGAAACTGAGCAACCGCAGGCGGCCATCCTCGGGCAGGCCCGGGGCCTGCAGGTGATGCTCGTTGACCTGCGGCTCGTGCAGGCCAATGCCACGCGTAGCTCTGAAGCGGGGCATGGATGGCGCCGCCTACTTGGCGGCGCGCTCCTTGTCGATCAGCTGGTCGGCGACATTCAGCACGCCTTCCGGTCCGCCGGCAGTACCCAGGTCGAAGCGGTACTTGCCGTTGACGACCATACTCGGTACGCCGGTGATTTCATACTTCTTCGCCAGTTCCTTGGCCTGTTTGACCTGGCCTTTGATGGCGAACGAGTCGAAGGTAGCGAGGAACTTGTCCTTGTCAACGCCTTGAGTGGCGAGGAAGTCGGCCATGTCGTTCTTGTCGGTCAGGCGCTTGTGCTGGTTCTGAATGGCATCGAACACCGCCGCGTGCACCTTGTGCTCGACGCCCATGGCTTCGAGGGTCAGGAACATCTGGCCGTGCGCATCCCACGGGCCACCGAACATGGCAGGTACGCGCTTGAAGTTGACGTCCTTGGGCAGCTTTTCAGCCCAAGGGTTGATGGTCGGCTCGAAGTGGTAGCAGTGTGGGCAGCCGTACCAGAACAGCTCGACGACTTCGATCTTGCCAGGTACGGAAACCGGAACAGGGTTGCTCAGCTCGATGTATTCCTTGCCAGCAACAGGCTCGGCGGCCTGAACGGCAGTCATACCGAATACGCTGGCGGCGACCAGCGCAGCGCTGAGAATCAGTTTACGCATGCTTTACTCCTGAGCAGTCATGAGTCGCCACGACGCGACCTGCACTGAGACAGGCCGGGAAGGGCTCGAGTTCTGTAGTGTAACGGCTGCGGACGGAAAAAAGGGCAGCCCGGCCGCCCTTTCATCATTGGCCTACAACATTAACCGAAAGTTAATGCAGGCCCTGGATGTAGCTGGCCAACGCTTCGATATCATGGTTGCTCAGCTTGCCAGCGATAGTGCGCATGGTCATGGCATCGCCATCGTTGGTGCGGTTGCCTTCGCGGAAGTCAGTGAGCTGCTTGGCCACGTACTGCGAGTGCTGCCCGCCCAGGTGCGGGAAGCCAGCCAGGGCGATGCCCGCGCCGTTAGGCGAGTGGCAGCCAGTGCACGCTGGCATGCCCTTTTCCAGGTCGCCGCCGTTGAACAGCGCACGGCCGCGCTCGACCAGCTTGGGATCGGCGGCACCCACGCTGCCTTTCTGGCTGGAGAAGTAGGCAGCGATATCGGCCAGATCCTGGTCGCTGAATGCGGCCAGCATGCCGGTCATTTCCAGCACGGTACGCTTGCCCGATTTGATATCGTGCAGTTGTTTTTCGAGATAGCGCTGGCCTTGGCCGGCCAGTTTAGGGAAGTTCGGTGCCAGGCTGTTGCCGTCGGGATTGTGGCAGGCGCCACAGACGGCGGTCTTGGCCTGGCCAGCGGCGGCATCGCCTTTGATAGGTTGCGCAGCAGTGGCCGCACCAGCGACACCCAAGGTCAACAGCAGACTCACGACTAGTTTGTTCATCAGCTAATCCAACACGGCTAAGGGTGAAATGTTATGTATCGGGACTGCCGCTCATCCAAAGGATGACCAAACGGTAGTCCTCGGCACTGCAGTCCATGCACAATCCACGCGGCGGCATAGCCTTGAAACCCTGGGTCACGTGCTTCACCAGTACATCCATGCCTTGCGCCAGCCTTGGCTCCCATGCTGCCCGGTCACCCCGTCTGGGTGCCTGTGGCAACTGCCCGGTGTGACAGGCCGCACACGTGCGGTTGTACAACACCTCGGGATCCTGTGTAGCCTGTGCGCTGAAAAACGGCAGGAACATACCGACAGCAAGCAGCCATTTCGCCATGCGGAACGACCTTCAGGGTTGGGGGCCGCGCTGCGTTCTGTTGCGCGAGCTATTGTTCGACACCCCATGCCCGTTCTCCTTCGCTGGGAGAATGAGCACACAAAAACTGGGGCATTATATACTTCCGCCATCCAAACGGAAACGACACCGCTTGCCAGGCTTGGCTCTACAAAGTCAGGCAACACCCACATCGGATATCCCATGCAAGTCAAGAACCCCATCCTCGGCCTCTGCCAGAAAGCCAAATTCGCCCTCAGCGCAGCCAAGGTCGAACAATGCCCGGACGACCAGGGTTACGAGGTGGCTTTTGCCGGCCGTTCCAACGCCGGCAAATCCAGCGCCCTCAATACCCTGACTCATGCCAGCCTGGCGCGTACCTCGAAAACTCCCGGGCGCACCCAGCTGTTGAATTTCTTCAGTCTGGACGATGAACGGCGTTTGGTCGACCTGCCAGGCTATGGTTATGCAAAAGTTCCGATTCCGCTCAAGCAGCACTGGCAGAAACACTTGGAAGCCTACCTGGGCAGCCGTGAGTGCCTGCGTGGCGTGATCCTGATGATGGACGTGCGTCACCCGATGACCGACTTCGACAAAATGATGCTCGACTGGGCCAAGGCCAGCAGCATGCCGATGCACATCCTGCTGACCAAGGCCGACAAGCTGACCCACGGCGCGGGCAAGAACACACTACTGAAAGTGCAGTCGGAAATCCGCAAGGGTTGGGGCGATGGCGTGACCATCCAGCTGTTCTCGGCACCCAAGCGTCTGGGTGTGGAGGATGCCTACCGGGTGCTGGCCGACTGGATGGAACTGGAAGACAAGCCGGTCGTTTAATGCTTTGCACTTGAACCGTAGGAGCGGGTTTACCCGCTCCTACGGGGCTCAGTACAAGCCAAACGGCAAATTCCGGGCAAAAAAAACCCCGGACTTCGTATGGGGAGGGGGAAGTTCGGGGTCCAAGTCCGGACCGCTAGGGCGGGGTCCAGATATCTGCCAACACTTAACACAACATAGGAGCATCGAAGGGCTTCACCAGCCATTCAGTTACTCTGAGTTCCGCTTCACCGGTTTAGTTCCGAAGCCCATAAAACTATTTGCGATAGTTTCATGAAACTTAAGCATCCACGGCACTGAGCGGTGCCTGGATCTGCGTCACTACGTCGCAGATCCTACACAGTTTTACCTGCTCAATCAGTGAGCTTCGTCCCAATTCGCACCAACTCCCGCCTCGACCAGCAGCGGCACATCCAGCTGCGCGGCCTGGCTCATGTGGTGGCGAATTTCATCTTTCACCTGCTGCACCAGGTCCTCGCGTACCTCGAGCACCAGTTCGTCGTGCACTTGCAGGATCACCCGGGCATCCAGCCCGCTCTCGCTCAACCAGTTGTCTACTTTGACCATTGCCCGTTTGATGATGTCGGCAGCAGTCCCCTGCATCGGCGCGTTGATCGCCGTGCGCTCGGCGCCCTTGCGCAGGGCAGGGTTCTTGGCATTGATGTCTGGCAGGTACAGCCGGCGGCCAAACAGGGTTTCGACAAAGCCTTGCTCGGCCGCCTGAGCGCGGGTGCGCTCCATATAGGCCAGCACGCCCGGGTAGCGGGTAAAATAGCGATCGATGTAGTCCTGTGACTGCTTGCGATCGACGCCGATTTGCTTGGCCAGGCCAAAGGCGCTCATGCCGTAGATCAGGCCGAAGTTGATGGCCTTGGCGCTGCGGCGCTGGTCGGTGGTGACATCTTCCAGGGCCACTCCGAACACTTCGGCTGCCGTAGCGCGGTGCACGTCCAGGTCGTTGCGGAAGGCATGCAGCAAGCCTTCGTCCTTGGCCAGGTGGGCCATGATGCGCAGCTCGATCTGTGAATAGTCCGCCGCCAGAAGCTTGTAACCCGGGCTGGCGACGAACGCCTGGCGGATACGCCGGCCTTCTGCGGTGCGGATCGGGATGTTCTGCAGGTTTGGGTCGCTCGACGACAACCGGCCGGTGGCCGCCACGGCCTGCTGGTAGGAGGTGTGGATACGCCCGGTGCGCGGGTTGATCTGCCCCGGTAACTTGTCGGTGTAGGTGCTCTTGAGCTTGCTCAGGCTGCGATACTGCATCAGCACCTCTGGCAGCGGGTAGCCTTGCTCGGCCAACTCGTCGAGTACTGCTTCGGCGGTAGATGGCTGGCCCTTGGCAGTCTTGCTCAGCACCGGCATGCCCAGCTTGTCGTAAAGGATCGCGCCCAGCTGCTTGGGCGAACCGAGGTTGAACGCCTCACCGGCGAGCTCGTAGGCACGCAGCTCAAGCTCAGCCATCTTCACGCCCAGCTCACCGCTCTGTACTTTCAACAGCTCGGCATCGACCAGAGCACCCTGGCGCTCGATCCTGGCCAGTACCGGCACCAGCGGCATCTCGATATCCATCAGCACTGGTTGCACGCTCGGCGTCTGTGCCAGGCGGGCCTGCAATACGTGGTGCAGGCGCAGGGTGATGTCGGCATCTTCGGCGGCGTAGGGGCCAGCTTTGTCCAGGTTGATCTGGTTGAAGGTGAGCTGTTTGGCACCCTTGCCGGCGATGTCCTCGAAGGCGATCGTGGTGTGGTCGAGGTACTTCTGCGCCAGGCTGTCCATGTCATGACGGGTGGCGGTGGAGTTCAGCACATACGACTCGAGCATGGTGTCGTAGGCCACGCCGCGCATCTCGATGGCGGGGGAGCCATTGGCGAGGATGTTGATGTCGTACTTGGCATTCTGCCCGACCTTGGCCTTGGCCGGGTCCTCCAGCAGTGGTTTCAGCGCCAGCAGCACGGCCTCGCGGTCCAGCTGAACCGGCGCGCCCTCGTAATCGTGGGCTAGCGGCACATAGGCCGCTTCATGCGGCTCGACAGCGAACGACAGGCCGACCAACTGCGCCTGCTGGGCGTCCAGGCCGGTGGTCTCGGTGTCGAAGGCGAACAGCGGTGCCTGGCGCAGCTTCTCCAGCCAGGCGTCGAAACGGGCCTGGTCGAGAATGGTTTCGTACCTAGGCTCGACCTTGGCCGCCGGCTCCGCAGCCGGGGCAACATCGTCACCGGCCTTGGCCGCATCACGCTGCACCTCGGCGACCCAGCTCTTGAACTCCATCTCGGTGTACAACGCCAACAGCGCCTCGCGGTCAGGTTCACCGCATACCAACGCCTCGACCTCGACGTCCAGCGGCACGTCAACCTTGATGGTGGCCAGCTCGTAGGACAGGAATGCCGCGTCGCGGTGCTCCTCCAGCTTGGCCGGCAAGGTCTTGGCGCCGCGAATGGCCAGCGCTGGCACCTTGTCCAGGTTGGCGTAAAGGTCGCTGAGACCACCGCCGATGCCGGTCAGCAGCCCCACCGCCGTTTTTTCACCCACGCCCGGCACGCCGGGGATGTTGTCGACCTTGTCACCCATCAGGGCCAGGAAGTCGATGATGTGTTCCGGGCCGACGCCGAATTTCTCGTGCACGCCAGCCACGTCCAGCACGCTTCCGGTCATGGTGTTGACCAAGGTAATGTGCCCATCCACCAGTTGCGCCATGTCCTTGTCACCGGTCGAGATGATCACCGGGCGACCCAGGGCGGCGCTGCTGCGCGCCAGGGTGCCGATCACGTCGTCAGCCTCGACACCCTCCACGCACAGCAGCGGGTAGCCCAGTGCCTTGACGCTGGCGTGCAGCGGCTCGATCTGTACCCGCAGGTCGTCCGGCATGCTGGGGCGGTTGGCCTTGTACTCGGCGAACATGGCATCGCGGAAGGTGCCGCCCTTGGCGTCGAACACCACGGCGAACAGGCTGTCGGGGTATTGCTTGCGCAAGCTCTTGAGCATGTTCAGCACACCCTTCACCGCACCGGTCGGCATGCCCTTGGACGTGGTCAGCGGCGGCAGCGCGTGGAAGGCGCGATAAAGGTAGGAGGAACCGTCCACCAGGACGAGGGGCGCTTGGCTCATGAGCAGAATCAACCTTTTCGACGGGTCCGGCGCTAGAATAGCCAGAATCATTGACGACAAAGGGACTAGGTTATCATGCGCACACTCAATCGCCTGTTACTGCTCGGCCTGTTGGCAACCACGCCTGTCGTCACCCTGGCGGCGGACGACGCCCCCTCGGCCGATCCCGAGGTGACCATTCGCACGGAAGGCGACAAAACCATCCAGGAATACCGGCAGAACGGCTTCCTGTATGCGATCAAGATCACGCCGAAAAACGGCAAGCCTTATTTTCTGGTACGCGCCGATGGCACTGATGCCAATTTCATTCGATCCGACCAGCCGGACATGCTGATTCCGTCCTGGAAGATCTTCGAGTGGTAAGCTGACGCGCACCGTTCACATCAACCCGGCACTTCCCGGCGGAAGTGCCCGTATGGGCAATTTTTCATCATGTCAGTCTTCACCCCCGTGACCCGGCCTGAGCTGGAAACCTTTCTGGCGCCGTACGAGCTGGGCCGTCTGCTCGACTTCCAGGGCATTGCCGCCGGTACCGAGAACAGCAATTTCTTCGTCAGCCTCGAACAGGGGGAGTTCGTCCTGACGCTGATCGAGCGTGGGCCCAGCGAGGACATGCCGTTCTTCATCGAGCTGCTCGACACCCTGCACGCTGCCGACATGCCGGTGCCCTATGCCATTCGTGACCGCGACGGCAATGGCCTGCGCGAGCTGTGCGGCAAGCCGGCATTGTTGCAGCCCAGGCTGTCGGGCAAGCACATCAAGGCCCCCAACAACCAGCACTGCGCCCAGGTCGGGGAGTTGCTGGCACACATTCACCTGGCCACCCGCGAGCACATCATCGAACGCCGCACCGACCGCGGTCTGGACTGGATGCTGGCTTCGGGTGCCGAGCTCCTGCCACGCCTGACTGCAGAGCAAGCCGCATTACTGCAGCCGGCGCTGGACGAAATCAGCGCACACAAGGCGCAGATTCTGGCCTTGCCGCGGGCTAACCTGCATGCCGATCTGTTCCGCGACAACGTGATGTTCGAAGGCACCCACCTGACCGGTGTGATCGACTTCTACAATGCCTGCTCCGGGCCGATGCTGTATGACATCGCCATCACCGTGAACGACTGGTGCCTGGATGAGCAGGGCGCGGTAGATGTACCACGCGCCCAGGCGCTGCTGGCAGCCTATGCGGCGCTACGGCCGTTCACTGCAGCCGAAGCCGAGCTGTGGCCGGAAATGTTGCGGGTAGGCTGCGTGCGTTTCTGGCTGTCGCGCCTGATTGCGGCCGAGTCGTTCGCCGGGATGGATGTGATGATCCACGATCCGAGCGAGTTCGAAGTGCGTCTGGCGCAGCGCCAGCAGGTGGCTTTGCACCTGCCGTTCGCCCTCTAGCCCTCTTCAGCTTCTTCGCGGGCACGCCCGCTCCCACAGGTACAACGATAAACTCAATGTTTGAGTTTATCCCTGTGGGAGCGGGCGTGCCCGCGAAGGGCCGGTATAGGCTTACAACTGCTCCAGGCAGCCTGCCAGGTCACCGCCCAGTTTCTCGAGCAAGCGCTCATACCCTTTGCCATCCACCGGATCGGTGCCGCCCAGGGCATCCAGCTCGGCCAGGCGCACCGGCAACCCGGCAGTCAGGGTCTCGGCCAATCGCGGCCGTATTGGCGGCTCGCTGAACACGCAGGTCTTCCCTACTTCCTGCAGGCGCTGGCGCATGGCCGCCACATGTTGCGCCCCAGGCTGCACCTCGGACGCTACGCTGAACACGCCCGCGTGCTTCAAGCCATATTCAGCCTCAAAATAATCGAAGGCTTCATGGAAGACGAAGTACGGCTTGCCGGCAATACCGGCCACGCGCGCCTTGATACGCCCGTCCAACGCATCCAGGCGTTCATCGAAGGCCTTCAGGTTGCTCTGATAGCGAGCCGCATTGGCCGGATCGACCTGGGCCAGATCAGCTGCCATTTTAGCTGCGATCACTCGCGCATTGACCGACGATAGCCACAAGTGTGCATCAAGACTGCCTGGGCGGTGGTCATGGTCGTGGTCGCTGTGGTCTTCTTCCTCATGGGAATGGCTGTCCTCGCCAAAGTGGCGCAACTTCATGCCAGGCAGCGCCTGCACAGCCACTGTGGCCTTGCTACGGCTTCCCAGCACACGCGGAAGGAAGTTCTCCATGTCCGGGCCGATCCAGTACAGCAGGTCGGCATCGCCTACCCGCCGCACGTCGGAGGGGCGCAGCGCATAGTGGTGGGGTGAAGCCCCGGGTGGCAGCAGCACTTCAGGGCTGCCAACACCATCCTGCACGGCAGCGGCAATCTGCTGCAGGGGCTTGATACTGGTGAGCACACGCACGTCGGCCTGCGCGGAAAATGCGATGAAAGCGACAAACAGAACCAGGAATCGGGACACGGTGAATACTCGAGTCGTCAGAAACAGGTAACATAATAACGTCTCTGTCCAGAACCGTCGCTGCCCATGTCCATCACACCGCTGGCCAACCGTCCTCACGACCACTCCCATTGCGTACACAGCGCACTGGCTGAAGCCGATGCCTTGTGCACCCGCCAGGGCCTGCGCCTGACCGCCCTGCGCCGCCGTGTGCTGGAGCTGGTGTGGCAGAGCCACAAGCCGCTGGGTGCCTACGACATCCTCGCGGTGCTCAGTGAGCAGGACGGCCGCCGCGCCGCGCCGCCCACGGTGTACCGCGCGCTGGACTTCCTGCTGGAAAACGGCCTGGTGCATCGCATCGCGTCGCTCAACGCCTTCATCGGCTGCAGCCACCCCGAGCACGTGCACCAAGGCCAGTTTCTGATCTGTCGGGCCTGCCATGTGGCCATCGAGCTTGAACAGAGCAGCATCAGCGAGGCCATCATCAACAGCGCCAAAGGCGTGGGTTTCACGGTCGAGACCCAGACCGTGGAAGTGGTCGGCCTGTGCGGTAGCTGCCGGAGCGCGGCATGAGCGAGGCCCTGATTCGCCTGGAGCAGGTCGGCGTCACCTTTGGCGGCGAGGCGGTGCTCGACAGCATCGACCTGTCGGTCGCCCCAGGCCAGATCGTCACCCTGATTGGCCCCAACGGGGCGGGCAAGACTACCTTGGTGCGCGCCGTACTTGGCCTGCTCAAGCCACATCGCGGCAAGGTATGGCGCAAGCCCAAGCTGCGCATTGGCTACATGCCCCAGAAGATTCAGGTTGATGCCACACTGCCGCTTTCGGTGCTGCGCTTCCTGCGCCTGGTGCCAGGTGTAGACCGCGCGGCAGCCTTGTCGGCGCTGCAGGAAGTGGGCGCCGAGCAAGTCATCGACAGCCCGATCCAGACTATTTCCGGCGGCGAAATGCAACGCGTGCTGCTGGCCCGCGCCTTGCTGCGCGAACCCCAGTTGCTGGTGCTCGACGAACCGGTACAAGGTGTAGACGTAGTCGGCCAGACCGAGCTTTACAACCTCATCACCCGCCTGCGCGACCGCCACGGCTGCGGCGTGCTGATGGTGTCCCACGACCTGCACCTGGTCATGAGCGCCACCGACCAGGTGGTGTGCCTGAACCGCCACGTATGCTGCTCGGGCCACCCCGAGCAAGTCAGCGGTGACCCAGCGTTCGTCGAACTGTTCGGCAAAACCGCACCGAGCCTGGCCATCTACCACCACCATCACGACCACAGCCACGACCTGCATGGCTCGGTGGTCGCCCCTGGCACCCATGTTCACGGAGAGCACTGCAAGCATGGCTGACTTTCTTCTCTACGCCTTGCTTGCCGGCTTGTCCCTGGCACTGGTTGCAGGCCCACTGGGCTCTTTCGTGGTATGGCGGCGCATGGCCTACTTTGGCGACACCCTGTCTCACGCCGCCCTGCTCGGTGTGGCCCTGGGTTTCGCCCTGGATGTCAGCCCGGCACTGGCGGTAACCGTGGGCTGCCTGTTGCTGGCGATTCTGCTGGTGACATTGCAGCAACGCCAGCCGTTGGCCTCCGACACCCTCCTGGGCATCCTGGCCCCCAGCACCTTGTCGCTGGGCCTGGTGGTGCTGAGCTTCATGCACGATGTGCGCATCGACCTGATGGCTTACCTGTTCGGCGATCTGCTGGCCATCAGCCCAACCGACCTGGCCTGGATCCTCGGCGGCAGTGCACTGGTCCTGCTGCTGCTCGCTGTGCTGTGGCGGCCGCTACTGGCAATTACCGTGCACGAAGAGCTGGCCATGGTCGAAGGCCTGCCCGTGGCCAGCCTACGCATGGCGCTGATGCTGCTGATTGCAGTGGTGATTGCAGTTGCCATGAAAATCGTTGGCGTGCTGCTGATCACCTCGCTGCTGATCATCCCTGCGGCTGCGGCACAGCGGCACGCCCGCTCACCAGAGCAAATGGCCCTGGGGGCCAGCCTGCTGGGCGTCACCGCGGTCTGCGGCGGCCTGGCCATGTCCTGGTTCAAGGACACCCCCGCCGGGCCGTCGATCGTGGTCTGCGCCGCGGTGCTATTCTTGCTGAGCCTGGCCCTGCCAAAACGCTGAGAGGCAGGGTGTGTGCAGGCACACCTTGCAACCTTTGGCCGGTAAAGGGTCTGTAAGGCCTATTTTCGAGCGTGCGCACCTGGGTGTAGACTTGCTCGCTTTTTGCGCAAATAGAGAGTCGCAGGAATGAAGCCGTTCGCCTCCCGTTATCTGCTTGTTGCCGCGTTTTCCCTGATCCTGGCTGCCTGTTCCAATGCGCCGGTCGACCAGGCCACCGCACCTGCCCAAGCAGATGCCTGGCAGCAGTTGCAACAGAACATCGCCAGCAATGAGCTGGCTACCGCCGAAGACCAGCTTGCAGCACTGCAGGCCCAGTCGCCGGATGATGCACGCCTGGAGCAATACCAGCGCCAACTGGCCGAAGCCTACTTGCAACGTAGCCAGATCGTCCTGCAAAAGGGCGATGTGAACGCGGCAGCTACCGCGCTGGCCCGCGCCCGTGCACTGATGCCGCAGGCGCCAGCGGTGACCGGCGGGGATGCTGTGACCCAGGCCCGCAAGGCCGAGCTGGAAAAGGCGGAAGCTGCGCTGAAAGCCGCCGAAGCCAAGCCCAAGGCACGCATCATCGACCCGACAGCGCCAAGTACCGTGGTGGCCTTGAAGACCACTGACAGCCGCGCGCTGCGCCGCCAACTGGACGACATTGCCGCCGATGTGGTGAGTTACCAGTGTGAAGTGGTATTTCAGGTACCGCGCACCGAGGATGCACCCTGGCTGAAGACCTTGCTGGAGAAGCGCGTGCGCAAGATTGACAGTGGGTTTGAGCTGAAGCAGAAGCATCAGATCCAGCGCTCGCTGCCGGCACAGGTGGTGCTGGTCCCACATCGGCAGTAAACGCTTCGCGGGTCAACCCGCTCCTATATCAGGAGGGGGTTGACCCGCGAAAAGGCCTTATCAGGCAGGAACCGCTTCAGCTGCCGCCTCCCGCTCCCACACCCGGTGGCCTTCAACCGCTTTGACAAAGGCATCCACTGCCTTCTGCTCATCCCCGAGCAGCAGCCCCTTATCCTCCTTGAGCCCCAATGCTTTCGCCAATTCCTTGGTCAGCACCAGCGCCTTCAGGTGCTTGTAGCCCTCCAGCAAGAAGTGCTTGGCCAATCCGCTAGCCGCCAGCGCATCCGTAGAGGCCTTGCCCGCAGGCACGACAATCCCATCGAACATGATCGAAGGCATCCCCTCCATCGACGCCGCTACCGGCAGTTGTTTGCCATCCGCCGCCTTCACCGGCGCCGAGGTCGGCCCCAGCAGCATCGGCCGGGCACTGTGCGCTTCCAGGGCCTTGACCAGTTTGTCGACGCTGGCAGCGTCCACGCCATCTGCCACCAGCACAGCAATCTTGCGCCCCTTGATACCCACCGAACCTGGGTGGTTCATCTGGCTCAACGCAGGCGATTGCGCCGGCTGGCTACCCTTTACCTGCACCGTACCCGCTTTCGGCGCGGGGAGGCCCAGGTTGGCCGCAACCGCCGCCGCCAGCTTCAAGTCGATGTTGGCGAGAATGTCATTCACTTCCCGGGCGCGGATATGTTCACGCTCGACTTTGCCCAATTCGAAACTGTAAGCCTTGATGATGTGCTGTTGCTCAGTCGGGCTCATGCTCTGGAAGAACAGCCGAGCCTGCGAGAAGTGATCGCCGAACGACTCACTGCGCTGGCGAATCTTGTGCGCATCGATACGCTCCTGATAGCTCTCAAAGCCGCCGTCTTGCGCCGCAGGCGGGGTTTCCTTCGGCCAGCCGCCGTCAATCGAGTTGGGTTCGTAGGACGCCCGCCCCTTGTGCACAACGTGCTGGTGCAGCGCATCACGCTGGTTGTTGTGGTTCGGCGATACCGGCCGGTTGATCGGGATCTGGTGGAAGTTCGGCCCACCCAGGCGGCTGATCTGGGTATCGGTGTACGAGAACAGTCGGCCCTGCAGCAGCGGGTCGTTGGTAAAGTCGATACCCGGCACGATATGGCCCGGGCAGAACGCTACCTGTTCGACCTCGGCAAAGAAATTGTCCGGGTTGCGGTTGAGCACCATCTTGCCCAGCGGCGTGACGGGTACCAGTTCCTCCGGGATGATCTTGGTCGGGTCCAACAGGTCGAAATCGAATTTGTGTTCGTCGGCCTCAGGCACAATCTGCACGCCCAGTTCCCATTCCGGGTAGTCACCGGTTTCGATGGCTTCCCATAGGTCACGGCGCTGGAAGTCGGTGTCCTTGCCCGCCAGTTTCTGGGCTTCGTCCCACAGCAGGGAATGCACGCCCTGGCGTGGTTTCCAATGAAACTTGACGAAGCTGGCCACGCCCTTGGCATTGATCAGGCGGAAAGTATGCACGCCGAAGCCTTCCATCATTCGAAGGCTGCGCGGGATGGCGCGGTCAGACATGGCCCACATGACCATATGAGCCGACTCCGGCACCAGCGATACAAAATCCCAGAAGGTGTCATGAGCTGAACCGCCGGTAGGTATCTCGTTATGTGGCTCCGGCTTCACCGCGTGGACAAAATCGGGGAACTTGATGGCATCCTGGATGAAAAACACCGGCATGTTGTTGCCGACCAAGTCGAAATTGCCTTCATCTGTATAGAACTTGACGGCAAAGCCCCGCACATCTCGCACCGTGTCGCCAGAACCGCGTGGGCCCTGAACCGTCGAGAAGCGGACAAAAACCGGGGTGATCTTTTCCGGATCTTGCAGGAAGCCGGCCTTGGTCAGCTCGGCGTGGTTGCCATAGCTCTGGAAGAACCCGTGTGCCCCGGTACCGCGGGCGTGCACGATGCGCTCGGGGATACGCTCATGGTCGAAGTGGGTGATTTTCTCGCGCATGATGAAGTCTTCAAGCAGCGACGGCCCGCGATCACCCGCCTTGAGGGAGTTCTGGTTGTCAGCAATGCGCACGCCTTGGTTGGTGCGCAGCGCATGCCCGGTCGCATCGCTGCGGTCGGCCTCCAGGCTCTGCAGCTTGGCATTGGTGTTGGCCCGGTCGGGGGTCTGGGTGCCGGCGGCCTCGCTGTGCTTGGGCGCATCCGTTTTCTTGCTGGGCATGATCGGCTCTCCTCATCAGTCTTAAGGCGTGCCCGTTCAGGGCTTGTGCAAGTAGTGACTGGAGGGCGTTGCCGAGCGTTCAATCAGGATTACCGGTTGTCGCGATATGCCCGATGGATTGGTACATGACGAAATAAATGCTAAGAACAGCTATGGGAAAAGGCTAAAATGCGCGACCCCAGCTAACCGCTGACCCAAATTTCAATGCGCCCCACAAGGTTCGCTACGTGATCGAGTTCCAACAGGTACATAAAACCTACCGCGTTGCCGGTAGGGAAATCCCCGCACTGAATCCGACCAGCCTGACCATCGAAGATGGCCAGGTGTTCGGCCTGATCGGCCATTCCGGCGCCGGCAAAAGCACCATGCTGCGCCTGATCAACCGCCTGGAGGAACCCTCCGGCGGCAAGATCATCGTCGACGGCGAAGACGTCACCGCGTTCAACGCCAGCCAGTTACGCGGCTTCCGCCAGCAGGTCGGGATGATTTTCCAGCACTTCAACCTGCTGGCCTCCAAGACCGTCGCCGACAACGTCGCCCTGCCGCTGGCCCTGGCCGGCGAGCTGTCGCGCAGCGAAATCGACAAGCGCGTCACCGAGCTACTGGCTCGCGTTGGCCTGTCGGACCACGCCAAGAAGTACCCGGCACAGCTGTCCGGTGGCCAGAAGCAGCGCGTCGGTATCGCCCGCGCCCTGTCGACCAACCCGAAGATCCTGCTATGCGACGAGGCCACCAGTGCCCTCGACCCGCAAACCACGGCCTCCGTGCTGCAACTACTGGCCGAGATCAACCGTGAACTGAAGCTGACCATCGTGCTGATCACCCACGAGATGGACGTGATCCGCCGTGTCTGCGACTGCGTGGCAGTGATGGACGCCGGCAAGATCGTCGAGCAAGGCTCGGTGGCCGAGGTGTTCCTGCATCCGCAGCACCCCACCACCAAGCGCTTCGTCCAGGAAGACGAGCAGGTCGACGAAGGTGAGCAGCGCGACGACTTTGCCCACGTTCCAGGCCGCATCGTACGCCTGACCTTCCAGGGCGACGCTACCTACGCGCCGCTGCTGGGCACCGTGGCCCGCGAAACCGGTGTCGACTACAGCATCCTCGCCGGGCGTATCGACCGCATCAAGGATGTCCCCTATGGCCAGCTCACTCTCGCCCTGATCGGCGGAGACATGGAAGCGGCGTTCGCCCGCTTCAAGGCAGCTGACGTACATATGGAGGTAATGCGTTGATGGACGCTCTGAGTTTCTTCGCCAACGTCGACTGGGCCGAAATCTGGCTGGCCACCGTCGATACCATGATCATGCTGTTCGGCTCGCTGTTCTTCACCGTGCTGCTGGGCCTGCCACTGGGTGTGCTGCTGTTCCTCTGCGGGCCAAAGCAGATGTTCGAACAAAAAGGCGTCTATGCGCTGCTGTCGCTGGTGGTCAACATCCTGCGCTCGCTGCCATTCATCATCTTGCTGATCGTGATGATCCCGTTCACCGTGCTGATCACCGGTACCTCGCTGGGCGTTGCGGGCGCCATCCCGCCGCTGGTAGTGGGTGCCACGCCGTTCTTTGCGCGCCTGGTTGAAACCGCCCTGCGTGAAGTGGACCGCGGCATCATCGAGGCCACCCAGTCAATGGGTGCCACCACCCGCCAGATCATCACCAGTGCGCTGCTGCCGGAGGCCCGTCCGGGCATCTTCGCGGCCATTACCGTAACCGCCATCACCCTGGTTTCTTACACCGCCATGGCCGGTGTGGTGGGTGCCGGTGGCCTTGGCGACCTGGCTATCCGCTTCGGTTACCAGCGTTTCCAGACAGATGTGATGGTAGTGACCGTGGTACTGCTGCTGGTACTGGTTCAAGTACTGCAGAGCGTGGGCGACAAACTGGTCGTGCATTTTTCCCGTAAGTAACCCCAATGGGGTCGGCCTGGCCGACCCGTTCGGGGGCCGTCGCGGCCCTCACAAGGAGTGATCAATGAAGAAGCTGCTTGCTGTCGCTGCCGCTGTCGCGGCCTTCTCGGCCCAGGCCGATACCCTCACCGTCGCCGCCACCCCGGTGCCGCACGCCGAGATCCTCAACTTCGTCAAACCACAACTGGCGAAAGAAGGCGTAGAGCTGAAGGTCAAGGAATTCACCGACTACATCCAGCCGAACGTGCAGGTGGCCGAAAAGCGCCTGGACGCCAACTTCTTCCAGCACCAGCCTTACCTGGATGAGTTCAACAAGGCCAAGGGCACAAACCTGGTGAGCGTGACTGGCGTGCACATCGAGCCACTGGGCGTGTATTCGACCAAGATCGAGAAGCTCGACGAGCTGTCCTCCGGCGCCACCGTGGTCATCCCCAACGACGCCACCAACGGCGGCCGCGCCTTGCTGCTGCTGGACAAGGCTGGCGTGATCAAGCTCAAGGACAACAAGAACATCCTGTCGACCGTGAAGGATGTTGCCGAGAACCCGAAAAACGTGAAGTTCCGTGAGCTGGAAGCCGCCACCATCCCGCGCGTGCTGACCCAGGTAGATGCCGCCCTGATCAACACCAATTACGCGCTGGAAGCCAAGCTGAACCCGGAAAAAGACGCGCTGGCCATCGAGGGCAGCGACTCGCCTTACGTGAACATTCTGGTTGCCCGCCCGGACAACAAGGACTCGGACGACATGAAGAAACTGGCGGCTGCACTGCACTCGCCAGAGGTGAAGCAGTTCATCATCGAGAAGTACAAAGGCGCTGTGGTTCCGGCGTTCTGAGCCGAACTATCACGCTGGACTCTTCGCGGGTAAACCCGCTCCTACACACATCGTTGTAGGAGCGGGTTTACCCGCGAAGCTTTTGGGGCTGACTCAATCCCGCTTGACCAGCCCCGGCAGCTGCGCCCCCAGCTTCTGGTTGTTGAACGGCGCCCGAATGAACCCACGCTGTCGTCCATCCGGACCGACAATCGCCAGGTTACCGCTGTGATCCACGGTATACCCCGGCTTGCTGGTATCCGCAGGAATGAACGGAATGCTCAAGGCATTGGCCAGCTTCTGGGTATCCTCGATCGACCCCGCCACGCCGACAAAGTCCTTGTCGAAATAGCCCAGATACTGCTTCAGCTGGTTCGGCGTATCGCGGTTAGGGTCCACACTCACCAACACCACCTGCAGCCGGTCGACGGCATCCTTGGGCAGCTCGCTCTTCACCTGGCGCAGCTGGGCCAGAGTGGTCGGGCAGATATCCGGGCAGTAGGTGTAGCCAAAGAACAGCAGCGACCATTTGCCCTTGAGGGCATCCATCTGCACCGGCTGGCCGTCCTGGTTGGTCATGGTGACATCGGCCACGGCGCGGCTCTGCGGCAGCAGGATGATGCCCGCATCGATCAGCTCGGCAGGGTTGGGCTGGTCACGACCATTAAGCACCTTGTTGACGGTCAGGCCCATGATCAACGCGACCAGGGCAACGAGGATGAAGACGGTTTTCTGGGTTCGGGTCATAGGTTCAGCAACAGGTAGTGGTCAAGAAGCAACGCAATGAACAGCGCGAACAGGTAGCCGATAGAGTACTTGAAGGTGCCGATCGCTGCGTGCGGCCGGCTGCTACGGTACAACACCCAGGCCCATTGCAGGAAGCGCAGGCCCAAAGCCAGGGCACAGGCCAGGTACAGCGGGCCACTCATGTGGATGGCGTACGGCAGCAGGCTCACTGCCAGCAAGACCAGGGTGTACAGCAGGATATGCAGCTTGGTGTAGTACTCGCCGTGGGTCACCGGCAACATCGGGATATCGGCCTTGGCGTATTCCTCCTTGCGGTGGATGGCCAGCGCCCAGAAATGCGGCGGGGTCCAGGCAAAAATGATCAGCACAAGCAGCAAGGGTTCGGCGCTGACATGGCCGCTTACAGCCACCCAGCCGAGCAACGGTGGAGCGGCGCCGGCCAGGCCACCGATGACGATGTTCTGTGGCGTGGCGCGCTTGAGAAAGCCAGTGTAGAGCACCGCATAACCGAGTAATGAGGCCAGGGTCAGCCAAGCGGTGAGGGCGTTGGTGAACACAAGCAGCAGAACCATGCCCAACAGGGCCAGGGCCAAGGCGAACAACAGCGCCGGCAGGGGCTCGACTCGGCCTTGGGCCAAAGGCCGTTTGTGGGTGCGCGCCATCAGCGCATCGATGCGCCGATCCACCACATGATTGACCACCGCCGCGCCACCCGCGCACAGGCCGATACCCAGGTTGCCAAACAACAGCACGCTCCAGCTGACGCCCGCCCGGGTGGCCAGGAACATGCCCGCCAGCGAGGTGATCAGCATCAGCACCACCACCTTGGGCTTGGTCAGCTCAAGGTAATCGCGCCAGCGAGCCCGTCGTACGCTTAGAAGCGTCGCCACGAGTCGTTCCTCATATGATGGGAAATGCCCACCCCGACCACGGGCCGCAGACGCCAGCCATGGCCGACGCCCACTCGAACCTTGTCGACCACTCGAATGCGGTAGTTCACCAGCACCATGCTCAGCAGCAGCATCGCCCCGCCGGCATTGTGCGCAACAGCCACCGCCAGCGGCAGGTGGAACACCACATTGCTGATGCCCAGGCCCACTTGCAGGGCCAGCGCCAGCAGCACCAGCCGTGCCAGGCCGGGGAGACCACAGCGGTGCAGCTTCCAGCTGAGCATCAGTAGCACGCAGGTCACCAGCAGCGCGCCCAGCCTGTGGCTGATGTGGATGGCCGTACGCGCATCACTGTCCAGCTGCCCGCCAAGGTAATTGGGCCCGACATGTTGGGTCAGGTGGAAGCCGTTGCTGAAGTCCGCCGCTGGCCACCACTGGCCATGGCAAGTCGGCAGGTCGATGCAGGCCACGGCGGCGTAGTTGGCGCTGACCCAACCGCCCAGGGCGATCTGGCCGATTACCACCAGTAGCGCCAACGCCGCGATTCGGCGCAGGCTCAGCGGCAGTTTCGGCAAGGGCGCAAAGGCCCGGGACAGACGCAGAGACAACAGAAACAGCAAGCTCAACGTGGTAAAGCCACCCAGCAAGTGCGCCGTGACCACCTGCGGCCATAGCTTCAGGGTGACGGTCCACATACCGAAGGCTGCCTGGGCCAGCACCACACCCAGTAGCAGCATGGGCAGGCGATAAGGCTGCCCATCGCGGGCATGCCGGCGCACTGCCTGAAAGACGAGCAGGGCGATCACCACGGCCAGGCTACCGGCGAAATAGCGATGGACCATTTCGGCCCAGCCCTTGGCAGCCTCCACCGGGTGCTCAGGAAAGTGCAGCTCGGCATGGGCCAACTGCGCGTCGCTCTTGGGCACGCTGATAAAGCCATAGCACCCTGGCCAGTCGGGGCAACCGAGGCCGGCGTGGGTCAGGCGGGTATAGGCACCGAGCAGGACGACCAGCAGTGCCAGCAGGGTGGCGAACACAGCAAGGCGAAATCCAGGTCTGGCCATGGCAGGCTCCTAGCCGATATTGGACAGCTTGAGCAGGTGGCGCAGGTCATCCAGCACATGCTTGCCGTTGACCTTGCCGTCATAGCGCAGCACCAGGTTGCCGTGCGGGTCGACGATCCACAGCTGCGGGCCGGGCTCGACAACCTTCTGCTGGTAACGTTGCGCATCCAGCGGGTAGCGCTGCAACTGCGGGTACTCGCGGCCGAGCAGTGCCTGGTAGTCGGCACTCAGCGGCTGGGCGGCGGCCAGCGCGTGGCTGGCGCGGCTGGCATCACGCCCCAGCCCGACCTGAATCTGCCGAGCCAGGTACACCAGGCGCTGACAGTCTTCGGTGCAAGCCTGGGGTGCGCTGACCAGCAACTGCCAGCGATTGTCCTGCCCTGCCACGCCGAGATCGGCACGGCTTTCCCCATTGCCAATCATGGCACCATGGTAGCTGCGGCCTTCCGGCACCCAGAATTTGAGCTTGTACATGCTGGTGGCCAGAACCATCGGCCCAAGCACCACCAGCAGGATAAGCAACAGCTGCAAACGCCCACGGGCTCTGGGTTTGCTACGTTCATGCGCGTCCAGTGGAGTGGCGGTGGCCATGGCGTTTCTCCTTGTTTTGGTGCCAGCCGAAGAAGAGGTAGAGCAGAACCAGAGCGGTCGCCAGGGCAAACCACTGCACGGCGTAACCCACGTGTTTTTCGGGGCTCATGGCGACAACCGGCCAGTCCAGGCGATAGCTCGCCGGGCCCGGCTCCAGGCGCAATTCCTGGGCGAAGCCTTCGCGATCAAGCTGTTGCCATAGCAGCGCGGCATCGATAGCGGTCAACAGATGTGGCCATTGCCCGCCGATGGGGTCCGGGTGCAGCTGGAAGGTGCTGCCAGGCGCGACATACACAGAGGCATCCAGCGCCAAGGCCTGCGCAGGGGTTTCGAAGTGCACCGGCAGCCGGCGGTCCTGCCATGGCAGCCAGCCACGATTGATCAGCAACCACAGGCCGCTGGCTTGGTCGTGGAAGGGCTGCAGCAGCTCGACACCGGCTTTGCCGTCGCGCATGCGGTTGTCCAGCAGCACGCTGTGCTCGGCGTCGAAGCGGCCATACAAATGCACGCGGCGGAAGGCGTTGTCTTCTTTCGAGAGGAGCTGGGCGGTGGTGATCGGCGCTTCAATCCGCCGTTCTGCATAAGTGGCCAGCAGCACGCGCTTTTCCTCGGCACGGCCGAGTTGCCAGCAACCAAGCGCAATCAGCCCCGGCAGCAGCGCAAGCACTACCAGCGTCGGTACCCAGCCTGGGCGAAACGGCCTCACGGGCGCCTCGCTATACTTATCCACATCACCGCATCCCCCCGGAGTAACATCATGCTCAAGGCCGCGATTGTCCTGATGCTGTTGGCCACCATTGCCAGCCTGTTCAGTGGCCTGGTGTTTCTGGTCAAAGATGATGAAAACTCGACCCGTCTGCTCAAGGCCCTGACCGTACGGGTGACCCTGGCAGCCCTGACCATAGGCCTGGTCGCCTGGGGTTTGATCAGCGGTCAACTGGTCTCTCACGCCCCTTTCTGAAGTTCTCAACCGCCCCTACAGCGTTCTCGTGTTCACAACACATAGACAAAGATGAACAACCCCACCCACACCACATCGACGAAGTGCCAGTACCAACTGGCCGCCTCGAAGCCGAAGTGTTTTTCCGGGTTGAAATGCCCGCGCAGAATGCGCACGAACATCACAATCAGAATGATCGTGCCCAATGTCACGTGGGCACCGTGGAAGCCGGTAAGCATGAAAAACGTCGCACCGTAGATCCCTGAGCCCAGTGTCAGCCCCAGCTTGGTATAGGCCTCGTGGTACTCGAAGGCCTGCAGCGCGATAAAGCTGATGCCCAGGACAATGGTCAACGCCATCCAGAATTTCAGTGGGCCGCGGTGGTCACGCCGCAAGGCGTGATGGGCAATGGTGATTGTCACACTGGAACTGACCAGCAGGATGGTGTTGATCAGCGGCAAGTGCCACGGGTCGATCACTTCCTTGGGCGGTGGGAACAGCTTGGGGTCGGGGGTGTGCAGCAGCGGCCAGGTGAATTCGAAGGTTGGCCACAGCATGTGCGCAACACCTTTTGCCCCTTCGCCACCCAGCCACGGCCCCGCCAGTACGCGCACATAGAACAGCGCACCGAAGAAGGCCAGGAAGAACATCACTTCAGAGAAGATGAACCAGCTCATGCCCCAGCGGAACGAGCGATCCAGCTGCGGGCTGTACAACCCGGCGCGGCTCTCCTTGACCACTGCCCCAAACCAGCCGAACAGCATGTAGGCCAGAAACAACGCACCCACAAAGAAAATCAGCGGCCCGTGCGAATCCGGGTGGCCCGCCTTCATGTCGTTGAACCAGGTGCCCAGGCCAAACACCGTGATGAACATGCCGATGGTGGCGATGATCGGCCATTTGCTCTGCGCCGGAACGTAGTAGTGCTCATGACTTGCCATTGCTGTTCTCCTTCCCTTAACGGGCGCCCTGGACGTCCTGCGCCGCAACGTGCGCGACCGGCGGGTGGCGAGCGGTGATGTCGAACAAGGTGTAGGCCAGTGTCAGTTGCTTCACGCTGGCCGGCAGGTCGCGGTCGACGATGAAGCGCACCGGCATCTCGATGCGTTCGCCGGGCTGCAGCACCTGCTGGGTAAAGCAGAAGCACTCGGTCTTGTGGAAGTAGGCCGCGGCCTCGGCCGGGGTAATGCTGGGTATTGCCTGCGCACTCATCGGCCGGTCGGTCGGGTTGTGGGCAATGAAAATCATCTGGTTCACCGCCCCCGGGTTGACCTCCAGCTGGTCGGCAGTGGAGTAGAAGTCCCAGACCATGTCGCTGGCATTGGTCGACATGAACTGCACCCGCACCGCACGCGTCGGGTCGCTGACCTGGCTACCTTCGTACTGGCCGCCGGTCTTGCCGTTGATACCGAAGGCTTTGCACATCACGTCGTAGATCGGCACCAGCGCGAAGCCGAAGGCGAACATCACCACCGTCAGCATCAGCAGGCGCGTTACCAGGCGTTTCAGCGACAGGCCGTTCATGGCAGGTTCCTATTTCACTTCCGGGGGTGTCTGGAAGGTGTGGTAGGGCGCAGGTGAGGGTATCGACCACTCAAGGCCCTCGGCGCCATCCCAGGGTTTGGCCGGTGCCGGCGCGCCACCGCGAATGCACTTGATGACAATGAATAGGAAGAAGATCTGCGTGGCACCGAACATGAACGCGCCGATCGACGACACCATGTTGAAATCGGCGAACTGCAGGTTGTAGTCGGGAATGCGCCGTGGCATGCCGGCCAAACCTACGAAGTGCATGGGGAAGAAGGCCATGTTCATGCCGATGAACGACAGCCAGAAATGCAGTTTGCCGAGGGTTTCGTCGTACATGTGGCCGGTCCATTTCGGCAGCCAGTAGTAGGCCGAGGCGAAGATGCCGAAAATTGCACCAGGCACCAGTACGTAGTGGAAATGCGCCACCACGAAGTAAGTGTCGTGGTACTGGAAGTCCGCCGGGGCGATCGCCAGCATCAGCCCGGAGAAACCGCCGATGGTGAACAGGATGACAAAGGCGATGGCGAACAGCATCGGCGTTTCGAAGGTGAGCGAACCTTCCCACATGGTGCTGACCCAGTTGAATACCTTCACCCCGGTGGGCACGGCAATCAGCATGGTGGCGTACATGAAGAACAATTCGCCGACCACCGGGATGCCTACCACGAACATATGGTGGGCCCAGACGATGAATGACAGGAAGGCGATGGCGCCGGTGGCGTACACCATCGAGGTGTAACCGAACAGCGGCTTGCGCGAGAACGCCGGGATGATCGAGCTGACCGCACCGAAGGCGGGCAGGATCATGATGTAAACCTCAGGGTGACCGAAGAACCAGAACACATGCTGGAACAGCACCGGGTCACCGCCACCTGCGGCACTGAAAAAGCTGGTACCGAAGTGGATGTCCATCAGCATCATGGTTACCACGCCGGCCAGCACCGGCATCACCGCAATCAGCAGGAACGCGGTAATCAACCAGGTCCAGACGAACAGCGGCATTTTCATCAGGGTCATGCCGGGGGCACGCAGGTTGAGGATGGTGGCAATCACGTTGATCGCCCCCATGATCGAACTGATACCCATCAGGTGGATGGCGAAGATGAAGAAGGTGACGCTGGCTGGCGCATAGGTGGTGGAAAGCGGCGCGTAGAACGTCCAGCCAAAGTTCGGCCCTCCGCCCGGGCTGAACAAGGTTGATACCAGCAGCAGGAAGGCCGCCGGCAGCAGCCAGAAGCTGAAGTTGTTCATCCGTGGCAGTGCCATGTCAGGTGCGCCGATCATCAGCGGGATCATCCAGTTGGCCAGGCCGACGAAGGCTGGCATCACCGCGCCGAACACCATGATCAGGCCATGCATGGTGGTCATCTGGTTGAAGAACGCCGGCTCCACGATCTGCAATCCCGGCTGGAAAAGCTCGGCGCGGATCACCATGGCAAACGAGCCACCGAGCAGGAACATGATGAAACTGAACCACAGGTACATCGTGCCGATGTCTTTGTGGTTGGTGGTCAGTACCCAGCGCATCAGGCCCTTGGCCGGGCCGTGCGCATGGTCCTGGCCGTGGGCGTGGTCGTCGATCACTGCACTCATGTCCTGTCTCCTGCAATCCAATGATTGCCGCGAGTAACCCGGTTCACTTGGCTTCTGCCTGCTTCAGCGCCAGCACGTCCTTCGGCGTGACCATATCGCCTTTGTTGTTGCCCCAGGCGTTGCGCTCGTAGGTGACCACAGCGGCGATGTCGACTTCCGACAGCTGCTTGCCGAAAGCGGCCATGGCCGTGCCGGGCTTGCCATGGAAGACAATGCTCAAGTGGTCTTCCTTGGGCCCGGTGGCAATCTTCGAGCCTTTGAGCGCCGGGAACATTGGCGGCAGGCCCTGGCCTTCGGCCTGGTGACAGGCCACGCAGGTGGTGTGGTAGATCTTGTCGCCTCGTTCCACCAGCTCGTTCAGGGTCCATTCCTTGCTGGTCAGCTCCTTGAGCTTGGCGGCTTCAGCCTTGCGCTCGCCCAGCCAGGTCTCGTAATCGGCCTTGGACTTGACGTCGACCACCACCGGCATGAAGCCGTGGTCCTTGCCGCACAGCTCGGTGCACTGACCACGGTAGATGCCGGGCTTTTCGATACGGGTCCAGGCTTCGTTGACGAAGCCCGGGATGGCGTCGCGCTTGACCGCGAAGGCCGGCACCCACCAGGAGTGGATCACGTCGGCAGCGGTGACCAGAAAGCGCACTTTCGCGCCCACCGGCAGCACCAGCGGCTGGTCGACTTCCAGCAGGTAATGCTCATCCTTGGGCGCCTTGTTGTGGATCTGGTCGGCAGGGGTAGCCAGGTTGCTGAAGAACTCGACGTCCTGGCCCAGGTACTTGTAATGCCATTTCCACTGGTACCCAGTGACCTGGATGTCGATGTCCGAGTCACTGGCATCGTAGATGTCGATCAGCGTCTTGGTGGCCGGGATAGCCATGGCCACCAGAATCAGGAAGGGGACTACGGTCCAGAGGATTTCCACCCAGGTGTGCTCGTGGAAATGCGCAGCCTGCTGGCCAGTGGAGCGGCGGTGGATGACCATCGACCAGAACATCGCGCCAAACACCACGATGCCAATGATCACGCAGATCCAGAAGATGGTCATGTGCAGGTCGAAGACGGCGTTGGAAACTTCCGTCGCCCCTGGGTGCATGTTCACGGTCCAGGCGGCGTTCGCCTGACCAAAAACCGACCACAACAGGAGGCCCATCCAGACATGTGGATGTCGCATCATTGCGGGTTCCCCTTCTAATTCTTGTTGTCCCGGAGGCGTGGCCTGCGGCAAGAGGGAACGGCGGTCAAGACTGCCTGGCTTCGACGACCGAGCCCCTGCTAAAAGCAGTCGGGCCTCATCAACGAATCACGTTCAACGGGAGTATAGACAGCGACCAATGGCACGCAATGACGCCTGTGAAATGAACTTCACGAAATGGCCAGAACGCCTGAAAACCGCGCGCTTGAGAGTTCATGGCAAAATAGTGGCATTCGGTTATGCCAGAGATAGCACACGTTTGCGTGGTTTATAACAAATACGTCTTAGGTATTCTGTATACCGAGCTAATTTAGTGTCTTCCGTTTGAAACGTAATGTCCCTGGAGTTGTCATGAACATCGCTGCTGTACGCGAGCAGGTAAGCCAAGCCCATCAACATGAAGGCCAGACCGGCCAATTGAAACAGCGTCTCGAGTTGCAACTGCCCCACCTGCACCCCTCGATCCAACTGCCTGAGCAGGACGCCCAGGGTACTTTGGCGCGCTTCGTCAGCGCCTACATCGATCAGGTTCCGGAACTGTTGGAGGCCGCCCACGAGGTCGCTCGCGAAGCCGGCATCGAAGCCCAGATCAAACCGGTACTGAAAATTGCCGAGGCCTACTTCCTTCAGCCGCCCAGTGTGATGCAAGGGCATGTGGGCCTGGACTGCCTACTGGATGAGGCCTACCTGGCGCACCGCTTGGTGGAAGAGGTGAATGACTTGTACATCCGCCACTTCCAGCAGCCGTTGATCCCGGTCGACACCACGGTGGCCAACCTGATTGCCCACCAGTTGATTGGCGAAAGCTTTGCCAACCAGCTGGATGAAGTGGTGCACCACTCGGTTGACGAAATGCTCAATGACGAAAGCTTTGCGGTGGAATCGGTGGAGGCTTACCGCGAAAAGCTAAGCAGCCCGGAAACCGGCGCGGCGTGGAAGCGCTGGCCATGCCTGTCGCGCCAGCTGGGTGTGGAGCTGGGTCAGCCGGCCTGATTGTCCTGTCCCGGCCCATTCGCGGGTGAACCCGCTCCTACAACGGCCTGTGCCGAACCACCGAAGCGTGCCCGGTGTAGGAGCGGCCTTGCCCGCGAATGGGCCGGGCCTGCTAACCAATTTCCACCCGCCGTTCACCGCTGCCGCTGCCATCGTATTCGCGGGTGAACCCGCTCCTTACACTGGGGCTAGGCCCCAACCCCCGCCGTGGTCCGCAAGCGCCCCTCGATCCGCCGCTTCAGGCGCCGCTGCTCTATCCGCAACCGTGATCCATTGGCAGAATTGCTGCGGCTCCAGTCCTCCAGCAACTCAAGGCACGAGTGGTCGATATAACTCAGGTTACCCAGCGGGACGTGCAACGTGGTGCCCGCCGGAACGCTATCAAGCACCTGGGTCAACGCCGGCACCTTGAGGAACGTCGCCGCACCGCTGAGCCGCAGCTCCATATGTCCCGGCTTCTCCAGGCTGACCAGGTTGATCTTCAGCCGCGCAGCCTTGAACGCCAGTTTCAGCAAGGTCAGGGCAAAGCCAAGCAGTACCCCAGTCAACAGGTCGGTAAAGATGATCGCCAGCGCCGTCGCCGCATAGGTGAACATCGGCATGCGGCCATAACGGCCTAGCCCACGAAACGCTTTGAAGTCGACCAGCTTGATCCCGGTAAACACCAGCACACCCGCCAGGCTCGCTACCGGTATCTGTTGCAGCACGCTACTAAGCGCCACCACGAACGCCAACAGCCATAGGCCATGGAAAATCGCCGAGGCCCGGGTCTGCGCTCCGGCCTGGACATTGGCCGAACTGCGCACGATCACCCCGGTCATCGGCAAGGCGCCCAGCACCCCGCAAAGCATGTTGCCAATGCCTTGGGCTGAAAGCTCACGGTCAAAATCCGAGCGCTGACCACTGTGCATGCGATCGACCGCTGCAGCCGACAGCAGGGTTTCGGCGCTGGCGATGAAAGCCAGGGCAAAGGCGGCGACCAGCAGAGCAGGGTCAGCCAGTTGCATCAGGTCACCCGGGCGAATCCAGTCAATGGCCTCAGTCAGGTCTGCCGGCACTTGCACGCGGTTTACCGGCAGGACCAGCCACATGCTGATGGCGGTCATGCTTGCCACGCCGAGCAGGGCACCCGGGACAAAGCGCAGCCGCTGCGGCCGAAGGCGCTCCCAACCCCACATGATGGCGATGGTCCCCAGGCCAAGCGCACCGGCCATCCAACCTGAGCCAACACCCTCCTGTGACAGGGCTGCCGCCACGGTTGCCGGGAACTCCAGCAGGTTCTGCAGGCCTGACGGTTGCGGCGCCGTGTCGAACATCACATGCACCTGAGACAGCACGATCAACACGCCAATCCCCGCCAGCATGCCGTACACCACCGCCGGCGCAGTGACGCGGAACCAGCAGCCCAGGCGCAGGCGCCCGGCCAGTAACTGCAGCAAGCCGGCCAACAGCAGGATCGGCCCAAGCATGGCCATGCCGTGCTGGCGTACCAGCTCGAACACCAGTACCGCCAGACCGGCAGCGGGGCCGCTGACCTGTAGCGGCGATCCGGCAAGGAACCCGACGACAATGCCGCCGATAATCCCAGTAATCAGGCCTTTCGCCGGTGGCATGCCCGAGGCGATCGCAATGCCCATGCACAACGGCAGGGCCACCAGGAAGACCACCACCGATGCCAGCAACTCACGCGGCAGGGCCGCTTTCAACTGTGTAATGTTCACCGTGTTTCTCCTTTCTCTAGTCGCACGGCCATTCCCCTGGCCGTGGGCACGTTTGCCCCTGACAAGCGCGCAGGCGCGGGCCGCCAGCGAGCACGCCGGCAGGGCAGTCAGGGAATTCAAGGCAGCCGAAGGCCGCGCCACACCCCTGTAGGGTGCAGCCGGCTATCAAGGTTCTAGCGGCGGACGGGTCGCTTAGTAGCGGCCTCTCGGAGTGGCGCAGGGAACGGGTTCACCAGCGGCCAAGGGCAGGAAGCTGTCGCTGGCGGCGTCGTAGGCTTCGATCTTGCTGGTCTCGATGTCGTACACCCAACCATGAATGAACAGCTCACCGGCCGCCAGGCGCGAAGCCACCGAAGGATGGGTGCGCAAGTGATGCAACTGGGCGATGACGTTCTCTTTGGTCAGCACTTGCATCGTCTCGTGCTCGCTGCCGCAGGAGCAGTTGTTCTCGACCACGGTGCGGGCTACTTCAGCGTGGCGCAACCAGGCGCCAACGGTAGGCATCTTGGTCAGCGACTGCGGGTTGAGTACCGCACGCATGGCGCCGCAGTCGGAGTGGCCACAGATGATGATGTGGTGCACTTTAAGCGCCATTACGGCGTACTCGATGGCGCTGGAAACGCCCCCGTTCATCTGGCCATAAGGCGGTACCACGTTACCCACGTTACGGGTTACGAACAGGTCGCCTGGCGAGCTTTGGGTGATCAGCTCGGGAACGATGCGCGAATCGGCACAGGTGATGAACATGGCGCGTGGTGTTTGCGCGGTGGCGAGCTTCTTGAACAGCTCTTGCTGATCAGGGAAAACATCATGGTGAAAGCGCAGGAAGCCGTCGACGATGTGCTTAAGGGCAGCATCGGCGCTTTCCGCGGGGACCTGCGGTACGACCTTGGATGGGTCCTTGACGGGCATGATTCATCCTCTTGACGGTGTGTAGGTAAATCCATTTTACCGGTGAAAGATTCAGGCTATGCAGGGTTTTAGATGACACGCACGGGCCATAGATCACAGTCGGTGTGGACTTATTACCTACGCTAGCGGGGAAAACTTAACTGAAACTTAATTAGAAGGCTCTAGAACGGGCGTTCCAGAGAAAAAGGCGGGAGTTGGATAATAGCAAAAAAACATCAGTTGCCAATATGTATTAGCGCAATTATTGGTTGTTATTAGTAGCGTTGTGAGCAATGCGCAGCCCTTGTGTGAGCGGGATCAAGTCAGAACAGCGTCATCTGCCCACCCGGCGGGCAGAACGCCGAGCAATCCAGCGCCTGCGCCTCGCGCCCTTCGAAATCCAGCCGCTTCATTGCCTTGGCAAAGCGCTGCGCCAGCAACTCGGCAAACACCCCTTCACCACGCATGCGTACGCCGAACCGGCTGTCATACAGCGCGCCACTGCGGCTCTGGCGGATCAGGCTCAACACATGCGCCGCCCGCTGCGGGTAATGGTCCTGTAACCACTGCTCGAACAACGGCGCCACTTCCAGCGGCAGGCGCAGCATCATGTAGGCCGCACTCTGTGCGCCAGCCTCCCTGGCCGCCTCCAGCAGGCGCTCCAGCTCACTGTCGTTGATCATTGGAATCATTGGCGAACACAAAACACCCACCGGTACGCCCGCTTCACGCAATACTCGGATGGCCCTCAACCTCGCACCGGGTGAGGCCGCTCGGGGTTCGAGCACGCGCTTGAGGCTGTCGTCCAGCGTGGTCAGGCTGATCATCACCCGTGCCAGGCGCTGGCGGGCCATCTCAGCCAGCAGGTCAAGGTCGCGCAGCACCAGTGAACCCTTGGTGACAATGGTCACCGGGTGACGAAAACGCAGTAACACTTCGAGCAAGCGCCGGGTCAGTAACTGTTCCCGCTCAATCGGCTGGTAGGGGTCGGTGTTGGAGCCCAGATTGATCGGCGCGCACACGTAGCCCGGTTTGCTCAATTGCTGTGCCAGCACCTCGGCTGCGTTGGTCTTGGCTATCAGTTTGGTCTCGAAATCCAGGCCGGGAGAAAGGTCCCAGTAGGCGTGCGAGGGGCGGGCATAGCAGTAGATGCAGCCATGCTCGCAGCCACGGTAAGGGTTGATGGAGCGATCGAAAGGGAGGTCGGGTGAAGTGTTGCGGCTGATCACCGACTTGGCTGTCTCAATCCGCACCTCGGTGCCCTGGGTTTGCGGCACTTCCTGGTACCAGCCATCATCTTCCGCCACCGAATGACCAGGGGCAAAGCGGTTGTGTGGGTTGTGCGCCGTGCCACGGCCCTTTTGCGGTGCTGGAGGAATCATGGCTCACCTATATACTGTATTCATATACAGTATCGTGCATGCCGGGATCTTTCCAGCACCTCTGGTCTGACTACTTCAGGCCATGCCAGCTGAGATACGCTGCCTGGCTCGATGGCCGCCCAAGAAACGCCTCGATGCCTTCACGTAACGGGCGCGATGCCCCTGGAGCGAACAGTGCTTCCTGCAGTGCCCGACCCGTGGCTTCGTTCAACAGGCCCTCGGCTTCGAAGCGGGTGAACAAATCGAAGGCATGCACATCCGACCACAGGTAGGCGTAGTAACCAGCATCGTAGCCGTTCACAAGGTGGTCGAAGGCATGCGCCGGATGTTCGAAATCAGCCAGCGGCCAGTAACCACAACGTTCGCGGGCATCACCCAATCGCTGTTCCAAGGACCTGCCATCGTTTGGTGTGCCATGCAGGTCCATGTCGAACAACGCCAGGCACAGATCACTCGCGATCTCCTCCACGCCCTGCTGTCGTAACTGCTGCAGGCACTCATCGGCTTGCTTGCGGGATAGTTGACGGCCGTCCTGCGTGCGCGCCGAGATCGCCACCAGATAGTCCGCGTCCCAGACCCAACGCTCGAACAGCTTGCCGAACAACTCCACACCATCGGTGCCCAGCTCGGTCACGTTGGACATGACGTGGTTCGTCGTACGTACCAGCAGGTGGTGCAAGGCATGGCCGAATTCATGGAAAAGCTTGCGCAGTGACAAATGATCGAGCAACGGCTGTAAACCTGACAGCGCTTGCGGCACATCACTGAACACCACCACCGAGGCTGCCTGGTAGATACCCTCTGCATCGACCCGACGATTCCTTACATAGGTGGTAAACACCGCGTCTGGCTGCTTGCCTGCGTGTTGCACGGCATCCAGATACAGAAAACCAATGAAAGCGCTGTCCTGCCACACCTCGAACGGCTGCACGCTGTCATCCCAAGCAGGCAGCGCTTTGGGCTGCAGCACTACACCAAACAACTTCTGCGCCAATTGCTGCAACGCACTGACAACGGTATTCAGCGGGAAGTAATCGCGCAGCGCTTCGGCAGGAAACTCACTGCGCGAAGCACGCCGCAGGTACTCGAAATCCCAGGGTAGGGGTTGGCCCAGGCCCTGCTCGGCAGCCCCGCGCTCCACCTGCGAACGCCACCGCAACATGGCAGGTCGCACATGATCGGCCAGATCGTGGAGAAAACCGCACACCTGGGCTACCGAACCCGCACTCTTCACCTGCAAGCTCTGCTCCAGATGGCCGGAGTAACCGAGCAGGAGGGCCTTCGCCTCAAGCAACTGCGCCAGTTGCTGCAGATACGTGCCGTTGTCCTGTTGCGGATCATGGCTGACGCCGCGGGCGTGGAAAGCCCGGTACACACGCTCACGGAGCTGGCGGTTGCCAGCATGTTTGAGCACCTCACGAGTAGTCACCGTGTCACACGCAATCAACCACCCCTGCTTACCTGCTTGTTGTGCTCCTGCAGCCAATTCGTCGCGTACCCGCTGTGGTATGCCGCTCAGCTCGGCTTCATCGGTGATATTCAACCCAGGCCGGTTGATGTTGCTGCGGAACGCCTCGCGTGCGGTGCCAATCTGCGCCTGAAGGTTTGCCAGACGCGCTTTGCCTGCGGAGTCGAGTAACGCGCCGCCAGCGGCGAACTTGTCCAGATGCCAACGCAAGGTGGCGCGCTTCCCGGCATCCAGTTGTTTGCCGATGTCACTGCAGGCCAAGCGTTCATACAACTCATGCAAGCCAGTGTTGGCGAACTTCTGTTCGAAGCATGCCGTCGCTCTGCCGTAGAAATCGATGATGGCGTTGGCCCAGGCCGTATCCCGGCCGACCAGTGGTGAAGCGGCATACAACACTGCCAGCAGCCGGCTATCCAGCCCATCCACCGCCAGCACCATGTCATCCCAGGTGGGCATGGTTCGTTGATCACGGATGATGCGTTCTACACCGTTCTCGTGTGCCAGCAGCACGTGAGCGAATGCCGCCTGCATGTTTTCGAGGGTGATGGAGGAGTAATCGACGGGGATATGGCTATTTTGCAGAAGAGGGTTGGCCATGACGCACACCTTGCTGGTAGAAATGAGCAAGAGAGCTTGCATGGCCAACGTGCGCCAGGTGGCCTGACTATCTAACACCTGTCCATGCCTGCCCGGGCATTGCACCCGGGCGGCATGACCGTATTACTCAGCCGGCTTTTTCAGCTTCGGATTAGGGAAGAACTGCACGGTCTGCACCTTGGCCGGCGCGGCTTTCGGCGTCAGGTGGTTGACCCGGGTGCCCAGTTCTTTCGGCACCGACAAGCCCTGCTCGTTGAGGGTGTCGGTAAAGCCGCAAGCCACACACTCACGGTGCGGTATGCCGTCTTCGTTCCACATCATCAGCTTGTCGGGCTCGCTGCACGCCGGGCACACGGCACCGGCAATGAAGCGCTTCTTTGTCTTGTTCACAGCTACCTCACTCATGCTGCAGCGTCCTCGGTGAGACCACTGTGGCGCAGCAATGCATCGATGGAAGGCTCACGGCCACGGAAGTCGACGAACAGCTCCATCGGCTCGCGCGAACCACCACGGGCCAGGATCGCCTCGCGGAAGGCGCGGCCGGTCTCGGCGTTCAGCACGCCTTCTTCCTCGAAGCGCGAGAAGGCGTCAGCCGACAGCACTTCGGCCCACTTGTAGCTGTAGTAGCCCGCCGCGTAACCGCCCGCGAAAATGTGCGCAAAGCTGTTGGGGAAGCGGTTGTAAGCCGGCGGGCGCATGACCGACACCTCATCACGCACACCTTCGAGCACCTGCAATACGCTGCGGCCGTCGCCATGGCTGGCGTGCAGCTCGAAATCGAACAGCGAGAACTCCAGCTGGCGCACCATCATCATGCCCGACTGGAAGTTTTTCGCGGCCAGCATCTTGTCCAGCAGGTCCTGGGGCAGGGCGGCGCCGGTTTCGTAGTGACCCGAAATCAGTGCCAGGCCTTCCGGCTCCCAGCACCAGTTTTCCATGAACTGGCTTGGCAGCTCGACCGCATCCCAGGCCACGCCGTTGATGCCGGACACGCCGGCATGCTCGATGCGGGTCAGCATGTGGTGCAGGCCGTGACCGAACTCGTGGAACAGGGTGGTGACTTCATCGTGGGTCAGCAACGCGGGCTTGCCGGGCGCGGCCGGAGTGAAGTTGCACACCAGGTTGGCCACCGGGCTCTGCAGCTGGCCGCCGACAGTGCGGCGACGGTCACGGGCGCCGTCCATCCAGGCGCCGCCACGCTTGTTGGCGCGGGCGTACAGGTCGAAGAAGAAACGGCCAACGTGCTGACCATTTTCCTTGATCTCGAACAGGCGTACGTCCGGGTGCCAACTGTCGAAGCCTTCAAGCTCGGCGATTTCGATGCCGTACAGGCGCTGCACGATGCTGAACAGGCCGCCCAGCACCTTGTCGATCGGGAAATAGGCGCGCAGGGCTTCCTGCGACACGCTGTAGCGCTGCTCGCGCAGCTTCTCGCCAAAGTAGCCGGCATCCCAGCTGGCCAGCTCGGGGCAGCCTTGTTCGGCAGCGTAGGCCTTGAGCTGTTGCAGGTCCTGGGCGGCGAACGGCTTGGAGCGCTTGGCCAAGTCACGCAGGAAGCTCAGCACCTGGTCGCTGGACTCGGCCATCTTGGTGGCCAGGCTCAGCTCGGCGTAGTTCTTGTAGCCCAGCAGTTCGGCCAGCTCCTGGCGCAGGTCGAGGATTTCGCGCATCACCGGGCCATTGTCGAACTGGCCGGCATTCGGGCCCTGGTCGGAGGCGCGGGTGCAGTAGGCGGCGTATAGCTCTTCGCGCAGGGCGCGGTCACTGGCGTAGGTCATCACCGCGTAGTAGCTGGGGAACTCCAGGGTGATCAACCAGCCGTCCAAGCCCTTGGCCTGGGCTGCAGCGGCCATCTGCGCCTTGGCCGAATCGGTCAGGCCGGCCAGCGCAGCTTCGTCGGTAACATGTTTGGTCCATGCCTGGGTGGCGTCGAGCAGCTGATTGGAGAAACGGCTGCCCAGCTCGCTGAGCTTGCTCTGCACCTCGGCGTAACGCTGCTGCTTGTCCGCTGGCAGGTCGATACCCGACAGGCGGAAGTCACGCAGGGCGTGCTCGAGGATAGTCTTTTGCGCCACGTCGAAGCTGGCGGCCTCCGGGCTGTTGATCAGCGCCTGGTAGGCTTCGAACAGCGCGCGGTTCTGGCCCAGTTCGGTAGAGTAGGCACTCAGGGCTGGCAGGCAAGACTCGTAAGCCTCGCGCAGCTCGGCGCTGTTGCACACCGCATTGAGGTGGCTGACCGGGCTCCAGGCCGCGCCCAGGCGGTCGTTCAGTTCGTCCATGGCCAGCACCAGGCCGGCCCATGTAGGGTTCTTGCCCTGCTTTTCTAGGATCTCGGCAATGGCTTTACGGTTGTCGGCCAGGATCGCTTCGATCGCCGGCAACACGTGTTCGGCACGAATTTGCGAGAAGGGCGGCAGATCGTGGGATTGCAGAAGCGGGTTGTTCGCAGTCACGGTTTGGATACCTTGGCAGAAGAAACACTGCCCCATCTTAATTACAATCGACGCCGACCGCAGCAGGCAGCCTGCCTATCGGCACAGATGAGAGACGCTATCATGGCCATTCGCAGCTTCCAGCAACACACTCCGAAAGTTGGGCCCAGGGCCTTCGTCGACCGTTCGGCGGTGGTGCTGGGCGACGTGGAGATCGGTGAAGACAGTTCGGTCTGGCCGTTGACCGTGGTGCGCGCCGACATGCACCGCATCCGCATTGGCGCGCGCACCAGCGTGCAGGACGGCAGCGTGCTGCACATTACCCATGCCGGGCCTTTCAACCCGGACGGTTTCCCGCTGATCATCGGTGACGAAGTGACCATCGGGCACAAAGTGATGCTGCATGGCTGCACCTTGGGCAACCGCATCCTGGTGGGCATGGGCAGCACTATCATGGACGGTGCCATCGTCGAGGACGAAGTGATCATCGGCGCTGGCAGCCTGGTGCCGCCAGGCAAACGCCTGGTCAGTGGCTACCTGTACATGGGCAGCCCGGTGAAACAGGCCCGGCTGCTGAATGACAAGGAGCGCGCATTTTTCTCCTACAGCGCCGGCAACTACGTGAAGCTCAAGGACCAGCACCTGGCCGAAGGCTACGATCAACCTGAATGACCGCATTCGCGGGCGCGCCCGCTCCCACGGGTTCAGTGGAGCCATCAAGGCCTGCGCTGTACCTGTGGAAGCGGGCATGCCCGCGAAGAAGGCCACGCAGCACTCAAGTGGAACCCTGTACATGCACCAGCAAAACATCCTCTTCGACCTCGACGGCACCCTGACCGACCCACGCCTGGGCATCACTCGCTCGATCCAGTACGCCCTGGCCAAACTGGGCATCGATGAACCGGACCTGGCCCGCCTCGAGCATTTCATCGGCCCACCCCTGCTGCAGGCTTTCATGCAGTTCTACAACTTCGACGAAGCCAAGGCCTGGGATGCGGTGAACTTCTACCGGGAGCGCTTCCGCGTGACCGGGCTGTACGAAAACCTGGTGTTCGCTGGCGTCCCCGAATTGCTCGAAGCCCTGAACGGCCAGGGCCGCACGCTGTACATTGCCACGTCAAAACCGTGGGAGTTCGCCCGCGAAATCGCCCGGCACTTCGCCTTCGATCATCACTTCAAGGTGATCTACGGCAGTGAGCTGGACGGCACGCGCACCAACAAGGTCGAGCTGATTCGCCATTTGCTGGATGAAGAAGGGCTGGACCCTGCACAGACGCTGATGATCGGTGACCGCAAGCATGACCTGATCGGCGCGCGCAGCAACGGGCTGCAGGCAGTAGCGGTGGGGTACGGGTTTGGCAGCCGGGAAGAGTTGATGGCAGAGGAGCCTGCCTTCCACTTTGCCACCTTGGCCGAGATGCATCAGGCATTCCTCAAGGCGTGACGGCCCTGGGGGCTGCCTTGCGGCCCCCTGGATCTTACCGGCCAGCCATCAACCCCTGTAGCGCTGCCTTTCTCTCATCAATGGGCAAACGCCCCAATTGCTCGACTTGCTCATAAAACCGGGCCCAGTCACCATCAACCTCATGGAACAGCGCGGCAAACGCCGGCACCCACTGGTCATACAGCCCGAACGGCAACAACTTGGCATTATTCATCGGCCCATGCATCCAGGCGTCATAGCGTTTGTCCCCACCCCATTGGCCATCACGCAACTGCCGGTATTCCTGCCTTAACCGGTCGAACTCCGCCCGCTTGGCCAGCCGCTTGTGCGCATCATCCAAAGGCCCGTCATAAATGGCCTGCAATCGCTCACGACAGGCCAGCACCAGGCGGATGAACTGGTCACGCTGCTGCTGCCTCTGCCCTGCGCCAACCGCTGCCAGCCCGCGCGCCGCCCGCCATTGCCGCGTGCCCTCCTGCTCGACGAACGAGGCGAAGGATTCATTGAATTCGGTATCGTCCTGCACGTAGAAGCGCTGGTGGGCCAGTTCATGGAAGATCAACGTAGCCAGGCGCTCATCGCCCCAGCCCACCATCGACGACAGAATCGGGTCATCGAACCAACCCAGGGTCGAATAAGCTTCCACGCCGCCGACGTAAACATCCAGGCCATCCTGGCGCATCAACGCCGCCGCGCCCCGCGCCGCGCCTTGCTGGTAGTAGCCGCGGTACGCCACGCACCCTGCTATCGGAAAGCAGTGCGTTACCGGTTGCAACGACAACTCGGGCGTGGCGAACACATTCCACACCACGTAGGGGCGGCCAAGGTCGGCGTATACCCGGTAGCTGCGGTTGTCTGGCAGTTTCAATTGCTGGCTGGCAAACACCCGCGCCTGTTCGGCCTGTTGCAGGTGCGCGCGCAAAGGTGCAGGGGTAGCAGGGTCGGCCAATACCTGCTCTACAGGCTGCCGCGCCCGCAGCAATTGCCACTGTCCCTGGGCCAGCTGCCCATAGTAGGCGGCATTGCTGCAACCGTTCAGCAGGAGCGCCGCAAGCAGCGGAACCAAACGGGTGAAAATGCGGTCGAGTGCCCCAAGGCCTGAGCGCTGCATAAGAAAAAGTCGAAGCATCCGGTACTGTCTGACTCGCTCAAGACCATTTCGCTCCAAGACTATCTCGCCAAGGGGGAGTTTCGCCATGCGTGCATTGTTGGTCGCCGGCTCACTGTTGTTGATCTCTGCCTGTTCAACATTGCCAGACCCAGACCCGAATCAGGCGTGGGTCGACCTCACGCGCTACGGCAACACCTCGCTGTACGCCGTGCAGGTAGATGAGCGTGACTGGGCTGACAGCCGCTATTTCGAGGTTCAACCCGGCAGCCACGAACTGACCGTGCGCTATCAGTTTCCGGTTAATCCCAGCAATATCGGCCCCGTCAATGAGCCACTATGGCGCGATTGCCAGGTCAAGCTGACCTTCAAGGACTTCAGCGCCGGGCAGCGTTATCAACTGCAGGCTGGCAGCATTGGCTTCCGCCCTTGGATAAAACTCTACGACCACCAGCAAAAACTGCTGGGTCAAGGGCTGCCGGCGGGTTGTCAGCGCACCTGAACCGCACAAACGGCGCTATGCTTGTTACTTGTAAATCGCAAGTGGGAGTTTCGCCATGCGCCAGCCCATGATGCTGATCGCCCTCAGTACACTGGGGGCTTGCGCCAGCCCCTTGCCGCCAGTCGACCCGAAGCAGGCGTGGGTCGACCTGTACACCATGACTCCCGGCCGGGTGATCATGGCCGACCGCCTCGATGGCAAGCGCCTGGAGGATGGCCGTTACTTTCAGGTGACGCCGGGCAAGCACGAACTGGTGGTGCGCTTTGATTATGAAATCTACTCGGGCGGCATCATGTCAGAACCCAGGGACCGAACCTGTTACCTGACCGTACGCTTTGACAACTTCAAGGCCGGCGAGCGCTATCGCCTGGAGGCGCGAGCGCCAGTGATGGAGCCGCAGGTGCTGCTGTATGACGCCAACCGCAAGGTGGTGGTGAACGAGCCTAGCGAGGTGTTCTGCATACCGTGAATTCGGGGCTGCATTGCAGCCCCGAGCTCTGATGCTTATCGATCGTTCTTCTGGTAGATGATCTTCTTCGTCCCGCCATCGCAGGTCCCGACGACCATGTTCTGGTCCTCGACCTCGCTGTTGGGCACGATCTCCAGCGTGTAGGACGTAACCCCTTGGGCCTGGATCTTGGCCTCGATCTCGGCTTTCAGCTCCTCGCATGGCTTGACGGCCGCCAGCGCAGACGTGGCGACAAGGGTAGCCAACACAGCGATAGCTACGCGAATCATGGAACGGCTCCTGGAAAGGGCAGTGGCGCTGCCGACGTTCTTTAGACTACAGCAAACCACTACCGTTGCACCGCTTCACCCCACCAATGCGGCATCCAGGCTGATCTTCGCATTCAAAACCTTGGACACCGGGCAGCCTTCCTTCGCCTTGCTGGCAATCTCCAGGAATTGAGCCTCGCTGGCCCCGGGTACCTTGGCCCTGAGCACCAGGTGCACGGCAGTAATGGCAAAACCGTCCGCTTGCTTGTCGAGCGTCACCTCTGCAGCCGTGTCGATCCGCTCTGCGGTAAGCCCCGCCTCGCCGAGCATCATTGATAGCGCCATCGAGAAACAACCGGCATGCGCCGCGCCGATCAGCTCCTCCGGGTTGGTACCGGGTGTGCCCTCGAAACGTGTATTGAAGCCATAAGGGTTCTGCTTGAGTGCGCCGCTTTCGGTAGAAAGCAGACCTTTCCCATCCTTCAGGCCACCTTGCCAGATCGCCGATGCTGTCTTTTTCATGATGCCTCCTGATCACTGGGTTGCTTGCCTACGGTTCAGAGGCCCGCCGCCTGCCGCAAGTTCAGAGCAATATGCTTGCAGGCATTGAATCCAACGAATGCGCCCATACAGAATCAAAAAGGCCTCTGGCCAATCATTCTTGCGGAGGCTCCATGACGCAGCTGCGTGACCTGAAGATTTCTACCCTGGACCTGGTGCCCGTGCGCGCCGACGCCGGCCCCGCGCAATCGCTGCGCAACTCGCTGGACCTGGCGCAGCATGTCGAGCGCTTTGGCTATAACCGTTTTTGGGTGGCCGAGCACCACAACATGGACGGCATCGCCAGTTCGGCGACTTCGGTGCTGATCGGCTACCTGGCCGGTGGGACCTCACGTATTCGCGTGGGCTCTGGCGGGGTAATGCTGCCCAACCATGCGCCGCTGGTAATTGCCGAGCAGTTCGGCACCTTGGCCAGCCTGTATCCGGGGCGTATCGACCTTGGCCTGGGCCGTGCGCCGGGTTCGGACCAAATGACCGCCTATGCCCTGCGACGCGAGCGCGCTGGCAGCCCGGATGACTTCCCGGACGATGTCGAGGAGCTTTCGCGCTACCTCGGGCCACGCACCGATGATCAAAAAGTGATCGCCGTACCCGGGCACGACACCGACGTGCCAATGTGGTTGCTGGGATCCAGCCTGTTCAGCGCCCAGCTGGCCGGCATGCGCGGCATGCCCTACGCCTTCGCCTCGCATTTCGCACCACGCTACATGCACGAGGCGATTCGCGTATATCGCAACCATTTCAGGCCCTCGACCACGCTGGATAAGCCGTATGTGATGCTGGGCATACCCATGGTGGTGGCGCAGACCGACGAGAAGGCCGAATACCTGGCAACCTCGGTCTACCAACGCATCCTGGCGCTGATTCGCGGACAGAGCCTGATGCAGAAGCCACCCGTGGAGAGCATGGATGGGCTGTGGTTGCCCCATGAGCGAGAGACGGTGGGCAGCTTCCTGGGGTTGGCCATGATTGGCAGCCCGCAGAAGGTAAAGGCCAAGGTAGAAGTGCTGCTGGACCAGACGGGTGCGGATGAACTGATCTTTACCTGTGACTTGTATGAACATGCGGACCGCATTCGGTCATATGAGCTGATGGCGCAGGCCCTCAAGACCGAGTGACCCTCGTCGCGGGCTCGCCCGTTTCCACAGGTTGACTGAAGCCTTCAAGGCCTGCGCTGTACCTGTGGGAGCGGGCAAGCCCGCGAATGAGCGGGGCCATCAGCCGCGGCGGTACACAATCTCCTTGGTGCCGGCCTCGCAGCTACCAATGACCTTGCCCGCCGGCTCGCCTTTTTTGACGATCTCCAGCTTGTAGCCAGTGACGCCCTTGGCATCCAGCTTGGCCGCAATTTCCGCCTTCAACTCCTCGCACGGTTTGCCCGCTGCCAGCGCACCACCGGCCAGGGTCATCAGGCCCAGCGCCAGAATCAGTTTTTTCATCACTCGCTTTCCTTGTGCAGATGAAATCAGAAGGGGACCCCACCAAGGCGCCCCGTTCCTGAATACCTCATCACGCCGAGATCATGCAGCCCGACGCTATATCAGCTATTGGCGATACGGAAGCCGACCTTCAGCGTGACCTGGAAGTGCGCCGCCTTGTTGTCACGGATATGGCCACGGGTATCGACCACTTCGAACCATTCCAGGTGCTTGATGCTTTTGCCGGCTTCAGCCAGAGCATTGTTGATGGCGTCTTCGATACTGGTGGGCGAAGACCCTACCAGTTCGATTTTCTTGTAGGTGTGATGATCGGTCATGAGTGCTCTCCATGGGTGACAGTGAGTTTCAGCCTAGCAGCGCAGGCCTGGTTTACCTGCGAGCAGTCACTGTCAGCGAAAGTTCGATCGCACTTTCTCGCAGGCCAAGGGTCGCAAACCTTAGAGCCCATACTGCAAAGGAGAGTCAACATGCACCGTAACTCGCTGCGTAAAACGTCCCTGGAAAGCATGGAAGCAGAGATCGAGAGCCTTCTGAAAAGCTTGGAAAACCTCAAGCATGATGCGTCGGAAGAGTCCCAGAAGTCGGTGAAGGCAATCCGCAGCAACGCTGAAAGCGCACTGCGTCATTCGCGCAGCCTACTGAGCGATGCGTACGAGGAAGTGAAGCAGCGCACCCGCCAGACCGGCATAGCCACCCGGGACTACGCCCAGGAACACCCCTACACAACCGCTGGTGTGGCCATTGGTGCGTTGGGCCTGCTGGCGGCCTACCTGATGTGCAAGCGAAACTAAGCGCCCTGCCGCGCAAGTTCCGCCCGTAACCACTGCGCCAACTGCTCGGCGCGCCCGTCTGCGGCGCGCCGTGGCACCCACAATGCCAGCGCCGCCTGGGTAGGTGAAAACCCCCACGGCGCACTCAAACGGCCCGCCCGCAGGTCATCGGCGACCAGTGGCTGCGGTGCAATCGCAACGCCCAATCCGGCCACGGCAGCTTCCAGCAGGTAATACAGGTGCTCGAAGGCCTGGCCATAGTGAATGGCCGCCGGGTCCAGGCCCTGTTGCACCGCCCAGGTCGGCCAGGCTTGCGGGCGTGAAGTGGTGTGCAGCAAGGCTTCGCCCAGCAGTGCCTGGGCGGGCGCCCCCCGCAAGCGCTGGAAGCCTGCGAAATGCGGGCTGAGCACCGGTCCGATACATTCCTCGGCCAGCACATGCACCTGCATATCCGCCGGCCACGGTGGCTCGGCATACACCAGCAACGCATCCAGCCCAGGCCGCCGCGGGTCAAGGTCGCCCTCACCCGCCGACAGATGCAAGCGCAGCTCAGGCAAATCCGCCTGCAACCGCCCCAGCCGCGGGATAAACCAGCGTGCCAGCAGGCTGCCCGAGCAGCCCAGCACGAACGGCGCCTCGCTCACATCACGGCTGAGTTCGGAACACACGCTGCGCAGCCGGTCGAAGGCCTCACCGCTGGCATCGCGCAGACGAACGCCTGCATCTGTGAGTTTGATGCCGCGCCCGTCCTTGACGAACAGGGCGACGCCCAGATGCTCCTCAAGCACCTTGATCTGCCGGCTGACGGCGCCGTGGGTGACGTGCAGCGCTTCAGCTGCCTGGCTGACACTGTTCAGCCTGGCTGTAGCCTCGAAGGCACGCAGGGCATTGAGGGGAGGGAGGTCGTGGGCCATTTTACCTGTGAGTTTTTCTGACAAGTTTGCGCAATCTTATCGGTTTTCAGCCGAGCTTGCCGTGGTTAGAGTAAAGCCCATCACTCATTCACTACGCCTTGGAGCGCCCCATGTCCCAGTCCCAATACCGCCCCGGCCCCGACGCCAATGGCCTGTTCGGCTCGTTTGGCGGCCGCTATGTGGCCGAAACCCTGATGCCACTGGTGCTGGACCTGGCCCGCGAATACGAAGCTGCCAAGGCAGACCCCAAGTTCCTTGAAGAGCTGGCGTACTTCCAGCGCGACTACATCGGCCGCCCTAACCCGCTGTACTTCGCCGAGCGCCTGACCGAGCATTGCGGCGGGGCGAAGATTTTCTTCAAGCGTGAAGAGCTCAACCATACCGGCGCGCACAAGGTGAACAACTGCATCGGCCAGGTGCTGCTGGCCAAGCGCATGGGCAAAAAGCGCCTGATCGCCGAAACCGGCGCCGGCATGCACGGTGTCGCCACCGCCACCGTCGCCGCGCGCTTCGGCCTGCCTTGCGTGATCTACATGGGCGCTACCGACATCGAGCGCCAGCAGGCGAACGTGTTCCGCATGAAACTGCTGGGCGCCGAGATCGTGCCGGTTACCGCCGGCACCGGCACCCTGAAAGACGCCATGAACGAAGCCCTGCGTGACTGGGTTACCAACGTCGAAGACACCTTCTACCTGATCGGCACTGTGGCTGGCCCACACCCGTACCCCGCCATGGTCCGCGATTTCCAGTCGATCATCGGCAAAGAGACCCGTGCCCAGTTGCAAGAGAAGGAAGGCCGCCTGCCTGATAGCCTGGTTGCCTGCGTCGGCGGTGGCTCCAATGCCATGGGCCTGTTCCATGAATTCCTCGAAGAGCCAAGCGTGCAGATCATCGGCGTTGAAGCCGGTGGCCATGGCGTACACACCGACAAGCACGCCGCCAGCCTGAACGGCGGCGTACCGGGCGTGTTGCACGGCAATCGCACCTACCTGTTGCAGGACCAAGACGGCCAGATCACCGATGCCCACTCTATTTCCGCAGGCCTGGACTACCCGGGCATCGGCCCGGAGCACGCCTATCTGCATGAGGTAAAGCGCGTCGAGTACGTCAGCATCACCGACGACGAAGCATTGGATGCGTTCCACGCAACCTGCCGCCTGGAAGGCATCATCCCAGCCCTGGAAAGCTCCCACGCCTTGGCCGAAGCGATCAAGCGCGCACCGAAGCTGCCCAAGGACCACCTGATGGTCGTGTGCCTGTCGGGCCGCGGCGACAAAGACATGCAAACCGTCATGAACCACATGGCCGCCCAGGAGAAACAGGCATGAGCCGTCTTGAACAACGCTTCGCCGAGCTGAAGGCCGAAGGCCGCTCGGCACTGGTCACCTTCGTCACAGCTGGCGACCCGGGCTACGACGCCTCGCTGCAGATCCTCAAGGGCCTGCCGGCTGCTGGCGCCGACGTGATCGAGCTGGGCATGCCGTTCACCGACCCGATGGCCGATGGCGTGGCCATCCAGCTGGCCACCCTGCGCGCCCTTGAAGCTGGCCAGACCTTGGCCAAGACCCTGCAGATGGTTCGCGAATTCCGTGTGGATAACCAGACCACGCCAATCGTGCTGATGGGCTACTACAACCCTATCCACCGCTTTGGTGTGGACACGTTCGTGACTGAAGCCAAGGCAGCGGGCGTCGATGGCCTGATCATCGTCGACCTTCCGCCAGAGCACGACGCCGAACTGGCTACCCCGGCCCAGGCCGCAGGCATCGACTTCATCCGCCTGACCACCCCGACCACCGACGACGCGCGCCTGCCGCGCGTGCTGGAGCGCAGCTCCGGGTTCGTCTACTACGTGTCGGTGGCCGGCGTGACCGGCGCCGGTTCGGCGACCACCGAGCATGTGACCGAAGCCATTGCCCGCCTGCGCCGGCATACCGATCTGCCGATCAGCGTTGGCTTCGGCATTCGCACGCCGGAACAGGCTGCGAACATTGCCCGCCTGGCGGATGGTGTGGTGGTGGGCTCGGCACTGGTCGACAAGATCGCCCAGGCCAAAAGCGCCGATCAGGCGGTGACCGATGTATTGAGCTTGTGCTCGGCATTGGCTGAAGGGGTGCGCGCCGCACGCCGCTAAACCGCGTCGTCTGCTTCGCGGGTAAACCCGCTCCTACGGGGCCAGCGCCACCCTCTGGCTCTGCGATAGCGTTGTAGGAGCGGGTTCACCCGCGAATAGGCCGGCACAGGCTACCCCCGCCTAGCCCCCAAAAACCGACAGATTCAATGGCCGCACGGCCCCCATCCAGATCGCATGATCCCGGTGATCCGCCAGTTCATCCCCGGTTTCCGGATGCATGAATACCACCAGGCCCTTGCGGTACAGCGCCAACCAAGGCAAAACCACCCCCACCACTTCCGGCCCGAACGCCAGCTGGCAACTCCAGTCCGGATGCGGCCCAACCGGTTTCTGGTGCATGCGCCCCATGGTCACAGGAAACAGCCGAGCCGCCTCCTCGCACAGTTCCCGGGCCTGCTCCATGGTGGCTGCGTCGTAATAAACGTGGGCGTGGTAACCCTTGATCCTCTGCACGATAACTCCTGATTGCGGTCCAACCATCACCACCTGTACACGGAGTGATGCAGTGAAAAACGCCGAAACCCCAGTATTCAAACTGGTCCTGTTCGGGCCTGAAAGCAGCTTGGGCAATGCCCTGGTGGCCGAACTGCTATCGCGCCAACACGAAGTCACCGCCGTGGTGGATGACCTCAACCGCCACACCGCCCGCCCCGGCCTGCACTTCAAGATAGGCGGGCTGAACAGTGCCGACCAGGCGGAGCAGGGCGCGGCAGGCGGTTCAGCGGTAATCGCCCTTTTATCGACGCTGGCGTCAGGTGACCTGCCGGGGCAAGCACGCCTGAGCGAAGCGCTGGTGGCGGGGCTTGAGCGTACGACTATACGCCGGCTATTGCTGGTGGGCGATTTCGCTGTGCTGGACGAGCCGAACAAGTACAGCCCAGCAGAGCGGGAGAGCGTGGATCAGGTAGTTGATGGGTTGCAGCGCAGCGCGCTGCGCTGGACCTTGATCAATACCCCGCAGCCGCTGCCGGACGCGGCGTGGGCGCGTGTGGCGGCGGGGATCGTGGATATGCTGGAGCTGGACCTGCACCGGGGCGAGCATCTTAACTTCGTGGTCTAGATGACCGCGCAGCCTCGGGGCTCAGCGGTTGCGCTCCTGCTCCAACCAATCCACGAACCGCTCGATCAACGCTCCACGCCGCTTGCGCGGTGGCAACACCGCGTAATAGCCGCGTTGCGAACGCAAGCTCCCCTCCAGCGGCCGACACAGCAACCCTTGCTCCACCAACCCATCCACCAGGTGCCCCCAGCCAATCGCCACTCCTTGCCCGGCAATCGCTGCCTGAATCAGCAAGGTATAGTTATCAAACCGCAACTGCCCCGCCGGCGGTGGGCTGGTCACACCAAACCCGCGAAATACCCCCGCCCAGTCAAACCAGCGGCTGGCCTGCTCGCCCTTCAAATGCAGCAGCGGCAATCGTTGCAAGGCCACAGCTGACAAGGCTTTGCCATGAATCAGACGGGGGCTGCACACCGGGAACACTTCCTCATCGAATAGCCAACGGCTTTCTCCTTGGTGAAAGCGTCCATCGCCAAACAGCACCGCCACATCGATGTCCGGGCGCAACATGCCCTGGCTGCGCTCACCCGTCACCAGGCTCACATCCACCTGTGGATAAGCCTCATGAAAGCGTTGCAGCCTTGGCATCAACCAGAACGCCGCAAAGGCAAAGTCGGTGGCCACCTGCAGCACTTCATGCTGGCCACGCCCGCTGGCCTGGGCGATACCGTCATCCATGGCCTGCAGCCCCTGTTGCACCTGTTCGAACAGCACCTGGCCAGCCTCGGTCAGCTCGATGCCCCGGTAAATGCGGTCAAACAAGCGCGTGCCCAACTGTGCCTCCAGGCGCTTCACCTGCTGGCTCACTGCCGGCTGCGTGGTACCCAACTCCAGCGCCGCAGCGGTAAAGCCACGCAGGCGCGCAGCAGCCTCGAATACACGCAAGGAATCCAGCGACAACCCGGCAAGGTGGTCAAACATAAGCGTAGCTAATCCCAGTCATTGCCCGCCATGGGCTTTACCCATGTTATCCACAGTCGCATCTTGGTAGGCAAGCGGTTCGCATAACCCTCAACGATGGAAGCCCCCATGACGCGTCCGAATATCCTGTTCATCATGGCCGACCAGATGGCCGCGCCCTTGCTGCCGATCTACGGCTCTTCGCCCATCCAGATGCCGCACCTCGGCCGCCTGGCCGAGCAAGCCGTGGTGTTCGACTCGGCCTACTGCAACAGCCCGCTGTGCGCACCATCACGCTTCACCCTGGTCAGCGGTCAGTTGCCCAGCCGTATTGGCGCCTACGATAACGCGGCCGACTTCCCTGCCGATGTGCCGACCTACGCCCATTACCTGCGTCGCCTGGGCTACCGCACCGCGCTGTCAGGCAAGATGCACTTCTGCGGCCCCGACCAGTTGCACGGCTATGAAGAACGCCTGACCAGCGACATCTACCCGGCCGACTATGGTTGGGCGGTGAACTGGGACGAACCCGATGTGCGTCCAAGCTGGTACCACAACATGTCCTCGGTGCTGCAAGCCGGTCCGTGCGTGCGCACCAATCAGCTGGATTTCGACGAGGAGGTGGTGTTCAAGGCGCGTCAGTACCTGTACGACCATGTGCGCGAAAACGATGGCCGGCCATTTTGCCTGACCGTTTCGATGACTCACCCGCATGACCCCTACACCATTGCCAAACGCTACTGGGACCGCTACGAAGGTGTGGATATCCCCATGCCCCGTGCCGAGTTCGGCCAGGCAGAACTCGACCCGCATTCGCAGCGCCTGCTGAAGGTCTACGACCTGTGGAACAAGCCACTGCCTGTGGACAAGATCCGCGATGCCCGCCGTGCCTACTTCGGCGCGTGCAGCTATATCGATGACAACATTGGCCAGCTGCTGCAGACCCTGGAGGAATGCAACCTGGCCGATGACACACTGATCGTGTTTTCCGGCGACCACGGCGACATGCTTGGCGAGCGTGGCCTCTGGTACAAAATGCACTGGTTCGAAATGTCGGCGCGGGTACCGTTGCTGATCCATGCGCCGAAGCGCTTTGCAGCGGGCCGGGTAACTGCCTCGGTGTCGACCTGCGACCTGCTGCCAACCTTGGTCGAACTGGCTGGCGGCGCTGTGGATAAAGACCTGCATCTGGATGGCCGCTCACTGTTGGGCCACCTGCAAGGGCAGGGCGGTCACGACGAGGTGATCGGCGAGTACATGGCCGAAGGCACCGTCGGCCCGCTGATGATGATCCGCCGCGGGCACTACAAGTTCGTGTACAGCGAAGACGACCCGTGTCTACTCTATGACCTGAGCCGCGACCCGCACGAGCGGGAGAACCTCACTGGCAGCCCGGACCACCAGACGCTGCTACAGGCATTTGTCGATGAAGCGCAACAGCGCTGGGACATCCCCAACCTGCGCCAGCAGGTACTGGCCAGCCAGCGCCGCCGCCGGCTGGTGGCCGAAGCGCTGGCCATCGGCAAGCTGAAAAGCTGGGACCACCAACCATTGGTGGACGCCAGCCAACAGTACATGCGCAACCACATCGATCTCGATGACCTCGAACGCAAGGCACGTTATCCACAGCCCGCCCCCCTGGATTGAGAAGAGAGGCCGCCATGCACAAGTTCTCCGCCGCCGTGTTCGCCCTGGCCCTGAGCGCCACCACGGCCCACGCCGCAGACAGCGACGCGCAATGCAGTACCGTGAAAATGGCCGACCCCGGCTGGAGTGATATTGCCTCGACCAATGCCGTGGCACGCCTGTTACTGGAAAGCCTGGGTTACCAGGTGAAGATCGACAGCCTGGCCGTACCGATCATCTATGGCGGCCTCAAGGACGGCCAGGTCGACGCCTTCCTCGGCAACTGGATGCCCGCACATCAAGGTTTCCATGACAAGTTCATCGCCAACGGCGATGTGCAGCAGCTATCGCGCAACCTGGAGGGAACCGAGTTCACCCTCGCAGTGCCCGACTATGTATGGAATGCCGGGGTGAAGGACTTCGCTGACCTGCAAAAACACGCCGGGCAGTTCGACAAAAAGCTGTACGGAATCGGCTCCGGCGCCCCGGCCAACCTGTCGCTCAAGAAAATCATCGACAAGAATGAATTCAACCTCGGCCAGTGGAAGCTGGTGGAGTCCAGCGAGCAGGCGATGCTGGCTCAGGTCGACCGGGCGGTGAAGAAGCAGCAATTCATCACCTTTCTTGGCTGGACCCCGCACCCGATGAACGTGAAACTGAAAATGCATTACCTGACCGGTGGGGAAAAGTGGTTCGGCAGCAAGGGCGAGGTATACACGCTGACCCGCAAGGGTTATCCACAAGCCTGCCCCAATGCGGCGAAGCTGCTAGGTAACCTCAAGTTCACACTGGACATGGAAAACAGCATCATGGCAGAGGTTGTGGACAAGAAGATCAGCTTCGATGAAGCGGCCAAGGCCTGGGTGAAAGCGCATCCTGAACGGTTGGATGGGTGGTTGGCCGGGGTTACCACCAAGGCCGATGGGGATGCCCTGGAGGCCGTCAAAGCCAAACTGTAATCTCACAAAGACACACCAACCCTGTGGGAGCGGGCGCGCCCGCGAACACCGGCAAAGCCGGTGCCAAGCAACGCGTTGGCTTTTTCGCGGGCATGCCCGCTCCCACAGGGCTTGGCGACCCCTTAAGGATTGTGGATAACCCATGCATCGCCTCTCTTTACTGCTGCCCTTCCTCACCTGGCTTCCCCGCCAATCGGGCCGCAGCCTGCGCCAGGACCTGCTGGTAGGCCTGAGCGGCGCCATCCTCGCCCTGCCGCAATCCATCGCCTACGCCCTGATCGCCGGCCTGCCCGCCGAATATGGGCTTTACGCTGCCATCGTGCCGGTACTGATCGCCTGCCTGTGGGGCTCTTCCTGGTACCTGATCTGCGGCCCGACCGCCGCCATTTCCATCGTGCTCTACGCCAGCATCAGCCCGCTGGCCGTGGCCGGTAGCGCTGACTACATCACGCTGGTGTTGCTGCTGACCTTTCTTGGCGGCATTTTCCAGCTGCTGCTCGGGCTGTTGCGCTTCGGCGCGCTGGTCAATTTCGTCTCCCATTCCGTGGTGCTCGGTTTCACGCTGGGTGCCGCCATCGTCATTGCCTTGGGCCAACTGCCCAACCTGCTGGGCATGGCCCTGCCCAGCCAGTCCACCGCGCTGAAGACCGTGCAAGACCTGGCCAGCCACGCAGGCGAGGTCGACGTGCCTTCCTTGCTGCTGGGCCTGGCCACCATAGTGATCGGTGTGGCCTTCAAACTCTGGCGCCCACGCTGGCCGAGCCTGTTGATAAGCCTGATCCTGGTCAGCTTGCTGGCCTGGCTGATGCCAGGCTTCTTTGGCCATGTGCCGCGGGTGGCAGCGTTCACCGGGCAACTCCCGCCTTTCAGCCCGCTGCCTTTGCTGGACGTGGAGCTCATGTTGCGTCTGCTGCCCAGCGCCGTGGCGGTAGGCATGCTGGGGTTGGTCACCAGCCTGTCGATTGCCCGTTCGTTGTCGGCACGTTCAGAACAACTGATCGACCCGGACCAGGAAATACGCGCACAGGGCCTGTCGAACATTGCCGGTGCATTTTTCTCTGGTTACCTGTCTGCCGGCTCCTTCACCCGCTCGGGCCTGAGCTACGAGGCGGGCGCCCGCTCGCCCATGGCCGGGGTGTTTTCGGCGCTGTGGGTGGCGTTATTCGCCGTGACCGGCGCCGGCCTGATCGCGCACCTGCCGATACCAGCCATGGCCGGCTGCATTTTGCTGATCTGCTGGGGGTTGGTGGACCACCGAGGGATCCGTGCATTGTTCCGGGTCAGCCGCTCGGAGTTTCTGGTGATGGCGCTGACGGCGGCAGCGACATTGCTGCTGGAGCTGCAGACAGCCATCTATGCCGGGGTGCTGGCTTCGCTGTTCTTCTATTTGAAGCGCACCTCACGACCACGGATCCAACAAAGCCGTGAAGGGGATGCGGATGTACTGCGGGTAGGTGGGTCGATTTTCTTTGGTGCTGCGCACTACCTGCAGGTGCGCTTGCAGCGCTGCCAAGGGCCGCATGTAGTAATCGATGCCCGGCAGGTGAATTTCATCGATTACTCGGGTGTGGACATGTTGCACCGCGAGGCGCGGCGGTTGCGCCGATTGGGGGGGAGTTTGACCTTGCACCGGGCCAGGCCGCAGGTGATAGAGGAATTGCAGAAGCTGGAAGGGGTGGAGTTGTGCCCGATCCGGTTTGAGGATTGATTGGGGCCACAAAGCGGCCCTGCAATCTCAGCCCCTGGCAAGTTGCCGACGCAGTTCGGCCAATACCGGCGCCGTATCGGGCCTCACGCCACGCCAGATAAAGAAGGCTTCAGCCGCCTGTTCAGCCAGCATCCCCAACCCATCCAGTACCTTGGCAGCCCCCAGCTTGGTAGCCCACTGGCAAAACGGCGTCGGCTCTTTGCCATACATCATGTCGTAGCAAACCGTACGACCCGCCTCGACCAGGCTGTCGGCAATCGGCGGCATTTCCCCGGCCAGGCTCGCCGAGGTGGCATTGATGATCACATCCACAGGTTCCTGTAACCAGGCAAACCCGCTGGCCACCACCGGCCCCAATTCATCGAACTCACGCGCCAGCTGCTCGGCCTTTTCAACGGTACGGTTGGCAATCACCAGCGACTGCGGCTTGTGCGCCAGAATAGGCTCCAGCACGCCGCGCACGGCGCCACCGGCACCGAGGATGAGAATGCGCTTGCCCGCCAGCTCGACCCCGGCATTCACCGTCAGGTCGCGCACCAGGCCAGCGCCATCGGTGTTGTCGCCCTGCAGGGTGCCATCAGCCAGCTTGCTCAGCGTGTTCACTGCGCCAGCGCGCCGGGCACGCGGGGTCAGGCTGTCGCACAGGCGGTAAGCCTCTTCCTTGAACGGCACGGTGACGTTGCCGCCACTGCCTTGCTTGAAGAAGCCGCGCGCGCAGTCGCTGAACTCGTCCAGCGGCGCCAGCAGAGTGGCATATTCCAGGTCCTGACCGGTCTGCTCGGCGAACAGGCGGTGGATCAGCGGCGACTTGCTGTGGCCGATGGGGTTACCAAAAACGACGTACTGGTCCATGACGGCTCCTTGTTTATCCACAGGCTTACTGGCCGAGCCAGTCGCGGTCCTGCAGGAAGTACTCTGTCAGGCGTGCCTCTTCACTGCCGGGCGCGGCCTTCCAGTCATAGCCCCAACGCACCTGCGGTGGCAGCGACATGAGGATGGATTCGGTGCGGCCACCGGATTGCAGGCCGAACAGGGTGCCACGGTCGTAGACCAGATTGAACTCCACGTAGCGGCCGCGGCGGTATTCCTGGAACTCGCGCTGTTGCGGGGTGTAAGGCGTGTCTTTGCGGCGCTGGACGATCGGCAGGTAGGCGTTGATGTAGGCATCGCCAATGGCACGGATGAAGGCGAAGCAAGTGTCGAAGTCCCACTCGTTCAGGTCATCGAAGAACAAGCCGCCGATACCCCGTGGCTCGCCACGGTGCTTGAGGTGGAAGTAGCGATCGCACCAGGCCTTGTAGCGTGGGTACACGTCGGCGCCAAACGGCGCGCAGGCCTGCTCGGCTACTCGGTGCCAGTGAATGCAGTCTTCTTCGTTGCCATAGTATGGCGTCAGGTCAAAGCCGCCGCCGAACCACCATACGGCCTCTTCACCTTCCTTTTCGGCAATGAAGAAGCGAACGTTGGCGTGGGAAGTGGGCACATGCGGGTTGTGCGGGTGTATCACCAGCGACACGCCCAAGGCTTCGAAACCACGGCCTGCCAGTTCGGGGCGGTGGGCACTGGCCGACGGCGGCAGGCCGGCACCAAACACATGGGAGAAGTTGACCCCGCCTTTTTCGATCACTTTGCCATCACCGATAACCCGCGTGCGACCCCCGCCACCGGCTTCGCGCACCCAGGCGTCCTCGACGAAGCGGGCACCGCCGTCTTCTGTTTCGAGGGCAGAGCAGATGCGGTCTTGCAGGTCGAGCAGGTAGGCTTTCACGGCCTCGGTGCGGCTAGTCATCGGGTCACCAGGAACGGGCAGGGAAGAATTCGCCGCGTAGCATACCACCGCCAGCGCGTGCGCCGCAGTTGACGACGACCAAGCAAAGGCGTCCGATAGAAGGCCTTTCCCGATCCCGACTACAGGAGTGCGAGATGGCCAAGCGTATCCAGTTCAGCCAGCATGGTGGCCCGGAAGTGCTGCAGTTTGTGGAATTCGAACCCACCCCGCCCGGGCCACAGCAGGTGCGTGTGCGTAACCATGCGATCGGCCTGAACTTCATCGATACCTACTTCCGAAGCGGGCTGTATGCGCCGCCGTCCCTACCTTCTGGCCTGGGTACCGAAGCGGCAGGTGTGGTAGAGGCCGTGGGCGAAGGCGTGTCCCGATTGAAGGTAGGAGACCGTGTCGCACATGCCGGCGGCCCACTGGGCGCCTACAGCGAGGTGCATACGCTACCGGAAGCCAACCTGGTCAAGCTGCCGGACACCATCAGCTTCGAGCAGGCGGCAGCGGTGATGCTCAAGGGTTTGACCGTACAGTACCTGCTGAAGCAGACCTATGAGGTGAAGGCGGGTGATGTGATCCTGTTCCATGCCGCAGCCGGTGGTGTAGGGTCGCTGGCTTGCCAATGGGCCAAGGCCCTGGGCGCCAAGCTGATCGGCACCGTGAGCTCTGCCGAGAAGGCCGAGCGGGCCAAGGCGCTGGGGGCTTGGGCGACCATCGACTACAGCCGTGAAGATGTGGCCAAGCGCGTACTGGAGCTGACCGACGGCAAGAAATGCCCGGTGGTGTATGACGGCGTGGGTGCCGACACCTGGCTGACCTCGCTGGACTGCCTGCGCCCGCGTGGGTTGATGGTGAGCTTTGGCAACGCTTCCGGTGCGGTGAGCGGGGTGAACCTGGGGATTCTGGCGCAGAAGGGCTCGCTGTATGTCACCCGGCCGACCTTGGCGAGCTATGCCAACAATGCCGAGAACACCCAGGCCATGGCCGATGACCTGTTTGCGATGATTGCGAGCGGGAAGCTGGTTGTGGATATCCAGCAGCGGTATCCACTGAGCGAGGCGGCCAAGGCGCAGGCAGAGCTGTCGGCGCGGCGGACTGTAGGATCGACTGTACTAATCCCCTGAGCCACACACATTCCCTGTAGGAGCGGGTTTACCCGCGAAGAAGCCACCGCGATGGATGGCACCGGCTTTGCCGGTGTTCGCGGGCAAGCCCGCTCCCACAGGTACTGAGTCGGCCTCGATAGCAGCGCTATGCCTTGGAGGCTGGGCGTGACGGCAATGAAGTCGACTCGATGCCATCGAATATCGCCTCGATCACACCCTCTGCCATTTCAATCGCATGCAGGTTCGACCAGAACATGCCACGGCCTTCTTCACGCATGTAGTCCAAAGCTTTGTAGCCGGTTTCGTAAGCGCTGCGCAGGTAAAGGGCTACGTGGACCAGAGCGTCCTCGGCAGAAATGTTTGGGTTGACGGTGAAGAGTGGATCGTGGCCGGCATCGCAGCGGCCGAAGGGGCGGGTGGAGGTGCATGGGAGAGGTGGATCGGGGACTATTTTCTTCATCATTGGAAAATGCTCCTCAAGGCCGCCAACCTTCACTACCACGTGAATGGGTGGCGACTGTACGCGAGGTGGTAGACCCGGGCATTTTCCAATCCAGGCAGGCTCGAAAGCCTCCCACGCACAGCCACCATAGACTGTCATGGAAAAAATGCATCCGGGCTACCACACCCGATCGCCAAGTTATTCGGCGACGGATAGAGCCTAGAGGCAGAGGTTCCCACTTAGAAGGTGATGGAAGGAGACGCGGTTCGTAGGATATTTCCGAAGTGACCAGCTGGACAGCCATTTTGGCAAAAATCAGAAAACCCTGATCACGCAAATGGCAACAGGAGGCGCATGCACAGCACGCGATAGAAAGGGCACTGCCTTGACCATGCAGGTTTGGAAGCGAAGCGTTTCTGCTTCAGGTTGTACTGGTGCGTCGGCTGAACTCAAGTTATCCGGGTGAGTACATCCTTACCATTTGGGCCGCTTATGCGGCCTTTGTTTTTTCGGGCGATAGGGCCTAGGCCACCCCCTCAATCGATTTGGCGCACGCAGACCGCGTAACGGCAACCAGGCGCTCGCCTTGGTTTCTGTGGTGTCGCGCAGATCGAGCGCCGCCCGCGCGGCGCATCGCGAGCTGCGCTCGCTCCTACGTTTGTTTCGGGCCAATTATTTCTGTGCCATTTGCGCGCGAACGCTTTGGCGTATGGCTCAAGATCGCATCGTAAAAACAAGGCGGTCGCGCGCGCCTGTGACAGGCGTTCCTGGCCAAAAACAAACGTAGGAGCGAGCGCAGCTCGCGATGCGCCGCGCGGGCGGCGCTCGATCTCATAGGCGAAGAGAGCTTCAAGGCAGGCACCCGTCAGCCCTCACACAATCGCCCGCCAACCGAGACAAATCAGAAAAATCTGCGGAAGGCTTGTGGAAAGATGTCAGCCCGGCCGAACAACTTCGCCGGTTGCCAGGTTGCGAATCACACTCGGGTTCTTCCGCCCGCCCAGAGCGCCACCCAGCACCAGGTCCAACTGGCCATGGAAGTACTGCTCAACCCGCAACCGGGTCTTCGCCGCCGGGCGCCCGCCAGGGTTGCACGAGGTGGAAATCAACGGCCCCACCAGCGCGCACAGCTCACGCACCACCGGGTGATCACTGACCCGCAGCGCCACCGTGTCATGCTGCCCGGTCACCCATTCGGGCAACAGGTCCTGGTGCGGCACCAGCCAGGTGTTCGGCCCCGGCCAGGTGCTGCTCATGCGGTCGATCCAGTCTTCGGGGAAGTCCTCGAACAGGAAGTCGAACTGACGGATATTGTCAGCGATCAGAATCAGCCCTTTATCCACAGGACGCGACTTCAGCGCCAGCAGGCGATACACCGCATCCTCGTTCCATGGGTCGCAGCCCAGGCCCCAGACCGCTTCCGTCGGGTAGGCGATCACCGCGCCCGCCCGGATCTCACGTGCGGCTTGTTGCACACGAAAACTGCTCACCATTGCTGTTTCTCCGCCTATATACCTTGCATGTGAGCAGTGTACTTAGCCCGCGCGGGCAAACCAACGCCCGGCTTCATTGCTGACCCGGCCTTCCAGCTCCAGCTCGGTCAACTGCGCCAGCACGTCGGCCAATGGCAGCTCGCTACAGTGGGCCAGGCTTTCACTGGTCTGGGGTGCGGCATGCAGCAGGGCAAGCAGGGGATGGTCAAATCTGTCCACAACCGCAGGCGGCAGGTTCTGCCAACCCTGCAAGCTTTCCAGGATCTGCTCCACAGTTTCCACCAGCAGCGCCCCATCACGAATCAGCTGGTGACACCCCTTGGCCCCCGGGTGATGAATGGAGCCCGGAATGGCGTACACCTCGCGGCCTTGTTCCGCCGCCAGACGCGCCGTGATCAGCGAGCCGCTGGCGAGGCTCGCCTCGACCACCAGCACACCGAGCGACAGCCCACTGATGATGCGGTTGCGCCGTGGGAAGTTGCCGGGCAGCGGCCCGGCATCCAGGGGATACTCGGAAACCAGCGCACTGCCATTGTCGATCATCGCCTGCGCAAGGTCCCGATGCCGCTGTGGATAAAGTTTTTGCAACCCCGTGCCGAGCACGGCAATCGTGCCGCCGCCAGCCTGCAACGCGGCCCGATGAGCGGCACCGTCGACACCTACCGCCAGCCCGCTGGTAATGGTGAAACCAGCCTGCGCGAGGTAGCGGGAAAATGCCCGGGCGGTGTCGAGCGCCGGGGGTGTGGCACGTCTGCTGCCCACGATCGCCAGCTGAGGACGATCGAGCAAGGCAGGTTCGCCAGCGACAAAAAGCAGCGGCGGGGCATCGTCGATTTCTGCCAGCAAGGCTGGGTAGTCTGGGCCGTCCCACATCAGCAAATGCTGGCCAGGGCGCTCCAGCCAAGCCATTGCGGCCAGTGCGCTATCGCGTACCTCGGCACTGCGCCGGGCATCGATGGTAGCTTGGGGGATGCCCAACGCTCGCCAGGCCGAAGCGGGAGCACTGAGCGCAGAGGAGGCACTGCCGAAGGCTTCGAGCAACGTTCGAAAGCGCCGCAATCCAGCCTCGGGGAGGCGATGCAGGCGTAAGCGTGCCTCCAGTTCGGCAGGCGGGCAGGGCGACGAATGGTGACTGGGCATTGAGATCATCCTTGATCGAAACAGGGCTATTTACGTGGCACAAGCTGTGGATAACTCTGTGAGTAACACTTTGAAAAGCTGTCCATTGACTGGGGGCTATCAAGCCCATAGTCACCCTAGACGAGCTTGCCAGGTGCCGAAATCCCCGTTTCCCTTTATTATGTGTGCTCAGTTTTCAACCGAACGCACAGTGACTGCCTGACCTTATGGCCATCTTGAACATTCTCGAATTCCCGGACCCGCGCCTGCGCACCCTCGCCAAACCGGTGACGGAGTTCGACGACGCCCTGCGTCAGCTGATCGACGACATGTTTGAAACCATGTACGAAGCCCCTGGCATCGGCCTGGCCGCTACCCAGGTGAACGTGCACAAGCAGGTTGTGGTCATGGACCTCAGCGAAGACCGCAGCGAACCGCGCGTCTTCATCAACCCGTCGGTCGAAGAGCTGACCCATGACATGGGCCAGTACCAGGAGGGCTGCCTGTCGGTACCGGGCTTCTACGAAAACGTCGACCGCCCGCTGCGTGTCCGGGTCAAGGCCCAGGACCGCGACGGCAAGCCGTTCGAACTGGAATGCGAAGGCCTGCTGGCGGTGTGCGTACAGCACGAATTCGACCACCTCAACGGCAAGCTGTTCGTCGACTACCTGTCGCAGCTCAAGCGCGACCGGATCAAGAAGAAGCTGGAAAAGCAGCACCGCCAGCAAGCCTGATCCCTACCTTCCTGAAGGCTTGCTCCGGCAAGCCTTTTTCTTTTTTGAAGCGAGAACTCCATGCGCATCGTCTTTGCAGGCACTCCAGAGTTTGCCGCCGAACACCTCAAGGCCCTGCTCGACAGCCCCTACGAGATCGTGGCCGTCTACACCCAGCCCGACCGCCCCGCCGGTCGTGGACAGAAGCTGATGCCAAGTGCGGTCAAGGCACTGGCAGTGGCCCATGACATCCCGGTGTTCCAGCCGCAGACCCTGCGCGACGCCGATGCGCAGGCCGAACTGGCCGCACTGAAACCCGACCTGATGGTAGTGGTCGCCTACGGCCTGATCCTGCCACAGGTGGTGCTGGATATCCCGCGCCTGGGCTGCATCAACAGCCACGCCTCCCTGCTGCCACGCTGGCGCGGTGCGGCGCCGATCCAGCGTGCCGTGGAAGCCGGCGACGCCGAAAGCGGCGTGACCGTAATGCGCATGGAAGCTGGCCTGGACACCGGCCCGATGCTGCTCAAGGTAGTCACCCCGATCAGCGCCGAGGACACCGGCGGCACCTTGCACGATCGCCTGGCCGAAATGGGCCCGCCCGCAGTCGTTCAGGCCATCGCCGGCCTGGCAGACGGTTCGCTGCAAGGTGAAGTACAGGATGATGCCCTGGCCACCTACGCGCACAAACTGAACAAGGACGAAGCACGTATCGACTGGACCCGCCCGGCGGTCGAACTGGAACGCCTGATCCGTGCCTTCAACCCATGGCCGGTGTGCCACAGCTCCCTGGATGGTGAAAGCGTAAAGGTGCTGGCCGCCAACCTGTCCACAGGCCAAGGCGCCCCGGGCGAGATACTTTCCGCCAGCAAGGACGGCCTCGTAGTTGCGTGCGGTGACCAAGCCCTGAGCCTGACCCGCCTGCAACTGCCTGGTGGCAAGGCATTGAGCTTCAGTGACCTGTTCAACAGCCGCCGCGAGAAGTTTGCCGCCGGCAAGGTGCTGGGCCAATGAACCCACGCCTCGCCGCCGCCCGTGCGCTTGCCGCTGTGCTCAGCGGCAAGGCTTCGCTGAACAGCTCGCTGCCGGCGCAACTGGACAAGGTAGATGAACGCGACCGCGCCCTGACCCAGGACCTGGCGTTCGGCACCGCACGCTGGCAGCCACGCCTTGACCTGTTGGCCGCACAGCTGTTGCAAAAGCCCTTCAAGGCAGCCGATGCCGATGTTCAGGCGCTGCTGCTGGTCGGCCTGTACCAGCTGTTCTACACCCGTATTCCGGCCCATGCAGCCATCGGCGAGACCGTGGGCTGTGCCGACAAACTGAAGAAGCCGTGGGCCAAGGGCTTGCTCAATGCCGTGCTGCGCCGAGCACAGCGCGAAGGCGAGGAACTGCTCGCCGGCATGGAGCGCGACCCGGTGGTGCGTACCGCCCACCCGCGCTGGTTGCAGAAGGCGCTGAAAGCCTTCTGGCCAGAGCAGTGGGAAGCCATCTGCGCCGCCAACAATGCCCACCCGCCGATGATTTTGCGGGTCAATCGCCGTCACCATAGCCGCGATGCCTACTTGGCACTGCTGGCCGAAGCCGGCATTGGCGCCAGCGCATGCCAGTACAGCCGGGATGGCATCGTACTGGCCGAAGCCTGTGACGTGCGCGGCCTGCCAGGCTTCGCCGAAGGCTGGGTGAGCGTGCAGGACGAAGCTGCGCAGCTATCTGCCGACCTACTGGAACTGGCCCCAGGCCAACGCGTGCTCGATGCTTGCTGCGCACCGGGCGGCAAAACCTGCCACCTGCTGGAGGCCGAGGCTGGCCTGGCGCACATGGTGGCCATCGATCTCGAAGCCAAGCGGCTGACCCGCGTGCGAGAAAACCTCGACCGCCTGCAGCTGGACGCCGAGCTGATCGCCTGCGATGCACGCGACACTGCCAGCTGGTGGGACGGCAAGCCATTCCAGCGCATTCTGCTCGACGCGCCGTGCTCGGCCACCGGCGTAATTCGCCGCCACCCGGACATCAAGCTGGCCCGCCAAGCCGACGACATCCCGGCTTTGGCTACGCTGCAAGGCGAGCTGCTCGATGCCCTGTGGCCGACCTTGGAAGTGGGCGGCATGCTGCTATACGCCACCTGCTCCACCTTGCCGACCGAGAACACTGAAGTGATCAAAGCCTTCCTCGCGCGCACCCCGGGCGCCCGTGAGCTGGACCTGGCGACCGAAGCCGGCCTGCGCCAGCCCCACGGCCGTCAGTTGCTGGCCCAGGAAGGCGGCCACGACGGTTTCTACTATGCCAAGCTGATCAAGATCGCCGCCTCGCGCGGATAAGAACAAAGGATAGGGAGTAGCGCATGAAGATCATCATCCTCGGCGCAGGGCAGGTAGGCGGTACGCTGGCTGAACACCTGGCCAGCGAAGCCAACGACATTACCGTGGTCGACACCGACGGCGACCGCCTGCGCGACCTCGGCGACCGCCTGGACATCCGCACTGTCCAGGGCCGCGGCTCACTGCCGACGGTGCTGCGCCAGGCCGGTGCCGACGACGCCGACATGCTGGTGGCGGTAACCAACAGTGACGAGACCAACATGGTTGCCTGCCAGGTGGCCTATTCGCTGTTCCATACCCCGACCAAGATTGCACGGGTGCGCGAATCGTCCTACCTGACCCGCGAAGAGCTGTTCGACAACGACCATATCCCGGTCGACGTTCTGATCAGCCCCGAGCAGGTGGTGACCAATTACATCAAGCGCCTGATCGAACACCCAGGCTCGCTGCAAGTGATCGACTTCGCCGAAGGCAAGGCCCAGCTCGTGGCAGTGAAGGCCTACTATGGCGGCCCGCTGGTCGGCCAGCAATTGCGCCAGATCCGTGCGCACATGCCCAACGTCGACACCCGCGTGGCAGCCATCTTCCGCCGCGACCGGCCGATCACCCCGCGTGGCGACACGGTGATCGAAGCCGACGACGAGGTGTTCTTCATTGCCGCAAAGAAAGATATCCGCGCGGTGATGGGCGAACTGCGCCGCATCGACGAGACCAATAAACGCATTGTCATCGCCGGCGGCGGGCAGATTGGCGAGCGCCTGGCGGAAGCCATCGAAAGCCGATATCAGGTGAAGATCATCGAGATGAGCCCGGCGCGTTGTCGCCACCTCTCCGATACCCTCGAAAGCACTGTAGTCCTGCAAGGCAGCGCCTCGGACAAAGACCTGATGCTCGAAGAGAACATCGCCGACGCCGATATTTTCCTGGCCCTGACCAACGATGACGAAGCCAACATCATGTCGTCGCTGCTGGCCAAGCGCCTGGGCGCAGGCAAGGTGATGACCATCATCAACAACCCGGCTTATGTCGACCTGGTGCAGGGCGGCGAAATCGACATTGCTATCAGCCCGCAGCTCGCCACCATCGGCACCCTGCTGGCGCACGTCCGTCGCGGCGACATCGTCAGTGTGCACTCGCTGCGCCGTGGTGCAGCCGAGGCTATCGAGGCGGTGGCACACGGGGACTCGAAGTCGAGCAAGGTGGTCGGCAAGGCAATCGAGGACATTACGCTGCCACCGGGCACCACGATTGGTGCGATCATCCGTGATGAAGAGGTGATGATTGCCCATGACGACACCATGATCGAATCAGGGGACCATGTGATCCTCTTCGTTGTGGATAAAAAGCATATTCGCGATGTGGAGAAGCTGTTCCACGTCGGCTTGAGTTTCTTCTAGGAGAAGAGGGCATGCGCGAGTCGCTGGAGAAGATGCTGGCCAAAGGTGTGGATAACCCGCTGCTGAGGTTTGGCCTGGGCAAGGCCTGGCTGGATGAAGGCAACGGCGCTGAAGCAGCAGTGCACCTGGCGCGCTGTGTAGAGCAGGATCCGAAATACTCGGCAGCATGGAAGCTGCTGGGCAAGGCCTATCAGTTGCAGGGCGACCTGGCGGCGGCGCGCAAGGCGTGGGAAGACGGGATCGTGGCGGCGCAGGCCCATGGTGACAAGCAGGCCGAAAAAGAGATGACCGTATTCCTGAAGAAGCTCAACAAAGCAGCGGGTTGACGCGGCCCCTGTAGGAGCGGGTTTACCCGCGAATGCGTCGGTGAATCAAACATCGCATTCGCGGGTAAACCCGCTCCTACAGAGGGCGGTGAATGGCTTAATACCAGCGCGGCTCGCCAGCCGGGCGCTTCTTGAAGCGCTTCATGCTCCACATGTACTGGCTCGGGTACTCACGCACATAGCGCTCGACCACCTTGCTCATCGCCGCAGCCGACACGTTCACATCGGTGCTGTACATCTCTTCCGGAGCAGCTTCGAGGAACACCTTGAAGCCCGAGCCATCAGGCAACCGCAGCGCATGCAGGAACACGCCTACCGCCTTGCCACCGGCCAGCATGTTCGGCACGAACTTGCTGGTCAGCGCCTGGGTGCCGAGGAACGGCACGAACACGCCCGCCGATTCCGCCGGCTCCGGGTCGGCAGGAATACCCACCTGGCCACCACGGCGCACTTCCTTGATCACGCTGAGGATGCCTTCCTTGGTCGACGGTGCCACGCGATTACCCATCTGCACGCGCTGCTCGCGCAGCAGGTCATCCACCGCCTTCAACTTCGGCGGGCGGTAGAAGATGATCGGTTTGCACTGGTTACAGTAGAAGTGGTTCAACACTTCCCAGTTGCCCAGGTGGCTGGTGATGCCGACCACGCCTTTACCCGAGGCCAGGGCCTGCTCCAGCACTTCCAGGCCATGCACTTCCTTGACCAGCTCCAGCGAGCGCTGTGGCGGCCAGATCCAGGCACAGGCACTTTCGACAAAGGATTTACCGATATCCCGCAGCGCCTGGCCCACCAGTTGCTCACGGGCAACCGGGTCCATCTCCGGGAAACATTTGGCCAGGTTGATCCGTACCACGTTGCGCGAACTGTTGGGGATTTTCCACATCAGCCAGCCAATACCGGCGCCGACACGCTGCACAGCGCCCCAGGGCAGCTTGGCAAACAGGCGCAGCACCCCGACCATCAGGGCGCCCTTGAACTTTTCCACAGGCGAATTCCTTATTTCAGCAAGGCGCGCATTGTAACCCTCAGCGCGACAAGGCGGCGTAGCGATCGCAGTCGGTGGTGTGGTCCATGACCATGCCGGTGGCCTGCATGAAGGCGTAGCAAATAGTCGGACCGACGAACGTGAAGCCAGCTTTCTGCAGGGCCTTGCTCATTGCCTTGGCTTCATCGGTAACCGCCGGCACGTCGCCGCGAGCCTTGAAGTGGTTGATCTTCGGCGAGCCGCCGACGAACGACCACAGCCATTCGGCAGGGTTATCCACAGCCAGCCAGGCCTGGGCGTTGCGCCGCGCAGCCTTGAGCTTGAGGCGATTGCGGATGATGCCTGCATCCTGCATCAATTCTTCGATACGTTCGTCGCTCATGGCCGCCAGCTTTAAGGGGTCGAAGCCGTACATCACCTGGCGATAACGCTCGCGTTTGCGCAAAACGGTAATCCACGAAAGCCCCGCCTGGAACCCTTCGAGCAAAAGCATCTCGAAGAGCAACGCCGGGTCGCGCTGTGGCATTCCCCATTCCTGGTCGTGGTAGGCCTGGTACAACGGATCGTCGGTACACCAAAAGCAGCGTGGCATAAGGCTCCAATGAGTAGAGGGCGAGGCGAATCAGGTTATACTCCCGCTCTTTACATCCGCATCCCCAGATACAGGTGAATTTCGTGAGCCAGCCTACGCCAGCCGTGCGTACCTTCCAAGACCTGATCCTCGCCCTGCAGAACTACTGGGCAGCTCAAGGTTGTGTGGTACTTCAGCCCTACGATATGGAAGTAGGCGCCGGCACTTTCCACACCGCTACATTCCTGCGCGCCGTGGGTCCAGAAACCTGGAACGCCGCCTATGTGCAGCCTAGCCGTCGTCCTGCCGACGGGCGGTATGGCGAAAACCCCAACCGCCTGCAGCACTACTACCAGTTCCAGGTGGTGCTCAAACCGAACCCGGCCAACTTCCAGGAGCTGTACCTCGGCTCGCTGAAAGCCATCGGCCTGGATCCGCTGGTGCACGACATTCGTTTCGTCGAAGACAACTGGGAATCGCCGACCCTCGGCGCCTGGGGTCTGGGCTGGGAAATCTGGCTCAACGGCATGGAAGTCACCCAGTTCACCTACTTCCAGCAGGTAGGCGGCATCGAGTGCTACCCGGTCACCGGTGAAATCACCTACGGCCTGGAGCGGCTGGCCATGTACATCCAGGGCGTCGACTCGGTTTACGACCTGGTGTGGGCCGACGGCCCGTTCGGCAAGGTCACCTACGGTGACGTGTTCCACCAGAACGAGGTGGAGCAGTCGACCTACAACTTTGAACATGCCAACGTCGACAAGCTGTTCGAACTGTTCGACTTCTACGAAAGCGAAGCCAACCGCCTGATCAAGCTGGAGCTGCCGCTGCCGACCTATGAAATGGTCCTGAAGGCCTCGCACACCTTCAACCTGCTGGACGCCCGCCGCGCCATCTCGGTAACCGAGCGCCAGCGTTACATCCTGCGTGTACGTACCCTGGCCCGGGACGTGGCGCAAAGCTATCTGCAAGCCCGCGCACGCCTGGGCTTCCCGATGGCCACCCCTGAACTGCGTGACGAAGTGTTGGCTAAGCTGGAGGCTGCACAATGAGTGCTCAAGATTTTCTGGTAGAACTGGGCACCGAAGAGCTGCCACCCAAGGCCCTCGCCAACCTCGGCGACGCTTTCCTGGCCGGTATCGAAAAAGGCCTGCAGGCGGCTGGCCTGAACTACACCGCCAAGCAGGTGTACGCCGCGCCTCGTCGTCTGGCCGTACTGATTCGCCAGCTGGACGTGCAGCAGCCTGACCGCAGCATCAACATCGACGGCCCGCCCCTGCAGGCAGCCTTCAACGCCGAAGGCCAGCCGACCCAGGCTGCGCTGGGCTTTGCCAAGAAGTGCGGTGTTGAACTGGCCGAAATCGACCAGAGCGGCCCCAAGCTGCGCTTCTCCCAGCACATCCCGGGCAAGGCCACCACTGACCTGCTGCCGACCATCGTCGAAGATTCGCTGAACGACCTGCCGATCCCCAAGCGCATGCGTTGGGCGACCAGCCGTGAAGAGTTCGTACGCCCGACCCAATGGCTGGTAATGCTGCTGGGCGACCAAGTGGTCGACTGCACCATTCTGTCGCAGAAGGCCGGCCGTGAATCCCGTGGCCACCGCTTCCACCATCCGGAAGCCGTGGTCATCACCACACCGGCCAACTATGTCGAAGACCTGCGTAAAGCGTACGTGCTGGCCGACTTCGCCGAGCGCCGCGAGCTGATCAGCAAGCGCACCGCCGAGCTTGCCATGCAGCAGGAAGGCACTGCCATCGTGCCACCGGCGCTGCTGGACGAAGTGACTGCTCTGGTCGAATGGCCAGTGCCGCTGGTGTGCTCGTTCGAAGAGCGTTTCCTTGAGGTGCCGCAGGAAGCCCTGATTACCACCATGCAGGACAACCAGAAGTACTTCTGCCTGCTGGACAGCGAAGGCAAGCTGCTGCCGCGCTTCATTACCGTGGCCAACATCGAAAGCCGCGACCCGAAGCAGATCGTGCAAGGCAACGAAAAGGTCGTGCGCCCGCGCCTGACCGACGCCGAGTTCTTCTTCAAGCAGGACAAGAAGCAGCCACTGGAAACCTTCAACGAGCGCCTCAAGAATGTGGTGTTCCAGGCTCAGCTCGGCACCGTGTACGACAAGGCCGAACGTGTTTCCAGGCTGGCCGCCTTCGTTGCCCCGCTGATCGGCGGCGATGCCCAGCGCGCTGGCCGTGCCGGCCTGCTGTCGAAGTGCGACCTGGCCACCGAGATGGTCGGCGAATTCCCTGAAATGCAGGGTGTTGCCGGTTACTACTACGCGCTCAACGACGGTGAGCCGGAAGACGTGGCCCTGGCCCTGAACGAGCAGTACATGCCGCGCGGTGCTGGTGCAGAGCTGCCGCAGACCCTGACCGGTGCTGCCGTGGCCATCGCCGACAAGCTCGACACCCTGGTGGGCATCTTCGGCATCGGCATGCTGCCTACCGGCAGCAAGGACCCGTACGCCTTGCGCCGTGCTGCTCTGGGCGTGCTGCGGATCCTGATCGAGAAGCAACTGGACCTGGACCTGACCGGTGCGGTCGAGTTCGCGGTCAAGCAGTTCGGCCCCAAGGTCAAGGCCGCCGGCCTGGCCGAGCAAGTACTGGAGTTCATTTTCGACCGCCTGCGCGCGCGTTACGAAGACGAAGGCATCGACGTGGCTACGTACCTGTCGGTACGCGCACTGCAGCCAGGCTCCGCGCTGGACTTCGACCAGCGCGTGCAAGCCGTACAGGCGTTCCGCAAACTGCCGGAAGCCGAGGCCTTGGCCGCGGTGAACAAGCGCGTGTCGAACCTGCTGAGCAAGGCCGAAGGTGCCATCGCCGAGCAGGTCGAACCGAAGTACTTCGACAATGCCAACGAGTTCTCCCTGTACTCGGCCATCCAGCAGGCCGACCAGGCCGTGCAACCGATGGCTGCAGCACGTCAGTACAGCGAATCGCTGGCCCGCCTGGCGGCCCTGCGTGACCCGGTCGATGCCTTCTTCGAGGCTGTCATGGTCAACGCCGAAGACGCCAAGGTACGTGCCAACCGTTATGCCCTGCTCAGCCGCCTGCGCGGCCTGTTCCTGGGCGTGGCTGACATTTCGCTGCTGGGGTAAGCCTTGAAACTGCTGATTCTCGACCGTGACGGGGTGATCAACTACGACTCCGATGCGTACATCAAGACGCTGGAAGAATGGGTGCCGATCCCCGGTTCGGTCGATGCGATCGCGCAGTTGAGCAAGGCGGGCTGGACGGTGGCCGTGGCCACCAACCAGTCCGGCATTGCCCGTGGCTACTACCCGCTGGCAACCCTTGAGGCCATGCATGCGCGCCTGCGCGCGCTAGTGGCCGAGCAGGGCGGCGAAGTGGGCCACATCGTGTATTGCCCGCATGGGCCGGACGAAGGGTGCGATTGCCGCAAGCCCAAGCCCGGCATGCTGCGGGCGATCGCCGAGCATTACCAGATTGGCCTTGAAGGCGTCTGGTTCGTCGGCGACAGCAAAGGTGACCTGGAGGCCGCCCTGGCCGTCGGTGCACAACCCGTGCTGGTGAAGACCGGCAAAGGTGAGCGGACCCTGGAAAAAGGCGTCCCGGAAACTACACTGATTTTCGACGATCTGGCAGCTATCGCCAGAGAACTAATTTAAACAGTGCGCCTTCGGGCGCATTTTTCTCAGGCGGGCATGCCCGCAATGGTACAAGCCACTATGTCGATCCTGCAGGCGATCAGAATCTTTCTTTTTTACCTGCTGCTGGGCACCAGTTCGCTGCTGTGGTGCTCGCTGAGCTTCTTCGTCGCGCCGTTCCTGTCGTTCCCCAAGCGCTACAGGTTCATCAACGTGTACTGGTGCCGCTGCGCGCTGTTTCTGGTGCGCACCATCCTGGGCATCGACTACAAGATCACTGGCGCCGAGAACGTGCCAGCTGAGCCTTGCGTGATTCTGTCCAATCACCAGAGCACCTGGGAAACCTTCTTCCTGTCGCAGTACTTCTCGCCGCTTAGCCAGGTGCTCAAGCGCGAACTGCTGTATGTACCGTTCTTCGGTTGGGCCATGGCCATGCTGCGGCCCATCGCGATCAACCGCGACAACCCCAAGGAAGCGCTGCGCCAGGTGGCGAGCAAGGGTGACGAACTGCTCAAGCAGAAGACGTGGGTGCTGATTTTTCCAGAAGGCACCCGTGTGCCGTTCGGCACCATCGGCAAGTTCTCCCGCGGCGGTACCGCACTGGCCGTGAATGCCGGGCTGCCGGTGCTACCGATTGCCCACAACGCCGGCAAGTTCTGGCCCAAGACCGGTTGGGGCAAGCGTGCCGGTACAATCGAAGTGGTAATTGGCGAACCGATGTACGCCAACGGCACTGGGCCACGGGCCATCGCCGAACTCAACGACCGCGCTGCAGCCTGGAACGAAGCGACCCAGCGGGCCATGGGATCTCTGCCGCCAGCAGAGGAAAAACCTCAGGAGCAGATGGCATGACCTTCTGTGGATAACTTGTGTGCAGTTTTTGGATTAAATGCTTGAATTGATAGCTAAGTATTTGAATTTGCTATTTATTTTTCTGTATGAATTTTTTCTGAAAATCGTGCATAAGTTTTTTGGAGGCATAAAAAAACCGGCTTTTACAGCCGGTTTTTTTATGGCATGTGGACAGCATCAGACTTTGTCGATATCTACATCCTTGGTTTCCTTCAGACAGAAGATCCCTACCACCAGGCTGATCCCGGTCACCAGCACCGGGTACCACAGCCCGTAGAAGATATCCCCGGTATAGACCACCAGCGCGAACGATACGGTAGGCAGGAAACCACCGAACCAGCCATTACCAATGTGGTAGGGCAGTGACATCGAGGTGTAGCGGATGCGGGTCGGGAAGAGCTCGACCATCACCGCCGCCAACGGGCCATAGGTCATGGTCGCGATCAGGATCATCGCCACGATCAGTACCACCACCATTACCTGATTGACCTGCGCAGGGTCGGCTTTGGCCGGGTAACCAGCCTGCTCGATTGCAGCACGCATGGCAGTTTCGTCAAATCCGTTGATGGTCTTGTCACCGATGTTCACCACCACTTCACTGCCGGCCACGCTTACCGAGCTGTACGGCAGGCCCTGCTTGACCAGGAAGGTCTTGACCTTGTCGCACGGGCTGTCAAAACGAGCCTTGCCCACTGGGTCGAACTGGAATGTGCAGCCTTGCGGGTCGGCGGTGACCACGATCGGCGCCTGACGGCCGGCGGCGTCGATCTGTGGGTTGGCGTAGTGGCTCAGCGCCTTGAACAGCGGGAAGTACAGTACCGTAGCCAGCAACAGGCCGAGCATCAGGATCGGCTTGCGGCCGATACGGTCGGACAACCAGCCGAAGAACACGAAGAACGGCGCGCCAATCACAACGCTGATGATGAGCAGGGTGTTGGCCTGAGCCGAGTCCATTTTCAGCATCTGGGTCATGAAGAACAGAACGTAGAACTGCGCCGTGTAGAAGGTCACCGCCTGCCCCGCGTTGATGCTGAACAGGGCGGTAAGCACCACTTTCAGGTTTGGCCAGGAGGTGAAGGACTCGCGGATGGGCGACTTGCTGACCTTGCCCTGAGCCTTCATTTTCACAAAGGCCGGCGACTCGTGCATGCTCATGCGAATCCAGGTCGAGATCGCCAGCAGCACGATCGACAGCAGGAACGGCAAGCGCCAGCCCCAGGTTTCGAACTGGTCGCCACTGACGTAGCGACTACCCAGCACCACCAAGAGCGACAACAACAGGCCCAGCGTTGCGGTGGACTGGATGAAACCGGTGTGCAAGCCACGCTTGCCGGGGGGCGCATGCTCGGCCACGTAAGTGGCGGCACCGCCATACTCACCGCCCAGCGCCAGCCCCTGAAGCATGCGCAGGACCACCAGGATGATAGGTGCGGCGATGCCGATACTGGCGTAGGTGGGCAACAACCCAACAGCGAAAGTGGACAGCCCCATCAGCACGATGGTGACCAGAAAGGTGTACTTGCGCCCGATCATGTCACCCAGGCGGCCGAACACCAGCGCGCCAAACGGCCGCACCAGAAAGCCTGCAGCAAAGGCCATCAGGGCGAAGATGAAAGCGGTGGTATCGTTCACGCCAGCGAAGAACTGCTTGCTGATGACCGCTGCCAACGCACCATAGAGAAAAAAGTCATACCACTCGAAAACCGTCCCGAGGGATGACGCGAAAATGATCTTGCGTTCTTCACGGCGGCTGGGGCTGCTGGCCACCGCATCCTGCTCTTGGATGTAATCCGACATCGTTGCTGTCCTCGGCCCGTAGGCCACAGTGATTATTCTTGTTGTTCCACTGTCGGCGACTTCTGACCGCAAGCCGCCGGTACTGCACGCACCCGGGTCAGGGCGTCGGTAACGCGTCTTCGTTCAGGTTGGTCTGGGTAGCAGCTCCTTTGAGGATCAGTTGCGCCGCCTTTTCGGCGATCATCAGGGTGGGGGAACATGTATTGCCGGAAGTAATCTGCGGCATGATCGAAGCATCTGCCACGCGAAGACCGGGGATGCCATGTACACGCAGTTGGTTATCCACAACGTCCATGGCACCGTTGCCCATGCGACAGGTACCGACCGGGTGGAAGATGGTGGTGCCGATCTTGCCAGCGGCCTCGAACAGTTCTTCCTCGCTTTGAAGCGCCGGGCCCGGCAAATATTCCTTGGGCTCGAAAGCGGCGAGGGCAGGGGCCTGGACGATGCGCCGGGTAAGGCGAATGGCATCTGCAGCAACACGCAAGTCCTGCGGAGCACTGAGGTAATTGGGGTCGATCAGCGGCGTGCTGTTCATGTCGGTGCTGCAGATATCGATACGCCCGCGGCTGGCCGGGCGCAGGTTGCACACCGAGGCAGTAAAGGCCGGGAACTGATGTAACGGCTCACCGAAGCGTTCCAGTGACAGCGGCTGCACGTGATACTGAAGGTTGGCGGTGGCCTGTTCGGGGCTTGAACGCACGAACGCGCCTAACTGGCTCGGCGCCATAGCCAGCGGCCCGCTGCGGTCGTAGAGGTAACGCAGGCCCATGCCCATCTTGCCCCACAGGCTGTTGGCCATCTGGTTCAAGGTACGGGTGTTGCGGATCTGGTAGATCAGGCGCAGTTGCAGGTGGTCCTGCAAGTTGCCACCAACGCCGGGCATATCGTGGCGAACACCAATGCCCAAGCTTTCCAGCAACTGACGCGGACCGATGCCGGAGCGCTGGAGGATGCCCGGTGAACCAACCGCCCCAGCACAGAGGATGATCTCGCGACGCGCCGCAAACTCATGCCAGGCCCCTTGCCAGAACGCCTTCACCGCCCTTGCGCGGGTGTTGTCGAGCAGTACCTGGTCAACCTGCACGCCAGTCAGCACAGTGAGGTTGGCGCGATCCTTGATCGGCCGCAGGAAGGCTTTGGAAGCGTTCCAACGCACACCACTGCGCTGGTTGACCTGAAAATATCCACAACCCTGGTTGTCGCCGGTATTGAAATCTTCGACCTTGCCAATACCGCTCTGCTCGGCGGCATCACGGAAAGCATCAAGGATCGGCCAGCTGTAGCGCTGGCGCTCGACCCGCCATTCGCCCTCCGCGCCATGGTGCTCGCTGGCGCCGGCAAAGTGGTTTTCGCTGGCCTTGAACAGCGGCAACACATCTTTCCACGCCCAGCCGTCGTTGCCTTGCGCGGCCCAATGGTCATAGTCGGCGGCTTGGCCCCGCATGTAGATCATGCCGTTGATCGAAGAACAGCCACCTAGCACCTTGCCCCTTGGATAACCCAAAGCGCGACCACCGAGGCCAGGCTGTGCCTCGGTCTTGAAGCACCAGTCTGTGCGCGGGTTGCCGATGCAGTAGAGGTAACCGACGGGGATGTGGATCCAGGGATAATTGTCACGGCCACCCGCCTCCAGCAGCAGCACGCGGCAGGAAGGGTCGGCGGACAAACGATTGGCCAGCAGGCATCCGGCGGGGCCGGCCCCTACGACCACGTAGTCGAAGACAGAATCGGCTGATGGCATGTGCAACCTCGCGCCTGTTTTTTATTCTTGTCCCGGTCCATCTTAGTGAGTAATTTCGTGGATGAAACACGAGATTTCGCGCAGCCGCTGTGCGTTTTAGCACAGTGGCAAGCCTGTACCGACCTCTTCGCGGGCGCTCCCGCTCCCAACGGGACCACGTTGCCTTCAGGATGTTCAGCGCACCTGGACTGCCCGCGAAGAGGCCGGAACGAACTGCCAAAAAGGACAAGCATGTTCGACTGGAACGATCTGCGGTTTTTCCTCGAGTTGCAGCGCAGCGGCCGCCTGCTGACTGCCGCCAAGCGCCTGAACACGACCCACAGCACCGTGGCCCGGCATATCGAGAGCATCGAGCAGAGCCTGGGGACCGCGCTGTTCGTGCAGCATGCCCAGGGGTACGAGCTGACCCCATCGGGCCAAGCCCTGCTCAAGCATGCCGAAGCCATGGAAAATGTCGCCCTGCTGGCGCAGGAAGAAATCACCCAGGCCATCACCCCGCTGGGCAAGATTCGCCTGGGGGTAACCGAAGGCATCGGCATCATGTTCTTCACCCCGCGCATGAACGCGTTGTTCGAGCGCTACCCCGGCCTGGAGGTGGAACTGGTAGCGGTGCCGCGTTTCGTCAGCATCCTCAACCGCGAGGCAGAAATCAGCATCCATCTGGAGCGGCCCAACGCCGACCTGCTGATCACCCGCAAACTCACCGACTACCGCTTGGCGCTATACGCCAGCCAGGACTACCTGGACCGCGCGCCGCCACTGCGCCACCGCGAAGACCTGGCTCGGCACTGCTGGATTGGCTACGTCGACGATTTGCTGTTCAGCCAGGAACTGCTGTTTCTCAACAGTTTCTGCCGAGCACCCAACGTGGTGTTTCGCAGCACCAGCGTGATCGCCCAGCAAGCCGCCGCCCGCGCGGGGCTGGGCATCGCCGTGCTGCCCAATTACATGGCCCGCCACGACCCGACACTGGTGCGCGTGCTGCCGGGTGAGACCATCCAGCGCAGCTACTGGATCTGCACCCGCCGCGAGCTGCACAAGTCTGTGCGCCTGCGGGTGGTGTGGGACTACCTGCTGGCGTTGTGCGCGGCCGAACAGAGCGAGTTGCTAGCCCAGTAACGCCTTGCCGGCCAACAACAAGGCAGCGGCCCAACCTGCCAAGGCAAACATCTGCTGCAGGCGCGGCCCGGCCAACCTGGCTGCCAATGGTCGCGACAGCAACAGGCCGAGCACCGCGCCGACGGCAAACGGGGCGCCAACCTGCCAGTGCATGACGCCCGCAAGGCTGGCGCTGACCACACTGCCGGTAGAGACCAGGGCAATCACCGCCAGCGAGGTGGAGACGATGCTGGCCATGCGCAGATTGGTGTAGCGGTTCAAGGCCGGGATGATGACGAACCCCCCACCCACGCCGAGCAGGCCGGACAACAACCCGGACAAGACACCCGTGAATGCCAATGCGCGCGCGCAGGGCAGGGTCCAGCGCAAACGACCCTGCAGCGGGTTCAGCACACACGGCTCGATAAAGCGATGAGCTTCATTGGCTTCGCCACGCAGTTCTTTGGCCGCCTTGCGCCAGATACGCAGGCAGGCATAAACCAGCACCCCGGCGAATACCAGCTGCAACGGTGTATTTGGCAGGCGGTGCGCCAGCATCAGCCCGAACGGCGCTGCTGCCACACCAACCGACGCAATGAACAGCGCAGCCCGATAACGCACCAGCCCTTGGCGCAAGCCCAGCACTGCGCCAACCCCCGCAGCCAAACCAACAGCCAGCAGGCCGACCGGGGCCGCCTCGACTATCGATAACCCCAGGCCGAACACCAGCAAGGGTACAGCGAGAATGCCACCGCCTGCGCCGGTCAGTGCCAGCACCGCGCCGATGATCGCGCCCAGGCCCGCCCCTAACAGTTGATGCTCGATCACTGCCCACCCTCGGCTACCAGTTGCGGACGTGCCAACCACTCGCGCCCCTTGAGCATGCCTTGCCAGTACAACGGTGGTAGCGCCTGTGCCTTGAGCAGCCAGGCCAAGCGTGTCGGCTTGCGGCCATCCAGCAACCAGCTGGGGAAGCTCGGTGCCAGCTTGCCACCATAGGTGAACTCGGCCAGGACGATCTTGCCGCGCTCGACGGTAAGCGGGCACGAACCATAGCCGTCGTACTGGGCCAGGGTTGCCAGCCTGCCCAATGCCACCAGCACATTGTTGGCGACCACCGGTGCCTGCTTGCGGGCCGCCGCGGCGGTCTTGGCATTGCTGGTGTTAGCCACGTCACCCAGGGCATGAACATTGGTGTATTTGCGATGGCGCAGGGTATGCGGATCGACGTCGACCCAGCCGGAGCTATCGGCCAAGGGGCTTTCGCGAATGAAGTCTGGCGCCACCTGTGGTGGCACCACGTGCAGCATGTCGAAGGCCTCGATGCGCGTTTCGCTGCTGCCATCGGGCAAGGTACGCAAGAATGTAGCGCGCTTGCCCGGGCCGTCTACGGCAACCAGCCTGTGGGAGAAGTTCAGATCGACGGCGTATTTCTCGATGTATTTCATCAGCGCAGGCACGTAGTCGGCGACACCGAACAGCACGGCACCCGCATTGTAGAAGCTGGCTTTCACCGCCCCCAAATGGCCATGGCGTAGCCAGTGGTCGCAAGACAGATACAGCGCCTTCTGGGGTGCACCGGCGCACTTGATCGGCATGGGCGGCTGGCAGAACACCGCGCGTCCTTGCTTGAGCTTTTGCACCAGTTCCCAGGTATAGGGCGCCAGGTCGTAGCGATAGTTGGAGGTGACACCGTTGCGGCCCAGGGTCTCGCTGAGCCCATCGATGGCCGCCCAGTCCAGCTTGAGGCCGGGGCAGACGATCAGCTGTTCATAGCTGATGGTGCGACCATCATCGAGGATGACCAGCTGGCCCAACGGGTCGAATCCCTTTACCCGTGCCTTGACCCAGCGCACACCACGAGGAATGGTCGACGCCATGGTGCGGGCCGTGCTTGGTGCCTTGAACACACCTGCACCGACCATGGTCCAGCCGGGTTGGTAATAGTGCACTTCGGCAGGGTCGATCAAGGCGACGTCCAACGACGGGTCGCGGCTGATCAGGCTGGAAGCAGTGGCGATACCGGCGGCACCGGCACCGACGATGACCACCTTGTGGTGGTCGGTATTGGCAGGGGACAACGAGGCAGGCATGGCGGTAAATCCTGGAAATCTGATTATGGAGGGCAGGGAGGTTACAGCTTGTTCAGCGGGATCTTCAGATAGCTCACACCATTCGCCTCCGGTGGGGGCAGTTGGCCGCTGCGCATGTTCACCTGCACTGAAGGCAATATCAGCACCGGCATTTCGAGCGTCTTGTCGCGGGCTTCGCGCATGGCCACGAAGCTGTCCTCGTCGATACCCTGGTGGATGTGAATGTTGTGGGCGCGCTGCTCGGCGACAGTAGTGACGTACTGCATGTCGCGGCCACCTGGCAGGTAGTCGTGGCACATGAACAACCGCGTCTGATCGGGGAAAGCCAGCAGGCGACGGATTGAGCGGTACAAGGTGCGGGCATCGGCCCCGGGGAAGTCACAGCGGGCGGTGCCATAGTCGGGCATGAACAAGGTGTCTCCAACGAATACCGCAATCTCGCCGGCATCCTCGATCATGAAACTCATGCACGCGGGCGTGTGCCCAGGTGTGTGCAGCGCCCGGGCCTGCAGGTTGCCAATCCGGAAACCTTCCTCGTCTTCGAGCAGCACATCGAACTGGCTGCCATCACGGGCGAAGCCGGGCTCTGCATTGAACAAGGCGCCAAACACTTTCTGCACCTGGGTAATGTGCGCGCCGATAGCGGTATGACCGCCCAGCTTTTCCTTCAGGTAGGCAGCGGCTGAAAGATGGTCGGCGTGTACATGGGTTTCCAGCACCCACCGCACACTGGCATTCAGCTCGTTCACACGCTCGATCAGGCGATCAGCCGAAGCGCTGCAGGTGCGTCCGGACTTGGGGTCGTAATCCAGCACGCTGTCGATCAATGCGCATTGTCGGGTTTCACGGTCCATGACCAGGTAGCTGATGGTCGAGGTCGCCTCGTCGTAAAAGGCGTCCACGTGAAGGTTGTTGCCGATGATCATCACGTTCTCCAATTTATCCGCCCCGCCTTGTACAGGCGTAGGCAGTGACAGGAGCTTTATCAAGATGCATGCCAGGCTTTTTGCCACTCACTGGCCAATAAAACCGGCCAGTTGCAGACAGCTGCCGATAAAACTGACAGCCCAGGTGGCAGTCGACTGACAGCCAATGGCAGTATTTGGCAGTCCTTGTTACCCTGCATCGGTCATCCATACGGTGCCGTCATGCCTGAAGCCCATCCCCTCATCCTAGCTCTGGTTTCCTACCTTGAGCACGATGCCCTCCCGACCATCGTGTTGGACACTGACTACAACATCCTCGCCGCCAATGCGGCCTATCGCCGTCAGTTTGGCCGGCATGATCAGGCCCCACTGGGCGAGAAGTGTCACAGGGTTTCGCATCACTACGCTGTGCCGTGCGACCAGGCTGGCGAACATTGCCCGATGCGCAAGGCGTGGAACAGCAAGGTACCGGAGCGGGTATTGCACATTCATCACACACCACGTGGCCCTGAGCATGTGGATGTCGAATTGCGGCCGATCCTGGATGAACAGGGCAACGTAGTGGCCTTTGTCGAACGCCTCACCACCATCACCCTCGCCTCGGCGCAGCCACAGGAGCAAGGTTTGGTCGGCCGCGCACCAATGTTCAAGGCCGCCCTGGCCAGCCTGCAGCGTGCGGCACCGGCGCAGATCCCGGTGTTGCTGCAGGGGGAGTCGGGAACCGGCAAGGAGCTGTTCGCCCGTGCAGTGCACATGGGCAGCCCCAGGGCCAACGGCCCGCTGGTGGTGGTCGACTGCACCGGCCTGACCGAGTCGTTGTTCGAGAGTGAACTGTTCGGCTATGAGAAGGGCGCGTTCACCGGGGCGAATCAGCGCAAGATAGGCTTGGCCGAGGCAGCCCATGGTGGCACCCTGTTCCTCGACGAAATCGGTGAAGTGCCGCTGGCGATGCAGGTGAAGCTGCTGCGCCTGATCGAGTCCGGCAGTTTCCGTCCCGTGGGCAGCCTGCGCACTGTGCATTCGGATTTCCGCCTGATATCGGCCACCCACAAACCGCTCAAGAAAATGGTCGCGGATGGCTCTTTCCGTGAAGACCTTTACTACCGCATCAGCGGCTTCCCGATTCGTCTGCCTGCGTTACGCGAACGGGTGGAAGATCTACCGCTACTCGCCCAGAGCTTGCTGCAGCGCATGGCCGGCCAGCCGACGCCCAGGCTGAGTGAAGACGCCTTGCAGCAACTTGCGTTGCATCCGTTTCCGGGCAATATCCGCGAGCTGCGCAACATTCTGGAACGCGCGCGTTTGTTTGCCGATGACGGTGTGATCAGACCGGAGCATTTGCCGGAAGACACCGGACTGGCTGGCGCAGCTAAAGGAAGCGGCCGTCGCAATGACCTGGGTGAATTGGCGCAGGCGCTGGAGCAGTTCAAGGGGTCGCGTAGCGAACTGGCCAGTCACCTTGGCATGAGTGAACGCACGCTGTATCGCCGCTTGAAAGCGCTCGGGCTGCACTGAAAGAACGGCAGACTTTACCAGACCTTTACCTGCATCCTGACATTACAAGGGAAAAATCGTGGTCTGATCAGTTAACCGAACCTGGCAATCAATACGTGCCAGGCGATAACACGCAGAGGACCGCATCAAATGAAGAAAACCCTAGCCGTGATCTGCGCCGCGCTCATACTCAGCGTACCGCTGGCCAGCTTCGCGCAGCCTGGCCCACCTGATCGACATGATGGCAGCCGATCGCACCAAGGCAACCCGCCACATGCTCAGCCGCACCAGCAGGGCCGCCATGACAACGGCCGCGGTCCTGCTTACCGAGATCCAAACTTCCGCCCGAAGCACGGCATGCCGATACCTCATAAGCAGTGGCACCGTGGTCATGCCGTTGATCCACATTACCGTGGTGACCGTTACTGGGTAACCGACTGGAAAGCGCGCCACCTGTATGCGCCACCTCGTGATCATCGATGGCTGTATGTGAATGGCGACTATGTGCTGGTGACTATTGCCAGCGGTGTGATCGTGAACATTCTCACCGGCTACTGATTTTTTGCAGACACTAAAAAGCCCGCATCAGCGGGCTTCTTAGTGTCTGGCGAATTACACCTGATGTAGGTTCACAAAATAGGTGATAGGCCAGACCCCGTGAAATTGGAATCTTCGCCATTTTTTTTGTGAAATGAAGGGGTGCTTTTCACAGAAAAGCCGAGAAATCCCTACTCACCAATCACAAAAGTTGATTGGCCTGGAAAGGGCCGTTTACGACCGACGCGTGACTTTTCGGTAAGGGATGAGGAGTAGTCGCAGCGATCCTTTAGCTCCTAGTCTGGCGACCTTGGGTTCAGAATCCGACTGGCAATGCCCGCCGTCACTACTTCAGAGGAACCAGCTTCCTCTGCTGCCAAAATTGCGGGGGGCTCATGCTGGTACCCAGGCCCGACAAATGCGCAGTTGCAGCCCTCAATTGCAAGGCTATCCAAAGCGGCACGCGTGTCAATCAAGATCTGATGCATGACGATGGCCGGCCTCACGGAGGTGAAACCGGAGATTCAGAATGACTAAACCGACCCCGTAGACACCAACCTCCACGAAGGCCGCTATCGACCCAAAGCTGTCCTTCAAGAAAGGCAGCTAACGGCGAGAAGCGGTCATTTTGTATCTACAGGTTTCGGGGCGATTCACTCGTCTGATGCTCAGGAGCACCAGGATGGGCGTCAAGGAGGTGGTCATCTTGAGGTGGACTATGCTGACCAGTTGCTCTCAAATCTAATCGTGAGGTCCTCCATGGCAAACCCCAATCTGCTGGCTCTATTCAGAGATGAAGTCCTTCTGACCGGGCCTGAAAGCTCCCTACCTAGCAACCTATCTCAGTTCTGGCTTGAGGAGCTCCAGAATCATCTGGAGAGGTATTTCGACGGTTTGAACTCGGAGTCAGATGCAGAAGAGAAGGATCTCGACATCTCCCTCCCACTCGCAGCGATCATCCACATCTTGTTCGCAAAAAATGGTGGGGAGGAGATATCCGAGAGCTCTGAAAAGCTGTACGAGTATTTCCAAGACTACCGGCTCGAACTGGCCCTTGAAGAGATCACGCGAAAGACTCATGTGGCTGCCGAGGCTGCAACCATTGAGACCATCTTCACCAACCGAGACGTCCTGGTGGAGCAAAGCCCCCTTCTTCAATAGGTACCTCCACCGATGCCATCGCCGGCGGGCACGCTCCGAGGCATTGATGGAATGCATTTTGACGACTGCCGAGATCAGCGAATGAAAGAAATTGCTGCGCCGATGTTCGATCTAATCGCTTTGTCGCTTCCACGAGGGTTGGGGTTTGGGGACAGCCCGCCAGTAGGGGCATGGCTTAGTGAGGACGGAATTTCTTGTGCCGCTCTAACCCGAAATATCAATTCCGGCAGCTTCGGAATTGTCACCTTGCGGCGTCGTGTCGATAGCGTGTGGGTGCTCCTCAGCCATGGTGAGTGCACCACTGGCGAGTCCGAAGCCCGCGCCTCAATCAGCCATTTTCTCTATACCCAAGCCCATCCGCTTCCACTCCCTTCAGGTGAACGACGACGTGCTCCTCTAAGCAGAATGGGTAAGCGCACACCAAGCGTGGTGTTCAAATCACTATTTGATCCAAGCCGCCGTATTGGGGCGTGGGCGCTGAATCAACTGTATCTCGCACTGCCATCCCCAGACAGAAATTGGGTTCCCGATTGCCAGACTGAGAATTTTCACACCCGCCTCTGGGAAGCCCACCTATTAGCGATTTTTCGTGAACAGGGACTCTTGGTCACCCAGCCTAAAGAATCACCCGATTTTCACATCGAGAATAGGCTGGGAGATGAGGCCTGGGTTGAAGCAGTGACAGCCAACCCGGAAGAGCGGTATGAGCATTTTGGCGCCTCGCCGGTCCCCCCACCCGCTGACCGACATGAGCGTTTCTTAGGAGCGGCTGCAGAAAGGTTTGCGAGGACCATCCAAAACAAATTGGACAAGCGTTACGAATCCCTACCGCACGTGGAGGGTAAGCCGCTCATTCTGGCCTTAGCCGATTTCCATGCGCCCAGTTCAATGCTGTGGAGCAGGGAGTCGCTCATCAGCTATCTCTATGGCTTTGCAGTTCACTCATCTGCGCATCGTGGTACGCACCTGATAACTGTGGAGGAAGAGACATCTCTGCTATCAGGGCGCCCCAACGGCCTATTTACGCTAATGGAAAATGCCCATCTTTCAGCGGTCATTTTCACCAATGCCTGCACAGTGCCAAAGCTCAGCCGAGTGCCGATCTCAGGTGGAGCTCATCTAGACGGGTACCGATACTTGCGGTTTGGTGAGTTTTTCGACCGTTCTCCGGGAGCATCACGAGGTATCCCATTTCTGTTGGATGTAGCGTCCAGCGACTACGGTCAGCTCTGGCCGCAATATGGCTACGAGCCGTGGTCTGCTGAAGTGGAGGTATTCCATAACCCTATGGCACTATACCCGGTGCCTAATGAGTTGATACCAGAAGTCACCCACTGGAGAGAAGTAAACGGAAGAGTCGAGTGCGAATCTTTCTTTGATGTATCCATACTCCGATCCAGAACACTCGTCCTCAGTGCAAACGCTAAGGTTCCGTCACTCGATGAGTTGCTGACAGCAGCCAGTCCTCCAGAGCTCTGACGGCGGCGGGGTGGCCGCATCGTTGCCACGCAGGTAGATGAGAATTTCTCAGCAAGCTACCCAGCCAGGGGAAGGACATGAGATCCCCTGCGCAATTCAGGACCGTTGAAGCGTCACCTCTCTTCGGGTAAAAGCATGACCGTCATACAACGCTACAACAGCGTCATACCCGAGAGCATAGGAAGAAAAATGTCGATCCAAGGACTAAAACGATACTTTGGAAACAAGATTCACGCAGTGATAATGATGGCCCCGCTTAAGCGGGAAATGATACGCCTCGGCATATGCACCCTTATGGCGATTATTCTGAATATCATCTTGTATACCGGCGTTGAAGTAGACGGCACCATCAAGCCGTGGGCAGAAACCCCGATAAAACTGTTTGCATCGTCGATGTTATTCGCCTTCATGATCAAGGCTTTTCTGCCAGTTCTCGGCTGGACGATACTGAAAGCAATGCTGTTGAGTGCGAACAATGCCTTCAGCGGCATACTGAGTTTTTTGGGCAATCAGTTCACAGGCGTCATGTACTGTACCGGAATTATTATGGGTTCTATCACGATTAAATTGTATATGGTTTCCGGGGTTTTAGACTCTGAGTTTGCTTATCTGTCCGCAATCGTATTTGCTTCCGGGGTTTTATATTTCTATGTGCTGCAATGCGCCATTCAAAAAACAATGAGTCCGGCCCTGCGTACACCAGCAGTACCGCGTTAAACCACTAGGCTGTGACTATTCATCTCTGGTGCTCAGTAGGCGCTCGCTCTGCTGAACCCTCACCCATACACAACCATTAATGGACTGGCCCGCCTTCGACTTTATGAAGAAGGCGAGCGAGCACGTGACTGATTGCGCATGTATTCCGAGATGAGACTTTCGAAATTGATGTCCGCCTCCTCAACGAGAATATTGACGTGACAGTACAGCTCTTCAGGACCTCTGAGATAATTGAAAATCCTTGATCTAACGATGCCGCAAACCCCTTCTTTGACCGCCGTAGAGGGGAGGTTGATAACATCGCCAACGCACGGGATAAGAGCTAGGCCATGGTCGCTGTTGAAGACAATGTCAGCTGGACAGGCATCAATGCTGGCATCGGATTGTCCTTGCGAAACCTGCTGATAATCAATGCTATACCTCATGTACAGCCTACCTCATTTGTTGAGTGAGGAATCAGCGCCGCGGATCGTAAACAGAAACCTCAAGTTCGCAAGCGACGGGAGCATGTAGCGGATTTTCGGTACTAGAGAGCTTGGCAACTATCGTTTTTCAAGCACATACCCTACGCCCCGAAGCGTATGTATCAGTTTGGTCTCGAAAGGGTCATCTATCTTGGCTCTGAGTCTTCGAATCGACACCTCTACAACGTTTGTGTCGCAGTCAAAATTCATATCCCAAACCTGCGAAATAATTTGGGTGCGGCTCAGCACCACACCGGTATTACGCATCAGGTAATGCAGTAACGCGAATTCTTTCGTGGTCAGGTCAATGCGCTGACCGTCCCTGAATGCCCTGTGCCGGCTCTGATCAAGCTCCAGGTCAGCGACGCGAATGACCTCTACGGATGCAGGGTGATCTGACCTGCGCATCAAGGCGCGAACCCGGGCCAGCAGCTCAGGGAACTCAAATGGCTTGATCAGGTAGTCATCTGCTCCGTTCTCCAGCCCCCGGACCTTATCCGCCAGCCGGCTTCTCGCCGTCAGCATCATGATACGGGAAGGGCAGTTTTTACGACGCAACAACTCAAGGACCTGCCAACCGTCCATCTCTGGCAGATTTATATCCAGGATAATCAGCTCATATTCGTGCTGCTTAGCCAAGAATAATCCATCTGACCCGGTGTGGACGCAATCTACGACATAGCCACATTCCGTCAGACCTTGACGCACATACTCCGCAGTTTTTACTTCATCCTCAATTACCAGAATTCGCATGGGATTTTGTCTCGATATCACTGAGCAATTAACCGCGCACGCGCGCCGGCATTATTGAAAGGGATGGTAAATCAAAATGAGCGTGCCGGGGCTCAAATGACGGATTTGTAATTTCTAGGTAATACAGTTGATAGTCTGGCGGTATATCTTGTCGCGGTTTGGGTTTGACAGTTGCGGGCCCTCTCTCCAGCAGGTGATTTGACCTTATGAAGTATTGGGTTATTTTCTTCTTTGTGCTGGCTTCGTTCCGCTCAGATGACGGCGAGGTCGCTCACATTGAAGAGACTGGTCATTGGTGTAGTCATGAACTTCACCGGCATGCGATGCGTACAATCGAACGCCTACTTGAATTTTAGGCAAAAAAAAGGCGCCCAATGGGCGCCAAATATCCACCTTTTACCAAAGGAGCACTTAAGCCACTCAAGGTGAATGCGTAATGCTCGTTTTACTAACAGGACCCGCCAATGGATAACTGGCCCAGTTAGCGAATTACAGAATCGAAAGCGGGTACTCGATGATTACACGAGTTTCATCCAGATCCGATTCGAAAGCAGTGGCACGCGTGGTTGCCTGGCGCAACCGGAAGGACAGATCTTTTGCCGGACCGGTTTGGACAACGTATTTGACTTCGACGTCACGCTCCCAACGCTTCTGATTGTCGAGCGGGTTGCCGTTGTCGTCGGTGCGCATGTAGAACTGGTTAGCGTTCGAGTAATCCGCACCCGAGCCTCTGGCGTAGCGCGTCATGAACGTCAGGCCTGGAATGCCGTAGCTGGTGAAGTTCAGGTCATAGCGCAGCATCCAGGAACGCTCTTTCGGCGAGTTGAAGTCGCTGTACTGGATGGAGTTGTCGACGAAAATCGAGTCCGACTGACGCAGGTAGTCGAAATCGTCGTCGCCGTTGTTGCGCTGATGCGACAGGGCCAGGGTGTGGGCACCGTAACGCACACCGACCTTGGCACTCCAGATGTTGTTGTCGAATTCACCCAGGCGCTTCTTACCTTCATCTACGGCTTTGTAGTAGTTGAAGCCACCGATCAGCGCCAGATCGTCGCTCAGCGGGTAAACCACGCTTGTGCCGGCGTAGTACTGATTCCAGACGTCTTTCAGCTGGCTGGCGTAGACGCTCACAGTCCAGTTGTCGTTGATCGAGTAGTCACCGCCACCGTAACCGATCCATGGCGAGTTGACCGGGCCGCCGTAGAACGTCACGAAGTTGTCGTTCAGGTTGCTTGAGACCGGCTGGCTCATCGCATGCAGACGACCACCCTGGAGGGTAAGGCCCTGGATGCTGGTGTTCTCAACGGTCACACCGCGGAAACTCTCTGGCAGCAGGCGAGAGTCACCCGATGCGACGACCGGGGTCGATGGGAAGACATCACCCACTTTCACGATGGTATCGAACAAGCGGACTTTGGCTGCGCCGCCGACCTTGGTGTATTCGTCGCGAGCTTCACCCTTGTTATCAACGGGCAGCACGTCGAAGGAGCTACGGCCGCCGTTGCGCCCATCACCGGTGTCGAGCTTGAGGCCGATCATGGCAAAGGCATCAACGCCAAAGCCAACGGTACCTTGGGTAAACCCGGAGTTGAATTTGCTGATGATCGCGTGCGCCCAGGCTTCGGAGTAGCCGTTCGTATTGCCCTTGCCACTGTTGTAAGTGGGGGCGGTGCTGTCGCGGTTATCACGGTTGAAGTAGAAGTTACGGTTCAACACTGTAAGGCTGCTGCCTTCAATGAAGCCTTCTGGCTTGTCTTCAGCTTGTGCCGAAATAGCATAGCTTCCAGACAGCGCAGAAACTGCCGCCAAATACAGTGGTACTTTGATTTTCATCCGATGCTCCTTTGATTCACGGCAGTTTTTATTATGTTTACCGGCGCGGGTGTCGTTAGTTGTTCTGACCCGGCGGCGCGCCTAGCGTAGCGCGAGCTCATATTTGCAGGCCGAAGATAACGGGAGGGTGATAGGACAATTACAATTTCGTCATCTACCTGTTATTCGGCACCTTCGCACCGCGTGTTTGCCATCTCTGTTGCTTGTATCGAAATCATCGTGTCGGGTTGGGTTTCCCAGTATTTACGGGCATTACAAAGCTTTCTTACGAAATTGTAATTTTCTAGCCACCCCTCTGATAGCTACCGCTCATTAGAGTGCCATCACCTAATCAAGTGGGGCTTGGCAGCTGTTTCGGCGTTCTCGCCAAGCTTTATCGAAGTTTGTGCACGAGGACCATCAAAGTGCCCCGGTATAACCGCAATGTCTTACCCAAGACCCCCGTCTCGCCCTGGAAGATCGCTGCACTCTGTGCAGTCATCTCTGGGTTGATGGCGCCTGCAGCCCTTGCCCAAAGCATCAGCTTGCCCCAGGCGCTTTCGACGGCCATGGATGCCAACCCAGACCTGGCCGCGGCCAGGCAAGAAATTGGGATCGCTGATGGTGCTCGCAAGCAGGCCGGGCTTATCCCCAACCCCACAATCTCGTATGACGTGGAAGACACCCGTCGTAACACCAGCCAGACGACTGTCTCTCTCAGCCAGACCCTTGAGCTGGGCGGTAAGCGGGGGGCTCGTGTTGACGTCGCCACATACGGGCAGACCGCCGCACAGCTTGAGTTAGACCGTCGCGTTAACGGCCTGCGTGCAGATGTCGTCCAAGCCTTTTACGCCGCGTTGCGGGCCCAGACAGGTCTCGACCTGGCCAAGCAATCTCTCGAACTGACTGAGCGCGGTCTTCGCATCGTCGATGGCCGTGTTCGCGCAGGTAAGTCGTCCCCAGTGGAGGCGACCCGCGCTCAAGTGCAACTGGCCGAAGCCCAGCTGCAAGTTCGACGTGCAGAAACGGAAAAAGCGACCGCTTACCAACAGCTCGCTCAAATTACCGGGAGCTCAGTCACCGTGTTTGATCGACTCGAATCGCCAACCCTCTCCCCGGGCTTGCCACCTCGCACTGAAGATCTGCTGGCTAAGCTCGACCAAACAGCAGAAATGCGTCAGGCCGTGGTGCAGATAGACAAGAGCGATGCCTCGCTCGGCTCAGAGAAAGCTCAGCGTATCCCGAACCTTACTGTCAGTGTAGGTAGCCAGTACGACCGCTCTGTGCGCGAGCGGGTCAACACTGTGGGCCTGTCTATCCCTTTGCCGCTGTTCGATCGTAACCAGGGCAACATTCTTTCCGCTTCTCGTCGTGCAGATCAGGCCCGGGACCAGCGCAATGCTGTTGAGCTGCGCCTGCGCACCGAAACCCAAACCGCGTTGAACCAATGGTCCACCGCCATGCAGGAGGTCGAGTCCTACGACAAGACCATTCTGCCTTCAGCCCAACAAGCCGTAGAGACCGCAACCCGCGGCTTCGAGATGGGCAAATTCGGTTTCATCGAAGTGCTGGATGCCCAGCGCACCTTGATCGTCGCTCGTGGCCAATACCTCGAATCGTTGGCAGCGGCGACCAATGCGCGTGCGCAGGTGGAAAGGGTTTATGGCGAAGTCGGCTCAACCGCCGGCACTCGCTGAACGGGCCAAACATTTTCTTCGGCACACAGCCTTGAACAAGCCGGTGCCTACGATCAGCAGGAGTAGCAATGGATAACAAACGCAAGATCGCCCTCGCGGTAGCCGCTGTGGCAGCCCTCGGATTTGGCAGCCTTGCCTGGAACAACAGTTCCGGACAGCAGGCCGCCAGTACTGCCGAGCATGGCGCTAACGATGGCCATGGCGACGAAAAGAAAGCCGCATCTGCCGCCAAAGAGGAAGGTGATGAGGGCCATGGTGAAGAAGGCCACAGCGAAGAGGGCGGTGAAGAAGAGGGCAAGCTGACGCTCAGCGCTGAACAGATCAAGGCCGCTGGTGTTGCCCTGGAAGCTGCAGCGCCTCGTGACCTCGGTACCGTCGTGAGCTTCCCTGGCGAAATTCGCTTCGACGAAGATCGTACTGCCCACGTGGTTCCTCGTGTTCCTGGCGTTGTTGAGGCTGTCCAGGCCAACCTGGGCGAGACGGTCAAGAAAGGGCAAGTCCTCGCGGTAATCGCCAGCCAGCAGATCTCTGACCTGCGCAGCGAACAACAGGCCGCACAGCGTCGCGTCGAACTGGCGCGTGTGACCTTCGAACGTGAGAAGCAACTGTGGCAGGACAAGATCTCTGCAGAGCAAGACTACCTCCAAGCACGCCAAGCGCTGCAAGAAGCGGAGATCTCCTTGGCCAACGCCAAGCAGAAGGTCGGCGCAATCGGTGCCTCGGTTAACTCCGTTGGCGGTAATCGTTACGAGCTCCGCGCTCCCTTCGACGCCGTGGTAGTGGAGAAACACCTGACCGTCGGCGAAGTCGTCAGCGAGGCGACCAACGCCTTCATCCTTTCCGACCTGAATCAGGTCTGGGCGACCTTCGCAGTTCCGCCGACAGATCTGGGCAAGGTCACGACTGGCCGTGCAGTGAAAGTCTCTTCGCCTGACATGAACGTCGAGGTCGAAGGGAAGGTGGGTTATGTCGGCAGCCTGCTGGGCGAGCAAAACCGTGCAGCTACTGTCCGCGTCACCTTGACCAACCCCAACGGCGCCTGGCGTCCAGGCCTGTTCGTAAACATTGCGGTCACCTCCCAGACCGATCGAGTTGCCGTAGCGGTCCCTGAGCACGCTGTGCAGACCGTTGAAGACAAACCTTCGGTATTCGTACGCACCCCAGATGGCTTTGACACCCGCCCGGTAAAACTGGGTCGCCGCGACAATGGGTACGTGGAAATCATCGACGGTATTGAAGCCGGCGCCCAGGTAGCAACCAGTGGCAGCTTCACACTCAAGTCCGAGCTCGGCAAAGCTTCTGCCGAACACGGTCACTGATGCGAACTGACAGGATGATTTCTCATGTTTGAACGTATCATCAGATTCGCCATCGAGCAGCGCATCGTAGTAATGATCGCCGTTCTGATCATGGCGGGTATCGGTATCTACAGCTATCAAAAGCTGCCCATCGATGCGGTACCCGATATCACCAACGTCCAGGTGCAGATCAACACTGCAGCGCCTGGTTACTCGCCCTTGGAAACCGAACAACGGATCACGTTTCCAGTTGAAACGGCCATGGCCGGTCTCCCGGGCCTTCAGCAGACCCGTTCCCTGTCTCGCTCTGGCCTGTCTCAGGTCACCGTGATCTTCAAGGATGGCACTGACATCTTCTTTGCCCGCCAGTTGATCAACGAGCGGCTGCAGGTTGCGAAGGAACAGCTGCCAGAAGGTGTAGAGGCCGTCATGGGTCCGGTATCTACCGGCCTCGGCGAGATCTTCCTGTGGACTGTTGAAGCCGAAGATGGCGCGGTCAAAGAGGACGGTACGCCGTACACCCCGACCGACCTGCGCGTGATCCAGGACTGGATCATCAAGCCTCAGCTGCGTAACGTCCCGGGTGTGGCCGAGATCAATACCATCGGCGGTTATGCCAAGCAGTTCCTGGTTGCGCCGGATCCAAAGCGCCTGGCTACCTACAAGCTGACACTCAATGACCTGGTCGCAGCGTTGGAAAGTAACAACGCCAACGTCGGTGCCGGCTACATCGAGCGTAATGGTGAACAGTTGCTCATCCGTGCACCGGGTCAGGTAGGCAATATCGAAGACATCGCCAACATCGTGATCACCAGTGTGGATGGTGCACCGATTCGCATCAGCAGCGTTGCTGACGTCAGCATCGGTAAAGAGCTCCGTACAGGTGCTGCTACTGAGAACGGCCGCGAAGTCGTGCTCGGTACCGTGTTCATGCTGATTGGTGAAAACAGCCGCACCGTATCTCAAGCTGTCGCCGCCAAATTGGCGGACATCAACCGCACCCTGCCAAAGGGCGTGGTGGCTGTGACTGTTTACGACCGTACCAACCTGGTTGAAAAAGCCATCGCGACGGTGAAGAAGAACCTGGTGGAAGGCGCGATCCTGGTTATCGCCATTCTGTTCCTGTTCCTCGGCAACATCCGTGCGGCTCTGATCACCGCGATGGTGATTCCGCTGTCCATGCTGTTCACCTTCACAGGCATGTTCAACAACAAGGTCAGTGCCAACTTAATGAGTTTGGGGGCACTCGACTTCGGCATCATCGTCGACGGTGCCGTGGTTATTGTAGAAAACGCGATCCGTCGACTGGCTCATGCGCAACATAAGCATGGCCGCATGCTCACCAAAACCGAACGCTTCCACGAGGTCTTTGCCGCGGCGCGAGAAGCTCGCCGGCCGCTGATCTTCGGTCAGCTGATCATCATGGTGGTGTACCTGCCGATCTTCGCCCTCACCGGCGTCGAAGGCAAAATGTTCCACCCGATGGCCTTCACCGTTGTGATGGCGCTGCTGGGTGCAATGGTCCTGTCCGTTACCTTTGTTCCTGCAGCTATTGCCATGTTCGTCACTGGCAAGGTGAAGGAAGAGGAAGGCGTGGTCATGCGCACAGCTCGACTGCGCTATGAACCGGTTCTGCAATGGGTGCTGGGACATCGGAACATCGCTTTCTCGGCCGCAGTAGCCTTGGTCGTGCTCAGTGGTTTGCTGGCAAGTCGTATGGGTAGCGAGTTCATCCCAAGCCTCAGTGAGGGTGACTTTGCGATGCAGGCCATGCGTGTGCCTGGAACGAGCCTCACTCAATCTGTCGAGATGCAGCAGCGTCTGGAGAAAGCGGTGATTGCGCAGGTGCCTGAAGTTGAGCGGATGTTCGCACGCTCGGGTACCGCAGAAATTGCATCTGACCCGATGCCGCCGAACGCCTCTGACGCCTACATCATGCTCAAGCCTCAGGATCAGTGGCCTAACCCGAAGAAGCCTCGTGATGAGCTGATTGCTGAAGTGCAGAAGGCCGCAGCGGGTGTTCCAGGAAGCAACTACGAGTTGTCGCAGCCAATCCAACTGCGTTTCAACGAGCTGATTTCGGGCGTGCGTAGTGACGTCGCTGTGAAAGTCTTCGGCGATGACATGGACGTGCTCAACAACACCGCCAACAAGATCGCGGCAGCGCTCAAAGCGGTCCCGGGCTCATCGGAAGTGAAAGTTGAGCAGACATCCGGCCTGCCGGTGCTGACCATCAACATTGACCGCGAAAAAGCAGCACGCTACGGCCTGAACATCGCGGATGTTCAGAACTCGATCGCTATCGCCGTGGGTGGCCGTCAGGCCGGCACGCTGTATGAGGGCGACCGTCGGTTCGACATGGTAGTACGCCTACCAGAGACCGTTCGCACCGACGTAGCGGGTATGTCCAGCTTGCTGATCCCGGTACCTGCCAATGCGGCACAGGGTGCCAATCAGATCGGCTTCATCCCGCTGTCCCAGGTCGCCAATCTGGACCTGCAACTGGGCCCGAACCAAATCAGCCGCGAGAACGGCAAACGTCTGGTTATCGTCAGCGCCAACGTTCGAGGCCGCGATCTGGGGTCCTTCGTTGAGGAGGCGACCGCATCGCTGGACAAGAAGGTGCAAATCCCTGCGGGCTACTGGACGACTTGGGGGGGCCAGTTCGAGCAGCTGCAGTCGGCTGCCAAACGCCTGCAGATCGTTGTTCCAGTCGCCTTGCTGCTGGTCATGACCTTGTTGTTCCTGATGTTCAACAACCTGAAGGACGGCATGCTGGTCTTCACCGGTATTCCATTCGCACTCACCGGTGGTGTTGTGGCGTTGTGGCTGCGGGACATCCCACTGTCGATCTCGGCAGGTGTCGGCTTCATTGCACTGTCCGGCGTTGCAGTACTGAACGGCCTGGTGATGATTGCCTTCATCCGCGGGCTAAGGGAGGAGGGACGAACGCTCAGACAGGCAGTCGATGAAGGTGCATTGACCCGTCTGCGACCTGTTCTGATGACAGCCTTGGTAGCGTCCCTGGGCTTCATCCCGATGGCTTTGGCCACCGGCACCGGTGCCGAAGTTCAGCGGCCATTGGCGACGGTGGTGATTGGCGGGATCCTGTCCTCCACCGCACTGACCTTGCTGGTACTGCCTGCCCTGTATCACTGGGCACACCGCAAGGATGAAGACGGCGACGAGGCCGAAGTGGTTAGCTAACAGCCTCCGCTAAAGAGAAGCCCACAACACGTGTTGTGGGCTTTTTTGTTTAAAGTGAAGTAGATGCACTTACCTTTCAAAATTGTAAGTTTCTCGTCATGCCGGTGATGCCTATGCATTGCTAAGGTTACGCCCGAGAAGTTTTGAAATTGAGAGGGTTTTATGAAAAAGCTAATTATCGCTGCTGCACTTGTTGTTTTCTCGGTGGCTTCGCAGGCCAACACTTTCTCCGAGAGCAAGCAGCTTCAATACACCAAGGAACACCAGACCGCAGTGGCCAAGTACGCGGAGAAAAATGGCAAGCCAATGCCAGAGATTCAGGATTACAAATATGGCATGAAGATAGACGTTGCGAAATTCGTACGTCAGTCGCAGGACCCCCGTACCTGCCAGGTCTATCCACGGTTGATGACCTTCGAGGACTCCCAGGGCACGCTCAAGACTGTTCGTTACTCGATGTATTCGCAATGCATCAACAACAAGTAGTAAACGATTTGAACAGAACAATTAGAGAATTCATAAATGCCAGGCAGTGCCTGGCATTTTTTATTACGCCCGATACCCCATAGCTTCGAAATGTTAACGCCTGGGCTCGGGCAAACCGTGCAATAGATCTTAGCCAACCAACAGAGACGGCTCCCCAACTGCAGAGGGCAATTGGAAGCCTTGACCCCAGAAGGGACGAGTTATGAAGAGTTTGCTTGAACGCCCTGATGACCAAGCCGGGCATGAAGGTCATAGCCATGAGCATGGCGGCATTTTTGGAATGAACACAGAGCTGATTTTCGCGCTGATCTGTGGTGCTCTCCTGGGTGCCGGAGCTCTCGCAGGAAAACTTGGCCTGATTGATCGTCTGCCTCTGATTCTGTACGTGTCGGCCTACGTGTTCGGTGGATGGTTCACCACTAAGGAAGCGGTTACCAACATCCGTCAGAAACGCTTCGAGATCGACTCGCTGATGCTTCTCGCCGCAGTCGGTGCCGCGAGCATCGGCGCCTGGGCGGAGGGGGCTCTGCTGCTGTTCCTGTTCAGTCTGGGGCATTCCCTTGAAAGCTACGCGATGGGGCGGGCCAAGAAAGCGATTGAGGCACTGTCCAAGCTCGCACCAGCCACCGCGATCGTACGCAGAGCAAATGGCACGGTGGAGATGCCCGTGGAGCTGCTGGTTCCCGGTGACGTTGTCATCGTGCGCCCCAATGACCGCCTGCCGGCCGATGGTTTTGTAGTCGTAGGCTCCTCAAGTATCAACCAGGCGCCAGTAACCGGTGAGAGCGTCCCCGTGGACAAGCAACCTGTTCCTGATGCCGAACTCGCACGCAGCAAGCCAGATGCAGTGGATGCAGCCTCGAAAGTCTTCGCCGGTACCATCAATGGCGAAACGCTCATCGAGGTTGAGGTAACACGGCGCTCTACGGAGAGTACCTTGGCGCGGGTCATCAAGATGGTCAGTGAAGCCGAAGTCAGGAAGTCACCGACCCAGCGATTCACGGACCGCTTCCAACGCATATTCGTCCCGTTGGTTTTACTGCTGGTAGTCGGGCTGCTATTTGCCGGCATTTTCCTTGACGAGCCGTTCCGTGACTCGTTCTACCGGGCGATGGCCGTACTGGTTGCAGCCAGCCCCTGCGCGCTCGCGATCGCTACACCAAGCGCCATTCTCTCTGGCATCGCCAGGGCAGCCCGAGGTGGCGTGCTGATCAAGGGCGGTGCGCCACTTGAAGAGCTTGGATCATTGAATGCCATGGCATTCGACAAGACCGGTACCCTGACCGAAGGGCGCCCACGTATCACCGATGTAATACCCATAGGCGGCACGCAGATCGAGGATCTGCTAAACGTCGCCATCGCTGTGGAGTCGATGAGCGACCATCCGCTGGCTGCGGCAATTGTGCGTGACGGTGAAGAGATGATTGGCACACGGCGCCGATTCCAAGCCAAGAACATGAGCAACATGATTGGCCGCGGCGTGCGTGCTGAGCTTGATGGGCAGTTCGTCTGGATTGGCAAGGTCGAGATGTTCGGTACCAATGGTATTCCCGCACTCAGCAAGGCAGCCCTGGAGGCTGCGGAGCGTCTACGTCAGTCAGGCCGTACCACCATGGTGGTACGGCGTGCTGACAAGGATCTGGGCGCTATCGGGCTATTGGACACACCCCGGGAGGGGGCCAAAGAGGCACTCCAGAAGCTTAGAGAGATGGGCATCGAACGCATGGTCATGATTTCTGGAGACCACAACCGCGTTGCAGAGGCTGTAGCCAAACAAGTTGGCTTAGATGAAGCGTGGGGAGACCTGATGCCGGAAGACAAGGTCAAGGCCATCAAAAACCTGCGCCTTAGCGCCAAGGTGGCCATGGTGGGTGACGGCGTCAATGATGCCCCTGCCATGGCCAGTTCGAGCGTTGGTATCGCAATGGGGGCTGCTGGATCTGATGTTGCCCTGGAAACGGCTGATATCGCGCTTATGGCTGACGACATCAGGCAACTCCCATTTGCGGTGGGGCTGAGCCGTCACACGCGATCGATCATCCACCAGAATCTGTTCGTCAGCTTGGGGATTGTGGCCATCCTGGTTCCGTCCACCATCATGGGCTTGAGCATTGGTGCCGCTGTTGCGATCCATGAGGGCTCCACACTGTTGGTCGTCTTCAACGCCTTGCGCCTGTTGGCCTACCGCAGAAGCACCTGATCCCTGAGCTTCAATCATGAAGCTAAGCAGGGAAATGACCTGAAGTAGAAGTACGGGTCGTGCGCGATCAGCGCACGACCCGTACTTTTCTCTCACTCGTCGATCCCGATGCGCTTGAGGCTTTCAAGGGCCTTTCCGCACTCAGGTGAGCCATGCCGTAAGCCGCAGGCCAATGCAGCTTTGAGGCTCATGACACCGGCTACGAAACCGACTTGATTGCCGACTCCGTGTCCGTCCGCAAATCCCTGATCATACGCAATCTCGACAAGCGCATTGATCGCCGCCAGGGTGTCCTGTTTGTTTTTACTCTTTTGCATATCTACTCCGCGAGCATTCAGCTCATATCGCTCGGTTAGGTGGCGGCGCCTTCAGGTTTGGGGTGAGCGAATCCCGCTCCCATAGCCAATCCCTAACGGGGGGCTCAGCCCGCCACCGTAAGGAAAATCAGCTATTGAGAGCAGATGACTCGTTTTGGTCACCCGTGCTGCTCGCCTCACCGCATTGGCACTGAGTGGGTACATCCGGGTAGTCGCTGTGATTCTCAATGAACAGCGTTCGGCAGGTTTCGCACCCATAGATCCGGGGCAGGGATTTAAGGCCGCTCGGAAGCACGTCACTCAGAGGCTCGTTATGCCAAGGAGCCCCGTCAAGGATTCTTGAACGCAGGATGTTTCCCAGGCGCCAGGTGTCACTTTGTGCGCGCCAGGACCACATCGGCGCAGAAAGCGAATACTGGATGAAGGTCTCTTGTGACTGCCTGGATAGCGGGTACTTGGGGCGGGTCCAGCCGGAATCGATGATGCTGAACCCCATGCCCATTTCTGCGCTCGGGTGGGTCTTTTCACCAAAGAAACGGTCATGCGTCGCTGGAGCCGTCGCATGATGGTCAGTCGGTGGGAATACCCACAGATAACACTCATCCCGGTTGACCATGCTGATGAGCTCGCTTGGCCCCCGCATGGGGGAATTTGCAGCCAGGGCGAAGCGATCCTTCCACGACATTTTGGGAGGCGGCGCAATACCAGCAGCGATGGCCAACGTGGCAGTCTTGGGGACGAAGCGATCGCCTAGCTCGTTCAGATCCAGGTTCTTGCAGAGAGCCTTGAAGGCCTTTTTGCGAGTCTTCGAGCTGAAGGAGGGGTCAAGGAGCAGGCGAACCTGGTTCACGCCGATTCCCGCAGTTCGTAGCACCTCAATGACTTCTTCAGCCACACCGACTGCTTGAAGATCGGTCAATCCTAAGCACGTTTTCGCCCGCTCGACCGCCGCGTAGAGGTTGTACTGCCGTGTCTCGTTGTCACGACAGACCTGAATTGGCAGCTTGTCTTGGATGGCAACTTGCGGTGCAACGGAGCCGATGGCCGCGTGGAACAGCTGGTGGAGGTGCAGATGAGAGTACGGGCGGCCAGAAGCCGAGAACGAGGCGTGCAGCTGAGCAGCGAGAGGTTGAAGCAGCTTTTTTGCAGACATGACTATCCCCTAATGAGCGACGTTGGGGTAGCTGCGCTTGTAGGGCCGTTAGACGCGAAGCTGGACGTCGAATCAGGTTCAATCATGAATAGGAGTCAGGTTTGATTTGCTTGCACGGCCACCATGCAAAGCCCGACGCGGCAATCACATCAGATTCGCCGAGCTTTGGCAAGAGCGGTCATCGGTAAGCGAAAGCAGGTAGGAGGAGGGCGCTCCATGCTTGATCACCTCCAGAAACAGGAAAGCCGGAAGCACGTTGAGCGCTTCCGGCTTTCTCACGTCAGACTGATGAGAGGGATCAGAAGACGTATTGCAGGCGGGTCACGATGGCATTGCCGCTGTCGTCGCCCACGGTGTTCTCGTTGTTGTCGGTGCGCACGTTGATGTAGTTGGCACTGACTTTCACCGCCTCGTTGACGTACCAGTTCACACCCACCGTGTGGCTCTTGGCCTTGCGCTCGTTCGATTGGTCCGCCGCGGTGACCAGGTTGCCGTCTTCGACCTTGATATCGTCAAAGCGGTAGAAGACTTCCCAGGCCCCCAGTTCCTTGTTCTCTGGTTTGATAGTGTCGAACTTGGCACCATCGAGCTTGTAGATACGCGGCTCGCCGGTCAGGGTGTAAGCCATCTGGGCGTAGTAACCGGAGGCCTTCATGTCGTTGTTGGCCTGGTCAGCTTTCAGCTTGCGGCGAAGGTATTCCGCTTGAACCGAGAACGGGCCGGTGGCCCAGGCACCTTCGAGACCCCAGACCGAGTCGTCCTTCCACAGGCCATCTTGTGCAGCAGCACCGCCAAACAGCATGCGGTTGCCGTTGGTGCCGGCATCGCCGCCGCCATTGGTATCTACACCGCGGACGCCCAGACGCGAACGAATCCGGGTATCGACCGCACTGTTTTTGAGGTCGCGGTAAGCGTACTGAGCACCGACGTGCAGGACGTTGCCATCACTGTGCAGCGGTGCGAACACGCCACGTACGTTGTAGCGCTTGGTGCTGTCGCCATCCGAGTTGTTATTGGTTTCGCTGAAAACGCTACCGGAAACATAAGCCATGTCAGCGATGGTGCTGGTGGCTTGAACACCCATGCCGGCGTTGTCGTTGATCCAGTCCGCCAGGTCGTACGAGAGGTTCCGCTCCATGGCGGTGGTCCACTTCGAACTGGTGGCTTTCTCAAGACCGAAGTCGGTGTAGAAACGGCCAAAGCGCAGTTGCACCGGCTTGAAACCCGTGTAGGTCAGGCTGGCTTCGTCGAAGTAGCCGTCGGAGTCGTTGCCCGTGTTGCGGGAAAGGTCGTAGTTGAGCTGATACTTCCAGTCGCGGTACAGCACGCCACCGAGCTCAAGGTAGGCGCGACGGAAGTAGCCTGCGTCAGCGGTATCGCCATTCTTGGTGAAGACACCATCGAAACGGCCGTAGTCGGCCTGAACTCGGCCGCCCAGTTTGAAACTGAATTCCTTGTCAGAAGTCGATACTTCAAGACCGCCCTTGGTCTTCAGAACGATGTCAGCTCCGTCAGTGGTTACTGTTCCGGAGAATGCTTGCGAGGAAAATGTGCCTATTATTGCGGCAGCCAACAGCTTTTCCCGCATGTTCGAAGAACGGATCATTGCTTGCCTCTCGTATGTTAAGTGCTTAGCTACCGACGTTATATTTCGCCCTGCGCCGGCCTAAATTTATCTTGCAGATGGGAGCAGGCCACGGTTGTCACCCGCTGTAACAAGATGCCTTTGTTCTAAGCACTCTGACTAGGTTGCAAGCGAATATGACAGTTGTGTTTCTGTAGTGTTAACGGAGGAGTTTGAAACCTAACAAAACTGTTACCGAACAAGCCAGTCCTTCTTATCAAAGAAGCTCTTCTTGATCAATCTTCGAATTTCCAAAACCTGCGGATTGCGGACAAGCTTCGTTTTGATAACAAGATAGACATCTTTCTCCTCCAGGTCGTCCAGGAAACCCGGCACGGGTAGGATATTTCTCTCCAGTTTTCGGCTGTAGTCGGGCAGCACTCCAATACACGCACCGCCAACGACAAGGCCTCGTGATAGGTTGTAGCTCTTGACCCGAGTGGTACCGCCCTGATGCTCAGCCATTATCGATGCCCACTTTCGTGAGCCCGCCAAGATCTCTTCATCCCAAGGGACAACGAGCATGAAGTTGTGCAAATCCAAGCTCTCCACTGGAAGGGTGACGCTTCTTGAATAGCGGCTGGAAATGAACAGGGCGTGCCCAATCCGGCCAAGCCTTTCAAACCTATACGTAGGATGGCGATCAAGCGCGCCTTTATCATCTGGGCTCACCAAAGCGATACCCACATCGACTTCACACTCAGAAAGCATCTGCGTTGTGCATTCTGAATGGATTTCCAGCTGCATTTCGGCATGATCACGCACGTAGGCGACTAGATCGCGGTTTACGATGTCGTTCAGCACTGGCTCTGTGATCGCGATGGTAAGCCTGGGGACTTCCTTTTCACCGGACTTGCCAAGGCCGTCTGGGCCGAAGAGCTGGCACAGGTAATGGCTGACCCTCTCGCCTGTGCGGGTCAGGGCAAGCTTGTTGTGTTTGTAGACAAACACGGGAGCACCAATGTGCTCTTCCAGTTTCTCCAAGCGTTTCCGCAGGCCTACCACTGGCACATTGAGCCCTCGGGCAGCCTGTTTGAAACTGGCACAACGTGCTGTTGCGAAAAACTCTACGGCCAGCTGATCATCAATTGGCAAATCATCCAATATGTCAGGGCTGTAAGGAACAACGCTGCTTGTATATGTTTCATTTTGTGTAACCATTAGGTCCCCCTTAATTCGGGGAATCTATCTCAATGCCACCCGGTGTTTCCTTATCTTGTCAACATTGTAATCCACGGGTCATGCATGCGTTATCGGAAGGCTTTTATTTCGAAAGCGTAATTTTCAGGCAATCCCTCTGATATTGTAGCGTGCTAGCCTAGTGCGCCGACTTGTTACTTACCATATATAGATTCGGCTAATTACGCATTTACATTTAGTTCACTATTTTTTCACCTTTGCCTCCATAGGCTTTGGGCATGGAAAATCAAACCCCACCTCTTACTACCTTACTGATTCGTTATCTGGGGATCGGCTTCATAGCAACGGGAGTCCATTATGCGGTGTTCCTATTGCTGGTTACGACAGAATTCGTTACTCCGTTACTGGCCAGTATCTGTGGCGGCATGGTTGGCGCAATCGCGAGCTTCATTGGAAATAGGGCGCTCTGTTTTGTGGCAGATGGCTCTCGTAAGTTTCAGCCTGTCAGGTTTGCACTGGTCGCGTTAACCACAAACTTCGGCAATGGCGTGGGTATGTGGTTCCTCATCAAGTCGAATCTGTCACCGCTCATCTCCCAAGTCGTAGTGACCTTAAGCCTCACTGCACTTGGATTCATTGCACATCGTTTTTGGACATTCAATCATGCAGACATTACATCGCTTTCCCGAGCGCCCTGATCCCTTGTTAACCATCGTGGTCCCTTGCTTCCAGGAAGAGGAAACCATCCCCGAGTTCCACCAGCGAATCACCCGCGTGGTGAAGCGCTTACCCGTCTCCTGCGAAATCCTCTATGTCGACGACGGCAGTAATGACCGGACGGCCGACATTCTTCGCCACTATCAGGATGGGTCATCTGTACGTTGCCTGTCCCTGAGTCGCAACTTCGGCAAAGAGGCTGCACTGAGCGCCGGGATAGACCATGCCCGTGGCAGTGCGCTGATCTTCATTGATGTCGACCTGCAGGATCCACCAGAGCTCATCGCGGCCATGGTGGACTACTGGCAACGCGGCTACGACGTGGTGAACATGCAGCGCAACCTGAGAATCGGTGATTCGTGGTTCAAGCGCATGAGTGCCCGGGCTTACTACTGGGTCATGCAGCGCCTGGTGGAGAAGGTGGACATGCCGGCCGATGTCAGCGATTTCCGATTGATTGGGCCTGCGCCGCTGGCAGCCCTGCGGGCCCTGGATGAACGCTCCAGGATTCTCAAAGGCATGATCGGCTGGGTAGGCTTTCGTACCATCGAACTGCCCTACAATCGCACTGTTCGCCATGCCGGGAGCACCAAATGGAATGCAGCTGGCCTGTTCAATCTGGCCATCGAGAGCATCGTCAGCTTCTCTCGCAAACCACTGCGCATTTTCAGCCTCATCAGTTTCGGTCTTTTCGTCTCCAGCATCTGCTACATGCTTGCGTCGCTTGTGGCAGGCAGTTTCGACATCCATCACCTGATCGTCGGAATGGCTTCATTCATGTGCGTCGGTGTCGCCATGGTGGGGGAGTACCTGGGCGTGACACTCGCGGAAGTGAAGCGCCGGCCTCTCTATTTCCTGAAGCACAGCAACAAGGCAGATCCCGTGTCACTCCACCCTTCGATGGCTTCGATCGAGGGTAAGAAATGCTGAACCTGAAGAACGAGAGGACGCTGTGGTGGGTCCTGGGTTCGATTTTGCTATTGCGTTTGGTGGGGCTGGGCATCTACCCGCTGATGGACACATCTGAGGCCCGTTACGCTGAAATGGCTCGCAAGATGGTCGAGTTGAATGACTGGATCACGCCCATGTTCGACTACGGGGTACCGTTCTGGGGCAAGCCTCCGTTGTCCTTCTGGACCCAGGCCGCGAGCATGACGGTCTTCGGCGTTAACGAGTTCGCTGCGCGCTTCCCAGCGTGGCTACTCCACCTGGCAAGCTGTTTCATCATCATCAAACTCGGCACGCAGCAGATTTCTCGTAACGCCGGCATCTGGGCTGCCATTATTTTTTCCAGCACCACACTTGGCCTGGTCTCCAGCGGTGTTGTGCTGACTGACCCTGTTTTGTCGTTCTCGATTCTGCTGGCCAGCTACGGTTTCTGGCGTTGGATGAAGTGCGCCAGCAAGGCGGATGCCTACCTGATGTTCGCAGGTCTCGGGCTGGGCTTGCTTGCCAAAGGGCCGCTGACCCTGGTGCTTATGGGGGCGCCGGCATTCGCCTGGTTCGTTATCTACAAGGAATGGGGACGGGTACTGAGGCTTCCCTGGATTAGCGGCCTTGTACTCATGTTCGGTATATCCGTGCCATGGTATGTCGCGGCCGAGATGAAAACGCCCGGCTTCATGGAGTACTTCTTCGTTGGTGAGCACTGGAGCCGCTACGTCGTCAGTAACTGGGCAGGGGACCTCTATGGTAGTGCTCATGCCAAGCCGTACGGCAGCATCTGGATCCAGCTCGGATTGTCGCTACTGCCATGGGCCTTGTTTCTACCACTGTTGATCCGCAAGCGTGGATCGATGCAGCGCTTCAAAGCCTACCTCTGGCTGTGGGCCTTGGCGACACCGGTCTTCTTCACATTTGCAGGCAACATTCTGTGGACCTACCTGCTACCCGCGCTGCCAGCGTGGGCATTGCTGCTGTCTGCACGGGTCAGCGAAGTTGGCCCGAAGACCACCTGGGCTGCCGCTGCGAGCGCATTGGTGTTGCCAATCATCGGTGCGGGCATCATCTACGCCGGGGTACTAGAGGAGCGCCCTCAGAATCAGCGGGATGTGGTTCAAGCCTGGCTCAATGTGCAGTCTGCTCATTCCGCTCCCCTGATCTATCCTGGCCGCCGCTCATACTCGTCGGAGTTTTACAGCAGCGGGAAGTCCGAGAACATCAAGGATCCTGCCAAGTGGCCGCGGGATGGCTCGTTCTATCTGTCCAGGCGCTTGCGAGACAGCAAGGATGGTCTGCCCGCTGATCTAGCTTGCACATCGATCACCGAAGCGAACGCCAGCCAGCTCCTGCTGTGCCATTGGAAACGCCCCGCACAAGGTGCCGAGGGTCTGGCCGGAGAAAGCAATGCGGAAACGCCTCGCAAGAACGAAGGCTAAATTCCAAGCACAAAAAAGCCAGGTTTTACCCTGGCTTTTTTGTCGATTTCTTTCGTCATTTGAAGTCCTATTTAACCGCCGATTAATTGTCGGCTTGTTCCTTACCATCCTTGCTTTCTTTCTTTTGCTCTTGAGCGACTTGTTGTTTGTTCTGGTCCGAAGAGTCATCGCTCCATAGGCGAGCCTGTTCGGTTCGGAAGTTCTCGTTGAACTGTTTCGTTCGCTCGAAGCCGCCTTCAGCGTAAGCGGTACCCATGAGACCCAGCAGCAGGCTGCCAATAGCGATAGATTTGACAAATTTCATTGTGAACCTCGGTTCATACTAGGCCAACCTGATTAGCGGCCTTTGTTGGTTTGTAGTTTAGGAACGCGAAGCTAACGACAAGGTGAGTCAATAATTACAATTCCGTAATTTTGGCTGCAGATAGGATGCGTTAAATCTTCAAATCTGGAAGGATCATGTCTATCTCGGCACTGTCGAGGGCGACTTCGAATTTTCTCTTAAATTACAATTTTGATATCTAGCGCGTTAATTCAGCGCGGCGTTGTTGGCCGCCCTAGGAGATAGCCATGAATGACATAGAGCCCTGGGCAGTTGCTATCGGTGACTTTCGCCGCTGCACTGAAAAACTCACTGTCCAGCTCGATGAGCTGACCTCGCAGACGCGCACCTCCAGCGCTGTTCTGGAGAGGTCGAACGAACTGGTGGAGCAGGTGGACGCTGTCGGCCGGCAGATTCAGGAGGAGGTGCGAAAGGCGGAGAAGGCTTGGTCGAACGCGGAGGAGGTTGCCTTGCGCGCCGCTGCATCAGCGTATTCAGCTGCATGCCGCGGAGTCGACACCGCCATCCAGCCACTGATCTCGGAGCTTACAGCAGCGACAAAGGCGGCGGACGCCTCTATCCAGGAGCTCAAGCGGGCACCGGTGCTGGCCAAGCGTTATGTGATGGTGGTCGCCACGGCGTTCTTCATTCTGGCGCTGATCTGTGTCTACTCGACCATGCGCCTGATCGATGCCGCCGGCAGCGTAAGTGCTCAAGAGAAAGTGAATGCTCAGTACTTCTCACACCTGTGGAAAAACGCCAATCCTGACGAACAGAAGATTATTAAGTCGGTGATTCTGCGGTCGCCCATGGACCCTGTGGTCCTTCGGCACTGATGCATTGAGGCAAACAAAAGGCCCGTCGATTGACGGGCCTAATCGTGTCTGCGCAATTTAAGCGGCGGTCATTGCCGGCTGCATTTGCTGGGCTTCCGGAAAGTGAAGGTGGAACCAGGTGAAGTTTTCTTCGGTCACCTCCACGCTCGCCGATCCCTGGTGCAGACTCATGATCGACTGCACAATGGCCAAGCCAAGACCGGTACCGCCTTCGCTCCGTGCTCGGCTCTTGTCCACACGGTAGAACCGCTCAAACAAGTGCGCGTGGTGTTCCTTGGCAATACCACGGCCGGGGTTGCCGACACTCAACGTCGTACCGCTCGCACTATGCTGCACCTTAACGTAGACCGTGCGGCCGCGAGGGCAGTAACGGATCGCGTTCGAGACCAGATTCGAGACGGCACGTTGAACCATCAGGCGATTCCCGCGCACCACGTCATCACTGCCGGAGATCTGCAGCTGAATCTCGCCTTCTTCTGCTGAAATGCTGAAGAGCTCGCACACTCGCTGAACCTCGTCGACCAAGGAGACGGATTCGAACTCCACCATTGATGCTGGATGACTGACCTGGGCCAAGAACAGCATGTCGGAAACCATGCGGCTCATGCGGTCCAGCTCTTCTGTGCACGACTCCAGAACCTCCCGGTACTCGGAAAGCGATCGTTCTCTGGTCAAGGCAACCTGGGCCTTGCCCATCAGGTTGGAAAGCGGTGCTCGAAGTTCGTGAGCAAGGTCGTCAGAAAACTGCGAGAGCTGCTGAACCCCATCATCCAGGCGAGCCAGCATGATGTTGATGCCGTCGGCGAGCATTTTGAGTTCTGCCGGCATCCCATCAGTTGGAAGGCGATGGTCGAGGCTCTCGGTTGAGATTTTCGAGGCGATCTTGAGGAACTTGGTCAGTGGTAGCAGGCCTCTGCGCACAGTCCACCAGCCAATGGCCAAGATCAGTGCGAGGATGACGGGGGACATCATCAAGGCCCAGGTCAGCAACGCATCGAGCAGCGCCTCACTGGATGACTGGTCCATGGTCATATAGACGCTGACCTCTGTTCCATCGCCCAAACGCATGATTCGAGAAGCACTCAGCAGAGGACGGTCCTGCGTATCACGCCATTCGTGCTCTTTGGGCTGGGCCGCCGGCTGAAACTTGTGCACCTCCAGATTGACCTGTTTCGAGCCAATCGAGAGCAGGGGAGTCTGATTCTGTGAGGTATCGAATATGCTCACATACAGGTTGTTGTGGCCCATGACCAAATCGACAAGCTGATGCGCATCCGCGTTGACGCCGGAGATGTCCGGGATGGTGGACAGGTTGTGAGCCATCCCCGCCATCTTTACTTCCAGGTCTGCTCTGGCATTTCTTTCCAGAGCCTTGCCTACCATCAGATAGCCAAAGGTGGCGAACAGAAGCAGCAACGCTGCGCTCATCAACCCAACTTTTAACCCCAGCTTTGCAGCCAGGCTGAATGGCCTCATGCGCGTTCCTCAAAAACGTACCCAACGCCACGAAGCGTGTGAATGAGCTTGGTTTCAAACGGCTCATCGATCTTCGAGCGCAAGCGCCGGATGGCTACATCGATGACATTGGTGTCGCAATCGAAATTCATATCCCAGACCAACGAGATGATCTGAGAGCGAGTCAGCGCTTCGCCCGTTCGGCTCATGAGCAGGTGCAGAAGCGCAAATTCCTTGGTGGTGAGATCGATGCGTGTGCCACCGCGGAAGACGCGATGGCGGACGGAGTCGAGTTCCAGATCGGCAATTTTCAGCGAGCTCTTCTCGACTAACTCATCACCACGGCGTTGCAGCGAACGGATGCGAGCAAGCAGCTCAGGGAATTCGAATGGCTTCACAAGGTAGTCATCCGCGCCGCCGTCCAAGCCCTTGAGCTTGTCATTGATGCGTCCGCGGGCGGTCAGCATGATGATGCGGACCCGGCTGGTCTTACGGATGGTTTCCAGCAGGTCCCAGCCGTCGATACCCGGGAGGTTCACGTCCAGGAGGACCAACGAATAGACATTAGTGTTGAACAAGTGCAGAGCATCTACACCGTTGTGCACGATATCTACGACATACCCGCTTTCGGATAGGCCCTGCTGAAGATATTCGGCAGTTTTAATTTCGTCTTCCACAACTAGAACGCGCATAACTTATCTCAAGGTGTGAGGTAGGAGTTGGCCTAATCCGCCAAGATTATGGTTGCAGGCTGTTCGAAAGTTTGGCTGAGGGTATGGCATGTGGTAGTCGCTACCTCTGTCCATACGCCGGGTCACCTGAGGACGCTTGAATCTTAACGCGAAGAAGCTGGCCGCGGCGAAATCCTACAAATTTGTAATGTAGCCGCAAGATTTCTGACAGTCATGCAGGCTCCACCCCTAAGCATAGCGGATTCTGGGGCCTGCGGCGGTGTATGACAGATTCGCCTGGCAGGTGGAATCGGCCAGGACAGGCAGCATTTCGGTCGTTAGCTTGCAAGGACTGGTACTGGCCTTGGATCGAGGGCGCCACGCAGGCAGACCCCATGCACGGCCGCAAACCGCAGCGCCTTTCTGCAAATTAGTTCACGTGGCGGCTCGATATTCTCTCGAATAATTATCTTACAATCTATTACATGTCCAAATTGTAATTGCCCGATCATCTTGGTGTTAGCCTCCTTTGCTAGTTTAAGGGCAGCGGAAGAGGCATCGCTGCTTTGGAAATTGTCTCATTTCAAAGCAGCTTGGCAAGAGCACCGAGCAGTTGTTCGCGCCAGTGCATTCACCTGTAAACCATACGCTCCTTTGGTAGGTGAATTTTAGCGCCCCCCTACGGGCGCTTTTTTATTAAGGGACTTCTTATGAACACTACTGTATCAGCGATCGCCGTGTTTTTGCTCTTTACATCACTAACAGCCAATGCCCAAAGCGGTATGGAGATCAATAAACGCATCGAGCGTACTGCTAGAGAGGCTACAGCGGATTATGCTCAACGCGTAAAAAAGCCCATGCCTCAACTAGAAGACTACGCCTATGGCATGGACCTGGACGTTGGTAAGTTGGTGTATGTATCACCCAGTGTGCGGTACTGCGGTAATGTAAGAAGCATGATGACCTACGAAGACTCGAAAGGCGAACTGCACATGGTTCGCTACCTGGTGAAGGGCGAGTGTGTTAATAGCCGTTAAGACTCATCAAGATGATCCCTGCGGCCACCGGATCATAGAAGCTCAATGCCGAACCGGCGCAGCAGTATGGCGAAGCCTCCGAAGCTGGCCATTGTGATGAGGATGCTGCTGATCAGTGTCGGCCAAAAGCCGAGCTTAGGTAGCAGCAATGGAAAAGCAATAAACATCGGTAGGGTCGGAAGCACGTACCAGAACGTGTACCAAGCATGGTTGGAGATCTTCTCCATGCTCTGGTTCTCTAAATAGAGCCAGACCAACGTCACGACCGTGACCAAGGGTAGGGCGGCGACCAAGCCGCCCAGCTTGTCGCTGCGTTTCGCCAGCTCTGACACGAGAATCACTATACCGGCAGTGAGTAGGTACTTCGTGATGATCCAGGCCATCGCTGAGCCTTCTGGAGGTTGTTGACGAGGGCAGGCGAAGCCATTCACCAACCCCCTTGAAGCGCTCCTGCCGTTTACGGCATCCCTCACCGCATTTTTTTTGCAACATCACCCTCAGCCAGGAGGGTGATGTGTTTGCATGGTGTTTACCGATCGGTCAGTGCGAGGGTGAGGGAACGCTCTCGTGGAAAGCTGCCCGCTCGATCTGGATGGTGCAGTGATGGATTTCGAATGCATCGCTGACAGCATCCACGACGGCCGCCAACACAGCATCCCCATCTGCAGAATCCCGAACCACTACGTGCGACGTCATCACGTTACTGCCACTGCTGACAGCCCACACGTGCAAGTCATGAACGTCCGTCACGCCATCTACTCCGAGGATGGTGGCCTCGATTGCCGTAACGTCGAGCCCCCTCGGGACACCCTCCATGAGGATCCCCAGGCTTTCGCGAAGCAACTGCCACGTCCGCGGCAGAACCCAAAGGCCGATCGCCACAGCGACAATCGTGTCGACCCAGGTCCAGCCGGTGAAGCGGATGATAAGTGCCGCGATGATTACGCCAAGCGAGCCGAGCATGTCGCTCCAAACTTCGAGGTAGGCTCCTTTGACGTTGAGGCTTTCGTTGCTCGCAGATGCCAGAAGGCGCATCGAAATTAGGTTGATGATCAGGCCGGCGATTGCGATCCACATCATCGCTCCGGTAGCGATCTCCGCCGGCATGAAGAAGCGCTGGTAGGCCTCATACAAGATGTACATCGCCACCAGGAAGAGCAGCACGGCGTTGAACGTCGAAGCCAGAATTTCCAGGCGCGCATAGCCGAAGGTTCTTTTCTGATCCGCCGGCCGCTTGGCTATCTGAAGTGCAATCAGTGAGATCGCCAAGGCGGCAGTATCTGTGAACATGTGAGATGCGTCCGACAGCAGCGCCAGGCTGCCGGTAATCCACGCACCGATCACTTCTGCAATCATGAAGCTGCCAGTCAAGCCGAGCGCCATGATTAGCTTCTTCTGATGCCCCTCGCGTACTGCAGCGCTGCCATGGTCATGATTTGAACCCACGTATTTCTCCTTGCGCAGGGTTGTGGTCTCGTTGGCCTTCCTGTCTACCTAGCCTTAGAGCGTCGCTTGGCCACAGTGACTGCAAAATCTTGCTCCTGCACTCAGCAGCGAGCCGCAGGCGGTGCAACCACTCGATAGCGGTGTTCCGCAGTTTAGACAAAAGCGTGCTGACGGATCGTTGGCCGTCCGGCACTGCCTGCAGCCCTGCAGATCTTTGATGGGGGCAGGAGTGGGAGGGCGCCCGCCGTCATACACCTGATTACCGCCGTCGCAGCCCTGCTGCCGGCCATGGCGATCATATTGCTCGGCCCCATGTCCCCCGCTGTGGTGCTTGCCTCCACCGTGGTTTCCACGGCCATGGTGCCCGCCCAGGATGTTTTTGAAAAAGCTCATGGTATTCGCCCCTCATTGATGGGTGACATATTAACGAGCAAAAGTTGAAAATAATATTCTGCTCGCGAGAAAGACTTGTAAGTTGAATTGAAAGTTCAAAATTAGCCTACGACAAAACGAAACCGTTTTGTTTGTGAAATTAAATTTATCTAGCTGAGCGGAGCATTGCTTTTGGTGGGTAGTATCCCCCTAATTTTGATCATAGCGTGATCAATGACAATCAAAACAGCAGTAATTGGATTTCTGTCAGCATTGTAATCCCGAGGTCATCGTGTCGTTATCAGGTCCCGGAAATAATGCGCTCAGCGAGATTCATTTCTCTTTTTATCCCTATGCCTCACACATACTAAGCGTCCCCAACGCCTAGGGGCCTAAGGCCTCTGACGCTCCGCACATTGCGCAATCGCTCAGCATCTGTCGACGGTTTGCCTTGTAGCTCCCGCTAACTCCATAGCTACCGCCATGGATAAGCAGCTTCCAGAGTTTGATAATGACACCTTCCAAATCCATTGTTCACACCCTGTTAAGCAAATGGATCTTTGCTATTCGCAATGCGCGGCAGAAAGGCATCAGTACTAATTTGCTAATCGGCCTGGTGACTTTTTGGTTACTGCTATTCGCGAACGCTGAGCTCTGGAACGTGCTCTGGAAGCTGGTATTCAAAACCGATGAAGTGAACTGGCAGCTAGCGGCTAGCCTCCCAGTCATAGTATTCGCATGGGTGTTTACCGTTCTGAGCTTGCTGTCATGGGGGCGGCTGGCCAAACCCATACTGTGCCTGGTACTGATCAGCGCGTCTTTTGCGAGTTACTTCATGAATGCCTACGGCATCGTGATCGATTACACAATGTTCACCAACGTTGTGGAGACCGACGTCGCTGAGGCAACCGAGCTGCTGAATTGGAAGCTCGGTCTTTGGGTCGCAATGGTTGGGGTGTTGCCCGTCTACCTGATTGCCCGGGTTCCCCTCCGGCGCAAGCCTTGGGCCAAAGCTTTGGTCAGCAGGTTCATTGCTCTGTCGCTCGCTCTGTTGACCTTATCTGGCATCGCGTTGAGTCAGTACCAGTCGTATGCCTCCTTGCTGCGCAACAATCGGGAGATCCGGCTGATTCTGGTACCTACCAACTTGTTTGCGGCTGGCCATGGGTACCTGAAGCGTCAGCTGGCCTCACCTAAAACGCTGACGGCCATTGGTACTGATGCGGTAGTTAATCGACAGGGTGCGGCTCGTAAACCCAGGCTGCTGGTACTGGCAGTAGGAGAGACCGCTCGCTCCGCCAACTTCTCCCTCAACGGCTACTCCCGTGAAACGAATCCGGAACTAGAAAAGCGAAATGTCATTAGCTTCACGAACGTGAGCTCCTGCGGTACCGCTACCGCGGTCTCGCTGCCATGCATGTTCCTGGACGTGGGTAAGGCCCAGTACAAAGATGGCTTGGCCAAGAGCCGAGAAGGGCTGCTCGACGTGCTTCAACGCGCTGGCATCAGTGTCATGTGGACTGACAACAACTCGGGGTGCAAAGGGGTCTGCGACAGGGTTCCCAACCACAAGGCTGCCTCTCACGCGGATTCCCAACTGTGCACCAGCGAGGAGTGTAAGGACGGGGTGCTGCTCACGGAGATGCAAGACTTCATCAAGCGCCAGGAAGGCGATGCTGTCCTGGTGCTCCACTACAAAGGCAGTCACGGCCCGGCCTACTACAAGCGCTACCCCTCGCAATTCAAGAAATTCGCACCGGTGTGCGAGACCAACGAGCTCGACAAATGTAAGCAGGAGGAGGTGGTCAATGCCTACGACAACTCAATCCTCTACACCGATTATGTGACTGCAAATCTCATCGATATCCTGGCGGCCAACACCAAGTTCGACACTGCGCTGATGTACGTTTCGGACCACGGCGAATCGCTGGGGGAGGGTGGGCTCTATCTACACGGGCTGCCTTACGCGATGGCTCCTGACGAGCAAACAAAGGTGCCGTTGGTACTTTGGATGTCTGACTCGCTCGCGAAGAGCGAAAAGGTCAACGTGGGTTGTTTGAAAGCTCAAACCACGTCACCGCTGAGCCACGACAACCTGTTCCACACCGTGCTCGGCATGATGAACGTCCAGACGTCTTCGTATCGCTCAGCGCTGGATTTCACTGCCCCTTGTAAGCCCTTTGTCGGAGGCTCTTATTCTGGCCTCTGAATGTTCGATGTGGACCGGATCATCGGCCAGGCGGTTCTGCACCAGCCTGCTTTGACAGCTGAGAGAAGCTGGACTAATTACATAGCTGCATTCAACAACCCAAGCGGAAAAGGAAGTTTTGCATGAGCATCAAGCCAGGCCCAAAGCGCACCAATGAAGATGGCACTCCGGACAAAAGGCAGCGAGTCACCCCTGAAAAGCAGAAGGACCATCCGGACCTGAAACCCCACAAGCACAAAAAGGGGGAGTAAGAAAAAAGCAGCTCTCGGGAGCTGCTTTTTTTTTGGGGCTGTGTGCAAACCCTCCCGACCGTCTCGCTGATCAATCGGACCGCGTCGTGAGTCTTCCGCTTGGCTTGATGGATTCTGAAGCTACCTCCGGATCGGTTATCCCTTCAGTGCGGACGACGAGACTGATATCCCAGAGCGTTGAGCTGATACTCGCTGACAGCCCGAAATTGTGATTCTGCGATTTGACGCAGGCGCTCAACCTCTTCGGCAGATGAGCCAGAAGCCTGCGCCTCGTGGTATTGCTTCATCGCATCCACTGCGTCGGTATACATGGGGTGGTCGGGGAGAAGAGCTGGTATCTTTTTCGTCATGTAGCGGCAGGTCCTCACTGGATAGTCGACGGTGGTTTACCTGCTTTGAGGAGCTGAAAATCAATGACCGCCTGATAGAGCGAATCTGCCAATAGGTGAAGACGCTGTACCTCAAGGTCTGGCAATCCAGCAGCCTCCGCTTCGTGGGCCTGTCGGATAGCTTCAAGCGCTTGCCTCATCAGTGGCTCACCAGCCTCGACCATTCCAATGAATGTGCGCTTCACAACATTTTGCTCCATTCAGCTGAAGATGAATTATAGGACACCGCGGCGTGGCAAGGCCCCGAGCAGCACAGGTGTTCGACGTCCGGCTGAACGAACCAATGAGGAGCGCGCTGGCCTGGGGAGTGGCCAGGGCGCGTGTCATAGCTACGTTGTAAACCACTTTTTTCACTGTAAACCACTGTGGTTTACAGTGAAAAAAAGTGGTTTACAGCAGGCCTCCTCAGGCCTGAGTCAGCTCCAGCAGATCGCCCAGTTCCTCCCGGGCCATCTTCACTCTATCCATTCTGCGATAAGGATGATCAACCGGCATCCGGATAAGAGATTCGAACCAAGCCGAATCGAATTTGATGACTTCCTTGTGAATGTGCTCAAGCTCACCTCCGCGAGGCTGTGACACTACAAACTCCATGCTTTGAATCGCCCCTGGTTTCGTAGACACCTCCAAGCCTCATAATGAGGCCCAAATAGGAGGTGCCATGAGTCGTCAGCGTTACCCCGAAGAATTCAAGATCGAAGCGGTCAAGCAAGTGACCGAGAAAGGCAAACCTGTCGCCGATGTCGCCCAGCGCCTGGGCATGTCCGTGCACAGTCTTTACGCCTGGATCAAGGTCTACAGCAAGCCCCAAGAGCAGCGTCAGCAAGACGACGATCAGCAGGCCGAACTGCGCAAGCTACGCGCTGAACTCAAGCGCGTGACGGAAGAGCGAGACATCTTAAAAAAGGCCGCCGCGTACTTTGCCAAGGAGTGCGGCTGAAGTACGCCTTCATCAAGAAGCACTCGACTGATTACCCGGTGCGGCGCCTTTGCCAAACCCTCAAGGTGCACCCCAGCGGCTATTACGCCTGGCTGGCCGAGCCTCAATCTGCCCGAGCAAAAGAAGATCAACGTCTGCTTGGCTTGATCAAACACGCTTGGCTGGAAAGCGGAGGTGTATACGGCTACCGCAAAATTCACGATGACCTGCGTGAGCTGGGAGAGGAATGCGGCCGAAATCGAGTCAGGCGCTTGATGCAGGCGGAGGGACTGCGTTCTCAAACGGGCTATCGGCGGCGTCCAGGGTTCTATGGTGGAAAACCAACAGTGGCCTCGCCCAACCACCTCGCGCGGCAGTTCAAGGTAAGTGAGCCGAACAAGGTCTGGGTGACAGATATCACTTACATCCGCACCTATGAAGGGTGGCTCTACCTCGCGGTAGTGCTGGATCTGTTCTCACGCCAAGTAATTGGTTGGTCAATGAAGCCAAGGATGTGCAGCGACCTGGCTATCGACGCGATGTTGATGGCTGTTTGGCGACGCAAGCCTCAGCAGCAAGTTATGATTCACTCAGATCAAGGCAGTCAGTTCAGTAGCTCGGATTGGAAAAGCTTTTTGAAGGCCAACAATGTAATCAGCAGCATGAGCCGGCGGGGAAACTGCCACGACAATGCCGTAGCCGAGAGCTTTTTCCAGCTTTTGAAGCGAGAGCGAATCCGACGAAAGATCTACACAACCCGTGAAGAAGCCCGAAGTGATATTTTCGATTACACCGAGATGTTCTATAACCCTAAACGCCGACACAGCAGTGCTATGCAGCTGTCTCCAGTAGAGTATGAGAAACGCTATTTCCTGAGCTTGGAGAGTGTCTAGAAAACCAGGGGCGATTCAAAAGCTTGCCTACATCGAATGCCGAGTCGCTGGCAGAAACCGGATTGAAATCGACGACCTCCACAAGGCTTACCGATCGAGCGCGTATACCACCAGCTCGAAAGAGGTCGAAGAACTGCAGTTGTTGGCCATTAGCAAAGGCAATCAAGGCGGGCATTTGGACCTGCGCTGTCCATTTGACTTACCTGTTGAATACAAGTCGAACGTGGTGAGTTTTAACAGGACAGACCGTGATCAGCGTGTACAGACAAGGGTCTTCGATTCGTCGGCTACCGAGACTGAGCGCACCCTACTGAGGCAGATCACCCAACCGGATGAGAACGCTCCGGTCAAAGCGCCTCGTCGTAAACCGCTTCCAAAGGCGACCGACGAAGACCTAGCACTAGCCTTCCATCGATACGTGGACTCACAGTCCCCGTCCTCACCTAAAAAGCCGAAGTAGCATGGCTGGTTTGGCTTTCAAATCAATGACCATCACGGAAGAAGTCATCCCTGGAAGCGAGGCCGAAGTCATCCTCGGGCTGCTGCGGATCACCTTCAAACATGTTGGCTGTGCGCCGCTCTTGCTTGAGGTAAGCGATGGTTTGGAAGAAGCAAGGTTCACATAGGTGTACCTCATAGCGCTCTCCGTCATGCAGTGCACCAAAGCCCCAGTGCGCCTGGAGCACCCCATACTGCAGGCTGCCGTTTTCCAAACGTGTGGAGGAGCCGCATACGTCGCAGCTCACGTCGACCACCGCTTCTGTTTCTACACGACCAGTGATTTTCATCATGAAGCCTCTGCCAACGTTGGGACAAATGATTACGCCAGAGTTGGGCCTTGGAGAGCATCAATATGCGCCGTATCGGTATTCCTGCGGCGAGAGTCGGCCGCCTGGGCCGAATAGCAAGTGGGAGGTATAACGCTCCAGAAAAGCTATGGCTTCCTTCTGAACGCATCCCTCGTAGTAGGCTCGCCGGGCTAGCGGAACTGTGGCCCGATTTTTCAGGCACAGCTTCACCAACTCTGATAACAAATAACCGCGAACGTCATATCGAGCATCAACCGCCTTGATCACCGTCGAATAGCAATCATGGAAGACGGGTCGCCAGTTACGATCGTTGCGGGGAGCTGGTTGACTGCTCATCTTGATCCCCTGAGACACTATCCATCGGGCGCGTCACGGTATGCAATCTGAAGCCGTTCATCTAATCACACGTCTTCCTCTTGGCTTTTTCTTTGCCGCAGCTAGCACCCATTCTGGGGCGGATGACAGCAAGGCTTTGGGGGCGATACCGCCCAGAGACGAATTTTCTGATTGGAACCAAGCCGCCATAGACCACTCGTCCATGCGAGTCGAGAGAACGGACAATACGTCGCAAAGGCTGCTGATCGGTTGATAGCCGTTGCTACCGTCCAAAGCATAAGCGGGGAAGAAGTCGACCTTCCCAGGTCGAAGCGAGAAGATCTGACCATCAGCCAGTAGCTGGTCGGGGTCAACTCCACCCCCTGGGGTGGAGGTAGATGCGAGCTGAAGCCATTGCTTGCCTGATATCCAGTCTCCGCTTTGGAAGACCCTGGAGCGGATGAGCCCGGCTGAAACGCCACTCTTCAGGATGGATTGAGGCACCGACTCTGCGGGGAGAAAGCAGTCGATGATGAGATCTAGCGCTTCCTGGGGGTATTCATCCAGCCGCCACTCGAATAGATCGTTGTACATCTGCAGGCCACCAAGGTAAGCATCGATCGTCCGGTCTGAATTGGCTTCAATCGACAGGGTAGCAACCAAAGCGACCTTGCTTTTATTCAGGGCGGTTGAAGGCTCATGTCGGGTCTGGATGTGAGCAAAGGGAGTGGTCATATGCACCTCCCGCGATGGGGCTAGAGATAGCTGTAGGTCGGGTAGCTGAAATCCATTGGGATCGTGTCCCGGGAAGTGGTGTAACTCATCATGGTTCTGGCCGCTGAGTTCGCCGTTTAGTTGATCACGGCCGACAGCTTGGCCTGTGGATTATCGCTGACTGCCTCAAAGGCCTCCAACTGCATGTAACGCCGTTGCAGGCACCACTCGTCGTTCTGCTCCAGCAGCATCGCGCCTACCAGCCGTGTGATTGCAGGATCGTTGGGAAAGATGCCTACGACGTCGGTGCGGCGTTTGATCTCCGCGTTAAGCCGCTCCAGTGGATTGGTGCTGTGTAATTGCTGTCGGTGCGCTTTTGGAAACGCCATGTGAGCCAGCACTTCATCCTCGCAGCCGTCCATGAGTGTCGCGATCTTGGGGTATTTTTCGCGTAGCTGATCAGCGACCAAACGCCATTGCTGATGGCATTCGGCACGGCTGTCCTGGGCGAAGACTGTGCGCAGTAGGGCCGCCACCATGGTGCGCTGACCTTTGCCGACGTGGGCCATGGCATTACGCATGAAATGCACACGGCAGCGCTGCCAGGTCGCGTTGAAGACCTTGGAAACAGCCGCCTTGAGCCCTTCGTGGGCGTCGGAGATGACCAGTTTCACGCCCCGCAAGCCACGTCGCGTGAGGCTGCGCAGGAAGTCTGTCCAGAACGGCTCAGCCTCTGACGGCCCAACCCGCATGCCCAGGACTTCGCGGCCACCGTCGGTGTTCACGGCCACGGCGATTATTACGGCGACCGAGACGATGCGTCCGGCCTCCCGCACTTTGACGTAGGTGGCATCGATCCAGAGATAGGGCCAGTCGCCCTCAAGCGGGCGGTCAAGGAAGGCGTGAACGCGCTCATCGATCTCACCAGCTAGCCGTGAGACCTGGCTTTTGGAGATGCCGGTCATGCCCATGGCTTTGACCAGCTCGTCCACTGAGCGTGTTGAAACGCCTTGGATGTAGGCCTCCTGGATGACTGCCGCCATGGCTTTCTCAGCGGTGCGTCGAGGTTCAAGGAAACCAGGGAAATAGCTGCCTTGGCGCAGCTTGGGAATCTTAAGGTCGACGTCGCCTGCGCGGGTTTGCCAAAGACGATCGCGGTAGCCATTACGGCTATTTGTCCGGTCTGGGCTTTTGACATCGAAGCCCGCGCCGCACAGGCCTTCGACGTCGAACTCCATCATGCGCTGGGCAACGAACTGGATCATTTGCTTGAGCAGATCAGCGTCTGCCCCTTTCTCAACCAACTCGGTCAATGCGATAGTGGGCTTGGTCATCGTGGTTTCTCTGGTGAGTGTTTGGTCTTCGCAAACTCAACGTTAGCCAAGAACCACGATGACCATCCTCTTTCGCCCGCAGGGCGCCTTCGGCTGGTTCAGTTACACCACTTCCCGGGACACGATCTCCATTGGAGGTTTACTAGAGCGGTAGCAGCAGTATGCGGCACCCTGCGCTCTACGCTTGGTTTTCCGATCAAACGCGAGTGCTTTAGCTGGGATGTGCGGCCGTTACCGTGTTTACTGCAAGGGAGTCCCCGCTGCGGGGCTGAGGTGTGTCCAATGAGCAATTTGCAAAGAGCTGCTGAGGCTTTGCGCAGGTCCAAGAGGGTCGTTTTTTTCACGGGTGCTGGCATCTCTGCTGACAGCGGAATTCCGACCTTCCGCGACAAGCTGACAGGCCTCTGGGCGAAGCATGACCCTCAGCGTCTCGAAACAGCGGACGCCTTTCGCAAAAATCCAGCTCTCGTCTAGAGCTGGTATCTTTGGCGCCGGCAGCAGGTTGGCCAGGCCAAACCTAACTTGGCTCATCTATCTATTCCACGGATAGCTGATGCTGGCTGGAACGTATCTGTCGTTACCCAGAATATTGATGATCTGCATGAACGAGCCGGCTCCAGTTCGGTGATACACCTTCATGGCCGCTTGATGGACGTGAAATGCTTCGGATGCCACCGGCCAGCAGAGTTATCACCAGATCAACTGGCGGTTCCCCCGGCGGGACAGATGATCGAGCCTCCGCGGTGCACTCGATGCAACGGGAGGTTGCGCCCTGGGGTGGTCTGGTTCAGAGAGAATCTTCCAGAGGATGCGTGGCGTTCAGCAGTAAGGCTTGTGGAAGCCTGTGACTTGCTGATTTCGGTGGGTACATCTGGCGTAGTCATGCCGGCAGCCGGTATTCCAGATATGGCTCTGGCGGCCGGGGCAACCGTGATCCATGTGAACCTTGACGACGTGGGGATGGACGGGGCGGAAGAGATAATGCTCGTTGGGCCTGCAGGGGTGGTATTACCCGCTTTGCTTCAAGCCGCAGGAGTTGCAGGTCCGTTGCAGCTTGATGGTTTTACTTAAGGAGCCAAGCCAGCTCTCCAATCCGCAGATGCTGTGCACATTTTTTTGCACATATCTCACGCCACGATACCCCAGTAGATTCAGGCTTTTCGCAGCCTTTGCATAGGTGAGTCGCGATGGATTTCTACACATCTCAATGAGGAAACCTAAGCTCCGTTTTCCACGTATTCCTCCGCTACAGAACGCTTTTCTGCGGTGTGTCCCCTGACATTCGCTTTTCAGGGCGAGCTATGGGGGCCACTCAAGACGGCTATCTTTTGCCTGGCACCAATGAAAAGGCCCTCAATATTGAGGGCCTTAAATTCAATGCGGATCCGTCACGCGGGCATTTTTTGCAGCTGTCGAACTCGATCATGGACCACAAATTTAATGATTCCTTTGACATCGTTGGTGCAGTTTTCAAAGGCAAGGCGCGATACCACCTGGCGACCCTCCTTCAGAATCAGCGCCCCGATCAACTCGTCGACGAAGGACTGAGTGACATCGTTCCCAGCGAAATCTATGACAACGCTCTCACCACTGCTGAGCGAGCGTTCGATTTCGGTACGGTAGGGGATCGCTGAAGCTCGCATTCCGTACGTTCGGATAGAACTATCCCTACTTAATCGAATTTGAGTTTGCATGTCGTAACCCCTTGTATTGCATAATCCTTTTTTGCAGCCCGAGAGTTTCAGTTGACGCTGAATCTCCCATTTACCGCTCCTTGCATGATCGACTCTAGCCCTCGAGCTATCAAAAAGCCAGAGCTAGCGGAAATTCAGATCTAGGTCGAGATCGTCGTCAACCTGTCCTGCATCGTCCTTCGGCAGCAAGTCACTGATCGAAATGGTGGGCAGCAGCTCACGGGTACAGCTAAACGCGATCGATACACCATTCCACAGCGCATCATGCAGCTCCTGAGACTGCCGACGCTTTGTGTCATGTATGCCATTGCCGCTCACGATGATCAAACCACCGCCCGCCGCGTCTGCAATTTTTGCGGTAGTTGTTAACCCGATACCTTGGTTCTCGCTACCCAGGATCTGGGCCATCGCACCCCGGTTGCAGCTCACTCGCGGTTTGAGTGCCGCCTCGATCGCGTGCAAATGCGTGCGGTCATGAAGCTCAGGGTGATTCCTCAGTGTCGCGAGAAACCCACACCCATTATCGACGATGGCCATGCGTACAAGGTTCAATTTTGGATAAAACTGACAGGTCAGCCAAACGGCGGCGTCACCACGTCCCTCTCTGCGGGCGTGAGTAAGCGAGTTTTCCAATAGCTCCTTGAGCGAATACTCCAGAGGGCCCCGGTAGGAGTCAAACTCATTCCGTCCCGTGTGCTCGTCGACTGGGGCATCCGGGTCCGATTGAGTCAACCTTCCCGTAATAGCTCTAGCGAGGCGAGAGGCTGCAGCCTCTGCTTGATGGTGTTCGCTGATTTTGGTGATTTCCACCAACGAGGTGCTTCGGTCGTTTCGACGTCCTACCCCCGATAGATCTACACCCTCTACATCAATGTCCTTGAAAAAATCCATCCTGGCCAGGTAGGAGGTCAGGTCTCTGCTCAAAAACTGCATCGAAACTCGCTTCTGGACCAACTGGTTTTCAAACAACGCTCGCAGCGTGGCCATCCCTAACGGATCGATATACGAGAGGTTGCTAGCGTCTAAAACGATGTCACCAGGGCAGTTAATGATTTCTGCGCACACAGAAAACAGGTCATGGGGCGATCTTGAGCCAAGCCCCCAAGGAAGAACGATCGCGTTTTCAATATCGATGGCCTGCATGCAATTCCCTGGCAACGGAGCTAACCCTTTCGGATAGATATAGGGCTCGATAGTAGCCCATTGCCTGCCGGGTAAGCACTCACCTATTTTTTGACGAGTAGTGCCGGCATAGAATTGGCGCGCGGCAGTAGCGGCCTGTGGATGGTGGATCGCGCTCGCCTTGGGCTCAACACGCACGAAGAAAACACGGCCAACGCCCTGCCACGGGTCAGCCATTCAAGCAAAGATGGCCAGATCAAAGCCTTGTGCGAGAGCACTGGAGCAGGTTTGTGAGTCCGCCGAGCAGTTTCATCTCCGACGTCTGCTGTGGGCAAAGGCAAAGCTGGAAGGGGAACAGCGAAGAGTGACCCGATCAGCGCTGTACCGCACCGCATGTATCAGGTCTGGGGCTTGAGCTGTTAGATCGCATAAGGCTACCTTGGCCGGCAACTGGAGAACGAACTGCACCTCGTCTTCCAATGCGTTGGCGTGGAAGTAACTGAGGAAGTACTCGCTTTGACGGAACTGGTCAGAAGCGATCTCCTCCAGGCGTTACAGCCCACTGGGCAGGCCTTCCTGACAGGCCTGGTAGAAGGGGTCGAGCAAGTATAGGCCGTCCAGGCAGGAAAGCATGGACGGCGTTCCCCACCGGGAGCCGGCGTCGTACTCCTCCAGCGGCTTGGGCACTCCCTCGCCGGGGTACAAGGCAGCCAGCGCATTGTCGAAGGGCAACCACTGGTGCAGCAGCAGGATCAGCAACCTCCAGAAATGATCTATGCCATGACGCTACACCACAACAATAATCGACACGCTTACAGGAGCATTGATTGGCGTCACAGCTGTTCAAGGAGATGTTGTCTAGGCTGGACAATACGGCAGCGGCCGATATTTCCCACCCAGCTTGGGAGTTGATCATGACGGAGCCCATCGCCGTGGTACAGATCTGGCAATACCTTTTTGGCGGACTAAAGGCGGTATTGCACTGATCATGCTGGCCATATTTGGCCTGTTTTATGTGGCTCGTGCACTATGGCCACCTGTCACAGGCACTACAGTTATTTAATTTTGTTGCTCTGTCCGCTGACGCAACTCTTCGGGCACAACCATGGCGGGTATTCTCACCAGAAGGGTGAAAACTCGTCCAAACCGGACAACAAAGGGAACTACTTCATGCACACCGAATCGTGCCAGCATGACCATGACCATGACCATGACCATGACCACTCGCACCCGCATGAGCAACCGGATGGTAGTCAGCGCGATTTGGTATGCGGTATGACGGTGCCACCGGATAGTCGCTACTTCGAGCTATACGAGGGAAGGACATACCGCTTCTGCAGTGAAAAGTGCCTGACGAAATTCCGCGCAGCGCCTGTGCATTATCTTAGCCCTCCCCAGGACCAAGAACACGCGGGCCATCTCCACTCGGCTGCCCCGCAGCCAAGCAACGCGGCGGACGCCGAATACACTTGCCCGATGCATCCCCAAATCCGCCAGCGTGGGCCGGGCAGTTGCCCAATCTGTGGCATGGCCCTAGAGCCGGTAATACCGGAGCTTGAGGAAGACGAGAACCCGGAACTCAAGGACTTCTCCCGCCGCTTCTGGTGGACCTTGCCCCTGACGGTCATCGTGACCGTGTTGGCCATGACTGCCCACCAACTCCAATTGCTGCATGGTGCCACACAGAATTGGGTGGAGTTGATTCTGGCCACTCCCGTGACACTATGGGCTGGCTGGCCGTTTTTCGTGCGTGGGGTCGCATCGATTCGTAATCGCAGCCCGAATATGTGGACCCTGATAGGTTTGGGAACGGCTGCGGCGTACCTATACAGCGTTGCGGCCACAGTGTTCCCGCAGGTTTTCCCGACGACTTTCATGCAGGATGGCCGCATCGGTGTCTACTTCGAAGCGGCTGCAGTCATCATCTCATTAACGTTGCTCGGCCAAATGCTCGAGCTCAAGGCGCGCTCACAAACCTCCGCCGCCATCAAGTCGCTCCTGGGTCTTGCCCCCAAGACGGCCCGTCGCATCGGGGCCGATGGTCAGGAGGAAGATATTCCGCTCACCCACGTGCATACGGGCGACCACCTGCGCGTTCGCCCTGGCGAGAAGGTGCCGGTCGACGGGGTGGTCCTGGAAGGCGAAAGTGCTATCGATGAATCCATGCTGACAGGCGAGCCCGTGCCAGTGATGAAGAAAGCTGGGGATGCACTCATCGGTGCCACGCTGAATACCCACGGCAGCCTTGTGATGGCGGCGCAGAAGGTCGGCGCCGAGACAGTGCTCTCGCAAATCGTGCAGATGGTCGCGCGGGCTCAGCGCTCGAAAGCCCCGATGCAGCGGATGGCGGACACCGTGGCCGGCTATTTCGTCATGGGGGTGATTCTGGTCGCGCTGGTCACGCTCTTCGGCTGGGGGCTTTTCGGACCGGAGCCTGGCTGGGTCTTCGGCCTGATCAATGCGGTCGCGGTCCTGATCATTGCCTGCCCCTGCGCGCTCGGCCTAGCCACTCCCATGTCGATCATGGTCGCTACCGGGAAGGCTGCCAGCAGTGGCGTGCTCTTCCGAGACGCCAGTGCTATCGAGAACCTCTGCAAGATCGACACGCTGATCGTCGACAAGACCGGGACCCTCACCGAGGGCCGGCCAGTGTTTCATAGCGTGGTCGGTACCGGGCAGTTCATGCCACCCGAAGTCTTGCGCCTTGCCGCCAGCCTGGACCAAGGCAGCGAGCATCCGCTGGCACATGCGATTGTCGATCATGCGCGAGCGCATGGACACAGCTTGTCCAAGCCAGAGGCGTTTGAGTCGGGCTCTGGGATCGGTGTACGTGGCCAGGTGAACGGCAAACGGCTGCAGCTTGGCAACACGACCTTGATGGAAGAGGCTGGCCTCGACACCAGTCCGTTGCGAGACCGCGCCGAGCAGCTGCGTCTGGAAGGCATGAGTATCATGTACTTGGCCGTCGATGGCGTGCTCGCTGGCCTGCTAGCGGTGTCCGATCCGGTCAAACCCACCTCCAAGGAGGCGGTAACCCGGCTACAGGCAGAAGATGTGAAGGTCATCATGGCCACCGGCGACGGCCTGACTACGGCACGTGCGGTCGCGAAACAACTCGGCATCGAGGAAGTCCACGGAGAAGTGAAACCCGAGGACAAGGAGCAACTGGTGGCGCTCCTGCAGGGCGATAAGCGCCGGGTTGCCATGGCAGGAGATGGGATCAACGATGCCCCTGCGCTGGCCCGGGCTGATGTCGGGATCGCCATGGGAACTGGCACCGATGTTGCCATGAACAGCTCCCAGTTGACGCTGGTCAAGGGCGACCTGATGGGCATCCTGCGGGCCAGAACACTATCCGTGGCCACGGTGAAGAACATGCGTCAAAACTTGGGCTTCGCATTCTTCTACAACGCTATGGGCATACCGCTGGCGGCAGGTTTGTTCTACCCGCTTACCGGCCATCTATTGTCACCGATGATTGCGGCATTGGCCATGAGCGTAAGTTCGGCTTCCGTGGTATTCAACGCACTGCGGCTGAAGCGCGTAGTCACAGACTGAAATGGGCACACCGCAACCTATGAGAGGAAGTTCCGCCATCAGCGTTTCAACGCCTGATCCATATGACTGACTGTCTAGGGCTTTGGCCTTAGCGGGTATGTCCGCGAGTTCGGCGCCAATCTGGTCCTGATGGAGGACATCGGGCAACTGCGACGTCCGCCATCTTCTGCCAAGATCGTAAGGGACAATTGTGATGCAGCAGGGGCCGCCGCCAGAGGAGTTGGACAAGATTTCAGGGCGAAGATAAATCCTTTGACCGGGCCTTGACCTTGTCATCGTGTCAAGGTTGAAGCTGTAAATGCGGCGAGAAAAGCCGTACCAGCATGAGAGGCCCGCTATGTTCGTTTTGGAAGTTTCCGGTATGGGATGTGGCAGTTGTGTCAACAAGATCACCAAGGCCATCCAGGCTGCCGATGGCGACGCGAAGGTGATCGTTGATCGTGCTGCCGGTACAGTGAGTGTCCAAAGCAACATCGAGGCGGAACGCGTCGGTGCACTGGTCCAGGCGCTTGGTTACCCAACCAAAGTCAGTCGCTAAGTCTCGTTACCGCTCAGATGGCAAGCCGCCGTGCCATGTTTCATGGCGCGGTTTCTTCATATACAGCCTGATGTCGACTGACTCCGGGTCGGGATAGCCAGCAATACTCCCCAAGAAATGGACGGCCTTCGATCACCCAGTGCCGAGTCAAGCTGTGGACGTTGACGCTGATCAAGAAAATGCTTCGCGATTGGTGTTTATCTTGAGTAAATGTATAGGCCAGCCTGGCTCACATACCCCGGCCCCTCGTTGGAGCTCATTCACAATGATGACTGCCAAGCGGTTTAGTTCTATGGCCTTGGGGATATCCCTGCTCATCCCTCTGGGGCTGGTCATGGCAAACCCTACGGGTAACGTCTACACGGCCAATGAACGGTCCGCTTCCATTAGCCAGGTAAATCTTGCGACAGGTGATGTGAGCACGGTCGCCTTGCCGATCGCACCCCACAACCTACAGGTTTCGCCCGACGGCAGCTTGCTTCTGGTTGTTGGAGTGGCTGGACATGCGGGGCATTCGAGCGGTGAAAAGCCCGGTGGGCAGTTGCTGGTGTTCAGTACCAGCGCGCTGGACAGGCCACCGTTCAGCTTCCCGGCAGGCGATCACCCGGCTCATGTGGTCACCGACGTCACCGGGCTGCGAGCTTTTGTGACCGATTCCGCTGCCAACCAGGTGCGAGTATTTGACCTTGAGCAGCGAATCGAGTTGCCCGGTATTCCAACTGGGCGTTATCCCCATGGGCTGCGCTTGAGCCCTGATGGCCGGACACTCTATATCGCGAACATGAAGAGCGACAGCGTATCGCTTATCGATGTCGTCACACTCAAAGAAACCGCGCAGATTCCCGTGGGCAAAGGCCCTGTCCAGGTCGGCTTTGCCCCTGACGGTCGCCTGGCATTCGTCTCGCTCAGTGCGACAAATCAGCTTGGCATCATCGACACGGCCAGACGCAAGGTGATCAGCAAGGTTGATGTCGGCCGCACGCCAATCCAGATGATGGCCACCGTTGACGGTCGCCAGGTCTATGTCGCGAATCAGGGCAGTGGCCAGAATCCGGACGACCGAGTCTCCATCGTAGATCTCCAGACGCGTAGCAGCCTGGGCACCGTGACCACCGGCAAGGGTGCCCATGGTGTGGCCATCAGCAGCGACGGCGCTTATGTGTTTGTCAGCAATATTGAAGCGGGCACCGTATCTGTCATCGATACGAGCAGCCGAAAGGTCGTTGCTACCCATAAGGTTGGCGCCGGGCCAAACGGGATCAGCTTCGAGCCGCCGAGTGCCCAATAATAGCCCGTCGGTGTACAACCCGAGCACGACGCGAAAAATGAGCATTCACGCCGGCGCAGTAATTTGCTTGTCGTGCCAGGTGAGGCCTAGCGCCCAGACCAAGGCATCCGGCTTTAAAACAGTGCTAAGGAGATGATGATGAACAACGTTCGAAATTTACTGATCGGACTTTGTTTGGCCGCAGCGTCCGTGGGCGCCATGGCGCAAAACACCGATGAACACTCGACACATCACCCGGCCGATGCGCCAAGCGCGGCGGCTACCGAGAAGACGCCTTCTCAGCCAATGGACAAAGGGCAAATGGCGGCGATGGACCAGCAAATGAAGGCCATGCAAGCCATGCACGAAAAGATGGCTGCAGCCAAAACGCCGGAAGCCCGTCAGGCGTTGATGGCCGAGCATATGGCGCTGATGAAAAATGGCATGGCCATGATGAAGTCCATGGAGGGTGGCATGCCTGAAATGGGGGGCATGCATGGCGGCATGGGCGGGGATATGGCCGCCCGCCACCAGATGATGGAAAAGCGCATGGACATGATGGAGTCGATGATGCAGATGATGATGGACCGCATGCCATCTGCTGCATCGAAGTAACCCATCTCCTTTCCCAGGAGTCGCTATGAACCCTCACTTCGATGAAAACGGCTCACCACACAGTTTCTGGCGTTCACGCTATGCAATCGGCCTGGTGGTAATCGGTGGGATCGCCGTCTACTTCCTGCTCACCGAGCACCTTGCCCATGTCGTTGGAGCCCTGCCTTATCTGTTGTTGCTCGCCTGTCCGCTGATGCATGTCTTCATGCATCGAGGACATGGGGGACACCATCACCAGGGCCAGAGCAAACCGGCCCCCTCCGATAAGGCTGATATCCATAAGCCGGGAGATCCATCATGAATCATGGTGAAAGCGCGTATGGCCTCTGGTCGCTGGTTTTCATCAACTCCGCGATCTTCATCATGTTTGCCTTCAGTTTCTTCAAGCCGGCAACGGCGAGAGACTGGAGGAGCTTCGGTGCATTCTCGGCCTTCATCGTTGCCCTGTTTGTGGAAATGTATGGCTTCCCCCTGACGATCTATCTGTTGTCAGGCTGGTTGCAGGCCAGGTTCCCCAACCTCGATCTGCTTTCCCACGAATCCGGCCATCTGTGGTCGACGTTGCTCGGTGACCAGGGCAACCCACACTTCAGTGTTTTGCACATTGCCAGTTACCTATTCCTGGGTTTCGGCTTCTATTTGCTTTCTGCCGCCTGGAACGTGCTATATCACGCGCAACGCCGCCGTTCACTTGCAACGGTCGGGCCCTATGGCTGGATCAGACATCCGCAGTACGTGGCATTTGTGCTGATTCTTCTGGGCTTTCTCCTTCAGTGGCCGACGCTGCTGACGCTGGCAATGTTCCCGGTGTTGCTGGTGATGTACGGGCGTTTGGCGGTTTCCGAAGAGCGGGAAATGCACAAGCAGTTTGGCGCTGCCTACGAAGCTTATACCCGCGTTACGCCTAGGTTCGTTCCGCACCTGCGCGAAAGGTTGGGTGGGGGTCATAGAGGCTGAAGCGTAGGACGAAGGAGCTACATGCCAGGAGGGTTTCAGCGGCAGTGTTTCTAGCGGGAATAGGGTATCCAAAGTCTGTTTGCTCGGATAACACTCTGAGTTGTCGCGGGTTTTCTTGTCGACAAGCTCGGTGGAATCCTTGTTGGCGTTCGGATAACTCAGGCAGTTGGATGACTTTGCGATGCCCTGTCCGCTTTCGACCCATATAGATCGTGATGCACGAAGATCTCTGCTCAAACGTCAGCTACTACTCTGATCTGAATGCATCCCGGCTACAGAGCGCAAAGACCAACTAGCGTCCCGAGGCACAGAGCTGAAGGCGGCGCGGTCAGGAATTGCGGCAGCACTTTTTCCAAAGTTTGGCTAAATGACCCTGCCTATCAGCTCTAATAGGCAGGGTTAGAAGTCAATCCGTCACTGCTTGCGAATGCCTACGATCGTCGCTGTGCCCCCATTCATTCGGAAATCGAAGCTGACCTTGTCGCCTACCTTGAGTCCCTTGAGTTGCTGCTCGGTAGCGCTGAAGCCCATGGTCATTGCCGGCCATTTCAGGGCTGATACTGGTCCATGCGCCAAGGTAACTTTACCTGGTTCCAAAGCTTTGATGGTTCCCTCAGCCGATGCAGTCGGAGCCGCCTGGCTGCCTTGGGTCTCGTTGCCTTCCATGGGCATATTCTTCATATCCGTGCCATACATGTCTTGGGCCTGCACCGCCGCCGCAACGGCGAACACCAGGCCAGCGCTGATCAGTAGCTTCTTCATCGGGTTACTCCTGTTTGGGGGTTATCGTGTACAGCGAGTCCGCGGCGCCTGACGAGCCAGTAAGCCGCAGGGATTACAAATAGTGAGAGCAAAGGCGCGGTGAGCATGCCGCCGACCATGGGTACAGCGATCCGGCTCATGACTTCGCTGCCGGTACCGCTACTCCAGAGGATTGGCATCAAGCCTGCGACGATCACTGCTACGGTCATGGCTTTGGGGCGGATGCGCTGCACGGCCCCTTCGCGGATAGCATCCAGAAGCGCAGGTTGCCCCTGCGTACCGTTGCCGTTTCGTTCAGTCCAGGCATTGTTGAGGTAGATCAGCATGATGACTCCAAACTCTGCTGCGACCCCAGCCAAGGCGATAAAACCGACACCCGTGGCCACCGACAGGTTGTAGCCCATCATGTACAGCAGCCATACGCCGCCGGTTAGCGCAAATGGCAAGGTAGCCATGATCAGCAGCGCTTCACCGAGGCGGCCAAACGTGAGGTAGAGAAGGACGAAAATAATGGCCAGCGTCGCCGGTACTACCCATGCTAAGCGCGCATTGGCGCGCTCCAGGTATTCGAACTGCCCGGAATAGCTCAAGCTTATGCCAGGATCGAGCTTCACCTGCTGATCGACTAGCCGGCGCAGGTCGGCAACGACGGAGGACAGGTCCCGTCTCCGCACGTCGATATACACCCAGCCCGAGGGGCGCGCGTTTTCACTCTTGAGCATGGGTGGACCGTCCGCAATACGCACCCGTGCCACGGTTCCCAGTGTGATTCGCCCCCCTTGGCTGGTGTAAATCGGTAGCTGCCGCAGGGCATCAACAGAGTCACGCCACTCCCGTGGGTACCGAACACTGATGGGATATCGCGCCAGGCCTTCTACGGTTTCGCCGATGTTTTCGCCCCCAACGGCGCCGGCAACAATCGCTTGGACATCAGCAATGTTCAGGCCGTAACGCGCTGCGAATTGGCGGTCGATATCCAGATCGATGTAGCGTCCACCGGTTAATCGCTCGGCGAGGGCGGAAGTCACCCCTGGAACCGTTTTGGCCACCTTCTCGATAGCCAGAGTCACCCGGTCGATCTCATTCAAATTGCTGCCGGCAACCTTTACGCCGATCGGGCTTTTGATACCGGTTGCGAGCATGTCGATACGGTTTCGAATCGGTGGGATCCAGATATTGGTTAGCCCAGGTACCTGCACGGTACGGTCCAGCTCTTCGATCAGCTTCTCAGTGGTCATCCCTGCTCGCCACTGATCCTTCGGTTTAAGTCGGACAGTCGTCTCGAACATCTCCAGCGGGGCCGGGTCGGTCGCTGATTCAGCCCGGCCCGCTTTACCGAAGACACTGGCGACCTCCGGTACCGTTCGGATCAGCCGGTCCGTACGTTGCAAAAGCTCAGAGGCTTTCTGCGCCGAAAGACCTGGCAGGGCAGTCGGCATGTACAGCAAATCGCCTTCATCCAGTGGCGGCAAGAATTCGCCGCCGAGCTGGCTCAGGGGCCAGACACTGCTGAGCAAAATCAACAGTGCACCCGCCAACGTGAGCTTTGGCCGGCGTAGAACGATCTCCAATGCTGGGCGATAGAGCCGTATCAGGGTTCGATTGAGTGGGTTGCGCTCTTCTGCCGGTAAACGACCCCGAATCCAGTACCCCATCAGCACGGGTACCAGGGTAACCGAAAGGCCCGCTGCTGCTGCCATTGCATAAGTCTTGGTGAATGCGAGGGGCGCAAACAGCCTTCCCTCCTGAGCCTGCAAGGTGAATACCGGTATGAAGGACAGCGTAATGATCATGAGGCTGAAGAACAGCGCAGGCCCGACCTCGACTGCTGCCTCAGTCATCACTTTCCAATGATCTTCGCCACGCAACGACTTTCCAGGGTGCCACGTATGCCAAGCCTCAACCCGTTTGTGCGCGTTCTCAATCATCACCACAGCGGCGTCCACCATCGCACCGATTGCAATGGCTATGCCCCCAAGCGACATGATGTTGGCGTTGATGCCCTGGTGGCGCATGACGATCAGGGCAATGAGGACACCAACCGGAAGCGAGACGATGGCGACCAACGATGAGCGCAGATGCCAAAGAAATGCAGCGCACACCAGTGCGACCACGATGAACTCTTCAATCAGCTTCTGGCTCAGATTTTCCACAGCACGATCGATCAACTGGCTACGGTCGTAGGTAGTGACCAGCTCGACCCCGGCAGGCAGGCTTTTTTCCAGCGATTCAAGCTTGGATTTGACGTGAGCGATGGCATCTTTCGCATTCTTGCCACTGCGCAGAATTACTACGCCGCCCACCGCTTCGCCCTGTCCATCAAGCTCGCCGATGCCGCGACGTGCCTCAGGGCCCAGCTGTACAGTGGCTACATCGCCCAGTGTTACGGGTATACCCTTCGCAGCCAGGCGCAGGGGAATGGCTCGGAAATCATCGAGTGACTTCAGATAGCCGGAAGCCCTTACCATGAACTCAGCTTCGCCTTGTTCGAGCACGCCGCCACCGGTTTCCTGATTGGCCTTGGCGATGGCGTCCGAAACCTCAACTTGAGTGATTCCCAAGCTGGCCATGCGCAGCGGATCGAGCACTACCTGGTACTGCTTGACCATCCCGCCTATCGTCGCCACTTCGGCAACGTCCGGAAGAGTTTTCAACTCGAAGCGCAGGAACCAGTCCTGAAGGCTGCGCAGCTGTGCCAGGTCATGGGTACCACTGCGGTCCACCAGCGCATACTGGTAGATCCAGCCTACACCAGTGGCATCGGGTCCGAGCACTGGCTTAGCGGACGCCGGTAATCGAGACTGAACCTGGCTTAGGTATTCGAGCACCCTGGACCGCGCCCAATAGAGATCTGTGCCGTCCTCAAACAACACATATACGAAGCTGTCTCCAAATGCTGAAAAGCCCCGCACTGTCTTGGCTCCGGGTACGGAAAGCATTGTGGTGGTCAGGGGATATGTCACCTGATTTTCCACGATCTGCGGTGCCTGCCCTGGGTAGGAGGTGCGGATAATCACCTGCACATCTGACAGGTCAGGCAACGCGTCGATCGGCAAACTGCGCAGAGAGAAAACGCCCCAAGCTACGGCAAACAGTGTTGCCAGCAGGACCAGGACGCGGTTGCCAACCGACCAACGAATCAGGTTCGCGATCATGGCTGGTTCTCCTGCTGGGTTATTTGCTCGATGACCATGCCTTCATCGCGCTCGCGCACTCCAAACCGGATGCGTTCGCCAACCTTGAGTCCGGCAATCAAGCGGGGATCTGCCACAGGGAAAGTCATCGTCATACCAGGCATGCCCAGCGTCACGAACGGTCCATGAGCGATGGTCAGCTGATTACCTTCTATTTGAACGATGCGCCCATTGGCCTGATGTAGAGCCGGCTGTACAGGTTGCGCAAGTGGAGCATCGCCAGCAGTAACGGCCTCGATACCTTTCAAGCTCGCTTCGGAGTCCAGCAGAAACTGCCCGGACGCCACAACGCGCTGGCCCGCCTGAAGGCCTCGCAGCACGACCACCTGGCCAGCACTTTCCTGGCCGAGCACTACTTCCACCGGCCGGAATCGACCTCCGTCTTCTGACACCATTACGAGATCGCGTTTCCCCGTCCGAATGATCGCCTCGGCTGGCACCAGTAGGCTGTCATCCTGTTGCCCGGACGGATGGAGGGAAACCTGCGCGGTCATGCCTGGGCGCAACCGGCCGCCGGGGTTGGGCAGTTCTATACGAAGCCGCAAGGTGCGGCTTTGCAGATCCGCATCAGCCAGCAATGCGGTCAGCTTGCCGGGAACAGGTTCGCCTGGGAACGCTGCCAGATTCGCCTGCACTGCCTGTCCTTCCTGTAGGCCTTGGGCTTGCGCTTCAGGTACTGCGGCCTCAAGCCAGACGTTCGCGATACCATTGATCTTCGCCAACGTTGCACCCGGTGTCATTGTCATGCCTGGCCGCAATTCCAGAGCCTGAAGGACGCCTGCTGTTGGGGCCAAGAGCGTTACCGAATTCTGGACCCTTCCCGTACGGTCAATCCGGTTGATAAGATCGGCAGGCATACCCGCCAGCAGTAGTCGTTGCCGAGCTGCAGCGCGCAATTCATTGTCCCCAGATCGCTGAAGCGCCAGGTACTCTTCCTGCAAGCCCGCCCATTCAGGCGTCAACACATCTGCCAATGGGGCGCCCTTGGCAACCACGTCGCCTGTAGCGCGGCCATAGGTGCGTTCGACGTAGCCACCGGTACGAGCCTGCAGAACGCTAAAATCCCGCTCATCGAAGGTAAGCACGCCGCTCACCTGGAGGGTTCGAGCAAGCTGCCCTTTCGCTACGGTAGCCAGACGGACCCCCAGGTTTTGTTGGAGCCCCTGTGAAACTTGAACTGCGGGGCTCACCTCAGCAGCGGTGCTTTCCTGGTACTTCGGCACCAGTGGCATGTCCATGAAGGGCGACTTGCCCGGTGCTGGAAAGTGCTGCTGGGGGTACATCGGGTCATACCAATACAGCACCTTCTGTAGCGTTTCAGGGGAGGCAGTGGACACCTGCCCACGCTTTGCTAGCTGATAGCCAACGCCACCGCCGATAGCCAACGCGGCCAATACCACAAGGCTGATAGTTGAATTTCTCATGCGCGCACCTCTCCATACGCGAAGTGCAGCCGTGCAGCTGTCGCGGCCAACTGTCCTTGCAGATCGATGTCTTGCAGTCGTGTTTCAACCCGCTGACGTCGAGCGGTGAGAACCTCACTTAAGGGTGATTTACCGGCTCGATAGTCAGCAAGGGCGAGGCGGACTCGATCCTCCGCTAGCGGTAACAATGTTTCACGGCTGCGCTGCACTGCTCGCTGCAATCGCTGGTAATCCGCAAGATCTGTCTCCAGCTGCGCTTTATGCTCACGCAATGCCGCTTCCTGTTCGTCCTCCAGTTGCCGGACTTGTGCGCGACGTGCCGCGATCATCGGGTCCTGCCGTGAGCCAGCGAACAAGGGCAGTTGGAAACTTACCTGCAGGCTCACCATATTGCTGAATTCAGGCCCGCGCCGCTGGTAATCCACCTGCCACCCCCAGTCCGACTTCTTTTCTGCCAAGGCTTGGTGCACTTGAGCTTGTGCTTCCCGCGTAAGGGCGTTGTAGGTCGCCAATTCTGGATGTGCATGTATAGCGTGTAGATAGTCCGGCGCGCTCACTGGCCAGCGCGGAAATGCTTGAGCTTGCGGATCAGCATCCTCTCCAATCCATCGCTTGAGTGCAGCCCGTGCCTGAGCGGCCTGTGTGAGCAGAACATCTTTTTGCTCATCGAGTTGCGCAGCTTCCTGGTCAGGAGCAAGTGCGTCGGCCGTCGCGCCGGTACCGCCGGCCAGGCGTGCGCGGATTGCTGCGGCCAACAGACGGTTTTCTTTGTAGAAGTCCTCAAACTGCTGCAGTTTCCGTTGAACGGTGTACGCCGCGACCCAAGCTTGGGCTGTGGCAGCACGCACTTTTAAGCGCTCGAACACCGCCTCTGCATCGGCTCGCTCAACGCTCGCTCGTGCCGTCTCAACTCGTGCCTCCCGCTTGTCCCGGTTTGGTACTTCCTGGGAGAGGCCGACAACCTGCATCGTCATGAAATCGCGGTTCATGCTCCAACGATCACTGCCGTCAACAGGAAGGTTCTGCACTCCTAGGTTGAGACGTGGATCAGGCAGCTCGCCTGCTGGGATCACAGCGTGTCGAGCGGCCGTCATTTGCTCTTGCCTGGCCTGGAGGATGGGGGCATTGCGTTCGGCAAGTTGAAGCGCTTCCTCCAGAGACAACGGTGTAGCCTGAGCCGGTAACGTCGACAACAGGCTGATCAGAGCGGCCAGACATGCCATCCCTAATCGGTAACGTGGGGGAGTCATGGAAATGATTCCTCAAAAAATCAGCGCGCAAGCGCATGCCATCATCCGGCTGCAAAACAGGACGATGGGGTGAATTTAAGAGGTAATCAGGCGCGGGGTGGCCGCCAAGGGTCAGGAGGCGCCCTGTTTACGAGGCTCACCGCATAGGTATCTACTGGCCTAGGCGCAGAATAGGTGAGCGTGGGGTTAATTATTTCGACCTGAACTGTGCTCGCGGTTCTACACTCCTGGCCCACTTTGCAGGCTTTGGAGTGGTCGGCAGCTGATCCTGGATCAGTATCCTGGCAACAATCGTGATCCATCCCCGCCATCATCTCCATCCCCATGGTTTGCATGGGACATGGTTCAATGGCTGAGTCGACTCCCGCCATGCCGTTGAGAGGAAGCGATGCGATTAGAAGCAGGATGGTGAACAGTCGTAGGAGCCGGTTCATGATGGCCGAGTATAGGTTACACGCATGAAATGAGCATTAAGCCGTTTGAGGCTTGGAAGTGGATTGTTTGGCGTGCGGCAGAGCGATGTGAAAACTCGTCACGCCGTCAGCGGAGGTACACCAAATTCGCCCACCATGAGCCTCGATGATCGAACGCGTTATGGCCAGACCCAAGCCGGCGTTGCTTGGGCTTCCTTCCCGCCTTGCAGGGTCAGCGCGATAGAACCGGTCGAAGATTTTGTTGATATGTTCCGGATCAATCGTGGCCCCATTGTTCTGGACGGACAGGTTCACTTGATCAGCCGCCTCGACAATCCGGACGGCGATATCGTGGCCTTCGGGGGTATAGCGCAAAGCGTTGGATAGAATGTTGGAAACCGCCCGGTCAATCATTAGCCGGTCACCACGGATCGTACCTTCGCCTTGAAGGGCAAGCCGAATGCTTCGGTCTTCGGCTGCAAGCTGGTAGTACTCAATCAGTCTGGACACTAGCCCGACCAGATCGATATCAACCTGCTCGGGGATGATCAAGCCGTTATCAGCTTTTGCCAGGAACAGCATGTCATCGATCATGCGCGACATGCGCTTGAGGTCTTCAAGATTGGAGTAGAGGTTGTCTTCGTAGGCATCGAGGTCGCGTTTTTTGGTCAGAACGACTTCGGTATGCGTCAGAAGATTACTTACCGGAGTCCGCAGCTCATGTGCGATGTCGGCTGAGAAGTTTGATAGCCGGACGAACGCGTCTTCCAGGCGTGCAAGCATTCCGTTGAAGGAGAGGATCAGCTCCTGCAATTCAAGCGGCACGGGCTCCAATGGAATTCGCTCGCGAAGGGACCGGGCAGACATGGATGTCGCCACCTTGGTGATCTGCCCAACCGGCCGAAGACCGCTCTTGGCCACGATCCACCCCAATCCTGCACTAACCAGAGCGCTGATGACCAAGCCAATGCCGAACCACCATTGCAGCGTCTTGAAAAAGTGGGCATGGCTGGTGACATCCAGCATCAACATGACTGTTACCGGCGCCTGCGCCTGCGCTATAGCCAGTTGAGAGGTAATCCCCCGGAAGTTCCGCGAGTCGATTTGCCAGTCCCAAACGGCGCCAGAAGAGGCCTGCTTAAAGCGCTCAGGGATGCGGGATGCCTTGGAGTCCGAGAACAGGACAGTACCGTCAGCATCAAGAATCTCCGCAGAAAGGTCCTGATGAGCCCCCAACAAAGCACGCAGTTGAGGCTCCTGATCCTCAAGTTCATCACGTGCTGCTGAAAGTGAAAGGATGTGCCGGGTGGATTCGAGTTTCTCGGCCAGGGCTTGCTCATCCAGCATCTGGAAATGGTGCTGACTGAGCATGTAGAAGCTCACGCCGGCAACGACCAATACGGCGATGACCGCGAACATGAACATGAGGGTAAGGCGTTTAACGAGCGACGATTGGGCGCGCATTACTCGGGAACATCCATCAGATAGCCCATGCCACGAACTGTATGTATGAGCTTGGGGGCGAAATCGTCATCAATCTTGGCCCGCAACCTACGAACAGCAACCTCGATCACGTTAGTGTCGCTGTCGAAGTTCATATCCCACACCTGCGATGCGATCAGGGACTTCGGCAGTACCTCGCCGCGTCGGCGCATGAGTAGTTCCAGTAAGGAGAACTCCTTGGCTGTGAGGTCGATCCGCTTGCCATTTCGGGTGGCCCGGCGCTTAAGCAGGTCTACCTCCAGGTCAGCCATCTTCATAGTGGTCTGAGCATAGCCACTGCTGCCTCTTCGCAGCAAAGTGCGCACACGCGCTAGCAGTTCCGAGAATGCAAAGGGTTTGACCAGGTAATCGTCAGCCCCGAGTTCTAACCCTTTCACGCGATCGTCCACGCCATCACGGGCCGTCAAAAACAAGACTGGGACCTCTTTCCCTGCCGCACGTACCATCCGCAGCACCTCCCAGCCGTCTAGCCCCGGCATCATTACATCAAGAATCAGCAGGTCATACGCCTCGCTCAAAGCGTATTGCAGCGCGTCGGTCCCTGTGACCACACGATCGACGGTAAAGCCTGCCTCCGTCAGCCCTTGCTGCAGGTAGGCCCCGATTTTTGGCTCATCTTCGGCTACGAGTAATTTCATCTGCTGCGCCCCCTTGGATGCCCTTCAGTGTGCAGCAAAAAAGGCACCCAACCAGAAGCTGACGGAAAAGTAATGTCGGGCTCAGCTTGCTGACAGTGCCGGGTAGCTAGCTTGAGCACTGTGAACGGCGCCAATCAGGCGAAACTGACCCTTAGAGGAAACGCAAATGAACATGATCAAAGCGATTGTGATGGTAGTCACCTTCGGCATGGCGAGCCTCGCCCTGGCTGAAGGCGGCGCGGATCGCACCTTCGCCAGGATGGAAGCTGCACGTGCATCTTCCATGCAGGCTTACCAGGTTGCTCAGGAGAAAAAAGCAGAGGCTCCTGTTACCGCCCAAAGCCAAAAGCACCCCGGCCACGAGAGCTGCTGAGCTTAGCTTACAGAAATGTAATCACCCCGGAATCTGAACTATGTCAGCTTTCGGGGTATTGCCTCCCGCAATCCTTGTGCTTTGGCGAAAGTCTACGAGGCTTGGGGGAGCTCAATTGAAACCAGATGGCTGCGGATCCCGCAGTCTGGATATCAGCGATCTACCTGATTGGACGCAACGGCATGCAAAGCAAAACCACGAGACGTTCATTCGTCAAAGGCCTGGCTGCTACCGGACTACTGGGTGGGCTGGGCATGTGGCGCGCGCCGGTCTGGGCCGTAACCAGCCCTGGCCAGCCTAACGTACTGACCGGCACCGATTTTGACCTGTACATCGGGGAGCTCCCGGTGAACATTACCGGGGCAGCTCGAACGGCGATGGCCATCAACGGTTCGCTGCCAGGACCAATACTCCGTTGGCGCGAAGGCGACACGGTCACGCTACGGGTTCGCAACCGCTTGAAGCAGGACACGTCCATCCACTGGCACGGCATCATCCTGCCGGCGAATATGGACGGCGTGCCGGGTCTAAGCTTCCATGGCATCGCTCCCGACGGCATGTACGAGTACAAGTTCAAGGTCCACCAGAACGGCACCTACTGGTACCACAGCCATTCGGGCTTCCAGGAGCAGGTCGGTGTTTACGGTGCGCTGGTGATTGATGCCAAGGATCCAGAGCCTTTCACCTACGATCGTGACTATGTCGTCATGCTGAGTGATTGGACCGACGAAGACCCGGCGCGGGTTATGTCCAAGCTCAAAAAACAGTCGGACTATTACAACTTCCACAAGCGCACCGTTGGCGACTTCGTCGACGACGTGAGCGAGAAAAGTTGGTCTGCTGCTGTGGCCGATCGAAAGATGTGGGCCGAGATGAAGATGAGCCCAACCGATCTCGCTGACGTGAGCGGGCACACCTACACCTACCTCATGAACGGCCAGGCGCCAAATGGGAACTGGACGGGAATCTTCAAGCCAGGGGAGAAAATCCGGCTTCGCTTTATCAATGGCTCGGCGATGACCTATTTCGACGTGCGGATCCCCGGCTTGAAAATGACGGTTGTCGCAGCCGACGGTCAGTACGTTAAGCCAGTGTCGATCGATGAATTCCGGATTGCCGTTGCTGAAACCTACGATGTCATTGTCGAGCCTGAAAACGAGCAGGCTTACACCATCTTTGCTCAATCCATGGATCGCACCGGCTATTCAAGGGGTACCTTGGCTGTCCGTGAGGGCCTGCAGGCACCGGTGCCGGCTGTAGATCCAAGGCCTCTCATCTCCATGAGTGATATGGGGATGGACCACGGCAGCATGGGTGGCATGGATCACGGCAGCATGGCCGGTATGGACCACAGCAAGATGGCTGGCATGGACCACGGCAGCATGGCCGGTATGGACCATAGCAAGATGGCTGGCATGGACCACGGCAGCATGGCCGGTATGGACCATAGCAAGATGGCTGGCATGGACCACGGCAGCATGGCCGGTATGGACCATAGCAAGATGGCTGGCATGGACCACGGCAGCATGGCCGGTATGGACCATAGCAAGATGGCTGGCATGGACCACGGCAACATGACCGGTATGGACCAAAGCAATATGGCCGCCAGCGGTGCCATGCAGAACCATCCCGCCTCCGAAACAAACAACCCTCTGGTCGATATGCAGACCATGACCCCTACGCCAAAGCTGAGCGATCCGGGGATCGGGCTTCGCGATAACGGGCGTCGGGTTCTCACGTATTCGGATTTGCGTAGCACCTTCATCGACCCTGACGGCCGGGAACCTGGCCGGACAATCGAACTGCACCTTACCGGGCATATGGAAAAGTTCGCTTGGTCCTTCGATGGGATCAAGTTTTCTGACGCAGAGCCGCTGCGGCTCAAGTACGGCGAGCGCCTGCGTATTACCTTGGTCAACGACACCATGATGACTCACCCCATCCATCTGCACGGCATGTGGAGTGACCTGGAGGATGAGGACGGCAATTTCATGGTGCGAAAACACACGATCGATATGCCGCCTGGCTCGAAACGAAGCTATCGCGTAACCGCAGATGCACTCGGGCGCTGGGCCTATCACTGTCACCTCATGTACCACATGGAGATGGGCATGTTCCGAGAAGTCCGCGTGGACGAATGAACTGGAGATACGAGATGAGCAAACCAATGAAACGAAGCGCCTTTTTCCTCTCTGCCGCGATGGTTGGCCTGCTCGCGGTGTACGCCCCGTCTTCCTGGTCCAGTGACAACCATGATCAGCACTCTCAAAAGTCGTCCAACGCGGCGCAATCGAACGGCTCGAAGAGCAAGCAAGCCCAGGGCATGAACCATGAAGGCATGGATCACGGCTCCATGAAAGGCATGGATCATGGCTCTATGGAGGGCATGGATCATGGTTCCATGGAAGGAATGGATCACAGCAAAATGATGGAATCGCATGGCAGCGACAAAGCTAAGGCAGGGAAAAATGGCCAATAGCGTTGCACGACCATCGCTGCTGGCATTCGCCGTTTCTTTAGGTGTGCTGGGCGTTTCGCCCAGCTTCGCCGCTGAAATGGATCATTCCGGAATGGACCACTCGGCAATGGGCCACGGTGCCATGCAGATGGACCACGCCTCATCACAGGCTGCGATGCCGGGCATGGACCACAGCCAGATGGGCGCGAGCAAGCAACCCACGCAACCTGCACCCGTTGATCACAGCAAAATGGGCCATGGCCAGCCCAAAGCGAAACCCGCCTCGATGGACCACAGCAAGATGGACCATGGAAGCATGAAAGGCATGGATCACGGGTCCATGGAAGGCATGGATCATGGCGCGATGGGTCATTCCACGATGGGAAACGGGAACGCTGATTCGCCGACCCCGACCAGCCGTACGCCAATCCCGGTGCTGACTGATGCCGACCGGCAGGCTGCCTTCCCCCCGCTTGACGGGCACAAAATGGATGACAGCGGGTTCAACAGCTTTTTCTTGCTAGACCAACTGGAATACCAAGATGCCGATGAAGGTAGCACGCTTGCTTGGGATGCATCCGGCTGGGTGGGCGGCGATATCAATAGGCTCTGGATTCGCTCGGAAGGTGAACGAACCAATGGTGTGACTGAAGATGCTGAGCTGCAGCTCCTCTATGGCCGCTCGGTAAGCCCGTGGTGGGATGTTGTCGCCGGCGTCCGGCAGGATTTCAAACCGGAGGATCCGCAGACCTGGGCTGCGTTCGGTATTCAGGGCCTGGCCCTGTATGACTTCGAAGCTGAAGCCACCGCCTTTATCGGCGAGAACGGTCAAACCGCTGCCCGTCTGGAGGGCGAGTACGACATCTTGCTAACCAATCGTTTAATTCTTCAGCCAACCGCTGAGGCCAACTTTTATGGCAAGAACGACCCGGAACGCGGCGTCGGCTCTGGCCTGGCAAACACCGAAGTCGGGCTGCGGTTACGGTACGAGATTGTTCGCCAGTTCGCGCCATACATAGGTGTCACCTGGAGCCGTTCCTACGGCAAAACCGCCGATTTCATTCGGGATGAAGGCGGGGACGTGGACGAAGCTCGTTTTGTGGCCGGTATTCGGATGTGGTTTTGAGAACTCAACATGAAAAAAACAATTACAACGCTGGTGGCGGCAGGTGCTGTTACTAGCGCAGCAGTGCTAGGTGCTGCTTACTTCGGTCTCGTGAACGTTGGTGCGGACGACCCACACTTCCCCGCTGTGCATGCGTTTTTGGCCATGGCGCGGGATCGCTCGATTGAAGTCCGAGCAAGCGACATTGAGGTGCCAAACCTTAAAGATCCTGCTCTCATCCAAGCAGGGGCAGGCAACTACAACGCCATGTGTATCGGTTGCCACCTCGCGCCAGGGGTGGAGAAAACTGAACTCAGCCAAGCCCTATACCCATCCCCACCAAACCTCACCGAGATAGGTGTAAGCGGTGACCCTGCTGCTGCGTTTTGGACCATCAAGCACGGTATCAAAGCGACAGGCATGCCAGCCTGGGGTAAGAGCATGGACGACCAGTACATCTGGGGAATCGTCGCGTTCCTGGACCAGCTACCGCAACTCAATGCTGAGCAGTACCAGATGATGGTCGCTTCCAGTGGTGGTCACCAACATGGCGGTGGCGAAAGCGATATGCATAACCATGAAGGCCAACACGGTGGTGCGAAATCAGGTCATGGAAATCATGATGATTCCGCAGCAAACGGCGTGGCTGAGGAAAGTCATGATCATGGCAGTTCGCATTCGGAGTCTTCATCAGTAGCGGAGCACCACGGTGAACACGAGTCCGGCGAGGCGCACTCGGACCACCACACAGGTTCTACTCCCAAAACCCATGTGCACAAAGACGGGAAGGAGCACACTCATGACAAGTAAGCGCCGCTTCCTCGGTTTAAGTACCGCAGCGTCACTTCTAATCGCCTCAGCCGCCTTTGCTGCGGAGCCCCTGACTATCGATGTGCACCGGGACGCTAATTGCGGTTGCTGTAAGAAATGGATAGCGCACTTGGAGGCAAACGGCTTCAAGGTCGTCGACCACGTTGAAACGGACATGAGGGCGGTGAAGCAAGAGCTAGGAGTAGCTCCGAGGCTGGCTTCGTGTCACACCGCGGTTATCGATGGCAAGTTTGTGGAAGGTCACGTCCCCGCAGCCCAGGTGCAGGAGCTCATAAAGCGCAACGACCTGGCAGGCGTCGCGGTACCTGGCATGCCCGCTGGCTCACCAGGTATGGAGGTTGATGGCATGAAACACGCCTATCAAGTCATCGGCCTCACCAAGAGTGGGGACGATCAAGTAGTTGCCAGTTATCCTGACACGTAATGCAAGATGCCCCGGGGGAAGGGCTTCTGCCGGCCAGCCGACCAGCTGCAGCGCTGGTCGTGGTCAGCTTACTCCAAGACTTACCCTGTCCCTTCGGTCAGTTTTGACCTCTACAGTTAATTCCAGCAGAGCGATATTCGAGGATTTTCAACTCACCTGTTGAGTCCTCGTAATTCATCTGTGTCGGCATCACGTCGCAGCTACCTTTGAGCGAAGTCATACTGATAACTCTCGCCACATCCAGTTTCATTCCGTAGCGATAATGGATCACTTCAGGTGGTTTTTTTCCATTGGCAGCGGCGTAGGCACGCATTGCTTGCTCATTTGCCTGAATCATCTTTCCGTGTAAGCGATCAGATCCTCCTTCAGCTAAAGCGGATGAGGAGGCGATTACGAGCATGAGGGCGGCAATGCTTTTAGCGGTGTTCATTTCTGTTACTCCATGAAGACATGAGTGAAGCTTACCGACTGGGAGCTGTCATCCACGTGATCCAGGAATTACATGTTTGTAAGCAGGCTATCGATAATGATGGCTCTGAATACACGTGAAAGCCGCGTCGTTTCAGGCTGCGACAGTTTTAATTCTCTAGCGAATCAGTCTGAACCGGCGTTTTGGGTGATTGCGACAGTTTTGCGTTTCCTCTCCAAATGGCTGCAGGCCGCGAAAGACGGGACCCTCTAGCGACAGTTTTAATTCTCTAAATCCACCACCCGCAGAAAATTTCGTCACGCCCCAGAATGGGAATTTGCATTCGGGGCGCACCACGATTCATCTCGTGCCAGAAGCCGCCTGCAGTGCAATCAATTGGCGAGCCAAGACTCGACTACCTCAGCGCCATACTCGTTTTTCCAGGCCTTAAGCGTACGCTGATTACCACCCTTGGTCTCAACAACCTCTCCGCTGTGTGGATTCTTGTAGACCTTCACTTCGCGTGGTTTCCGAGAGGTTTTTGGGGCCATATCAGTGGAAGCCACCGCTTGCGGATCGAGGATCAGCACCACTTGGCGCAGGCCGTAGCCATACTCGTTGAGCAAACTGCGCAGCTTCGTTTCAAATTCCATTTCCTGCTTCAGGGCAGAGTCATTTTTCAGCGCTTCCAGCTCCGCCAGTTGGGCTGCGAGCTGTTGTTCGAGCAGGCGGAATTCAGCGAGACGGGACATAAGATTCTCCAAAATGGGTTCGATGATTTTAGCAATCAAGAAAGAAAGCGTGCTAACTATCTTGATCCCACATGCCTGAATCGGCAATCACGAGGCTGAGCGATCGGTGTGGATAAAAACGTGATGGCTTCAGGATCGTCGATCTGGGCGGCTTCACTTGCGAGGTAATCGATCAGCTTTTTGCTTCTTACCCAAACGTACTGCCGGCAAGCCGCGTTTGGAATGGATGGCCCCGCAACGGGGCGAAACCTGGCCTCCCAAAGGTGCTTGAACGCCTCCCTGGTCGACTTCCCCAAATACACCGCAATCTCCGGTCCCAAGATATAGCCACGCCTGAATCTGTCGATGGCTTGAGGCTTAACCATCAATTGCGTACGCCGGCCTCGTTCGACAGCAGTGCTCCATAGCAGACCCAGTCGAACGAACGCGTATGCGCATTGTTCTTTGACGCCTAACAGCGCAGCAGCCTTGACTACCGACAGGCCGGGAAAGACCGGACTCTTGTTCTCAGCTCGGGCTTGTTGCCACGCTGCAAAATCTTGCGGCTTGAGTAACCACGCCCCTACCGCAACCGAGCCATTCTCAGCTGGGCCGTAAGCGCGAAGTTCACCTGCACGTATTGCCTGAACCAACTCGACCAACCCACCCCCCTTGGGCAGAGAATGCTTGGCCAAGTAGTTGATCGACACCAGGCTCTGGTCAGAGCTGGTAGGCAGCTTCTCATCAATCAATTCGTTGATCGAGCGGCAGTCAATCAGCCACCTTTCGCCTGGGCGCGGTTCTCCACCAAAGAACTGGAGGGTACCACCAGCTAGCAGCTGCCTAACCCGATTGCGACAGAGGCTTAGCAAAGTCGAGGTTTCTTTCATATCAGCCACGCCCTGGAGATGCTGCGAGATTGCCTTCAAATGATCCAGGTCCACGACCGTAAAGACTCGATCTTCATGGACCTTCTCCCGATAGGCGATTTGTCCCTCCTGATGAAGGCGTTTTATGACTGATACCCCGAGACCACAAGCTTCAGCAGCAGAATCGAACGACACCCAACGATGTCTCTCAATCGTCTCCTCACTCAAATTGCGATTTCGCTTCGCTAACGGTGCTTCCCACGCATGCTGCAGAAATGATTCGAACTCTCGACGAAGAAAGTCAAAACAAGAGTCATCCAGATCACGGTGGATGTCGTGGTATATCGGGCCGAACGATCTGCTGAGCGTCCAATGTTCGTTATCGGAATGGACTGCCTTGAGGCCACTCAGCAGTTCTCTGAATGCGAGAGGCCAGTTCATGAGAACCACGCCCGCCGCGTTTGCCATAAGCCGCGATATCTCTAGCGAACCCGAATCAGCAACCTTCAGCGGCTGGGTTCTTTCCGTAGGCAAACTTCTGACAGCGAGACGCGATGACAACTCGTGAAACTGTTCGTAGGTGAGGGCCGCCAATCCCGCGTCAGCTGGCAACGAGTCGGCGTAAAACCTATCTTCAAAGCCAGAGGTGAGCCAGGCGGCCGTATCACTCGCCGGCGCGATCTCAAAATTGGTCCCACTCAATGAGGTGCCACACGCTTGGCAACTATTCGCACTCATTGCGCTTGGATCGGTTTCCTTCAGACAGTTGGGGCACCGCCCGTGGAGTTCAGTGCCGTGGACAGAACACGTCGTAACCAGGGTCAAGCCCCAGCTTTCTCTCCAATAACCGGCTTCGCCCAAACAGATCGGACAGTAACGAGCGTGATGAGTCGTCCATAACTTGACCCCCTTGGGCCTTGGATCACGAAACTCAGCAGATACCGCAGGCCAGCTCAGTGGTCCTTCCATCATCTGCAGCCAGTCCGCAACATCGGTCTCGTCGGCTCGTGCAAAGGCGGTGAGCAGTTCCTTTCTGGGTAATCCGTTGGCTTTCGCCAGGCGCTGCAGGTACCCCAAAAGACTTTCGTCTTGGTGTGGTCGTGGGTTGATTAAAAGACCAAACATTCCTACACATCCATGAAATCGAAGACATAAAAATCAGGGGAGTAGAGCCGGGCCGATAAGCCCGGCCCTTGGCCGTCAGGTACTGCTCTCTTCGAACGTCTCAAACGGCTCCCGCTTCCCGAACAGAGGCTGGAAATTGAAGCTCGCACTGAAGGGGTTTCGATCCTCGGTGGCGTAGCTCCAAACCTCGTCTTCAAAAGCCTGGGCCAGCACAGGAAGTTCAATCCCGACAAGGTCCTGGACTTGAACCAGCCAAACAGCCCTGTCCACAATCTTGATGAGGTAGTCGATCAATCCATAGGAAGCCAGGTAGAAGCGTTTAATCATCGCTGGCTCTACAAAACTGATGGTTTGAACAGGCAGTTCGCCCTCGATTGCCTGCAACAACATCACGAAATGAAGAGACGTATTAGCGGAGAAGGTGAAGCGATCGTATGCCACCGTGGCCGAAAACCTGCGTCGCAGTTGCTCGTTTGCTAGCAGGAGATTTTCGGTGCGCTTCAGCCCAATCAGAACAAACGCGATACTGGTTTCATTCATCAGACTCTTGATCCAGTCTGCTGCCTCATACGCACCATTACGACGATAATCGACCAGGTGCTGCGCCTCATCGAGGACCAACATCTCCACGCCAAGGTTCTTCAGCAGCAGGACTACTCGCGCAAATTTAACCTCTGCCGAATGTCCTCGTGCCTCTGCGAAGGGATCCTTCAGCTCTGCCAAAATGGCTGCTGCCAGGTTCTTTTTGGTTGGAGACGAAGGCATCTCGACGAACAGAACTGTCCGCTTCTGTGGGTCATGGCTCTCCAATTCCTCCAATGACCGAATGTACTCCTTGACCAATGTGCTCTTGCCCACTCCGCTTGGACCTTGGATCAGCAACCCTTTACTTGCTCTGGTACGCCGACTATCGCCGTGGATATCGCCTAGTCGCGTCAACGCTCGCTCGACTTGAGGGCTGTGAATAAAACGATCGCGGAGCGTAAAGCTGTATTCACCATGCTCGTAGCATTCGTACAGATTGATGGCGTTCATGGCTTAGAACTCCCAGCAGGGCGACGAACCGAGACCTTGAAGGCTGCTGGCGGAATGTTAGGAATAGAGTCACCGGTCCATTCCACTTCAGCGAGTACCTTGGGTGGAGGCGTGCTTTCGGTCACTCGACCCTCCTTGTCGATTTTCGCTATGGCAGCTGCGCGTCGTTTTCTGAGCGTCTGCGAACGGCGGGCCTCGTCTGCATCTTCCATAATTTCCTGGTAGCACCTGTGCGTAGCCTCGAAGCTAGGCTGCTCATTATATTTTTCTCGCAGCGCTTTCTCGGCAGCCTTCCACACCTCCCTGCTCTTACCGGCCATTCGCTCATCTTTGGCGGGCACTTTGAAGAACAAGTTTCTGAAGCGGTCGTGAACCCAAACGTGCCCGGCTTCGTCTCGATAGCGGACGTTTACCTTTTCTCCGTCTGCCAAACGCATACGGAGCTCAGCAAGTTCCGTAGAGTGGTAGCCCACTTTGGCAACCTCGATGCCGTAATGGTGAACCTTCACCGAGGCCCGCTTGGCCAGAATGCACTCCAACGAGTCCAGGTCGACGGGAAGGCTGATGACATGGTTCGCCTCGCTAGTCCCCCAGACTTGAGCCGGTGTTCTGTTGTCCAGCCCCCGATGAGGAGTCTGGTGGTAACCATCGACGATCCATTTCACTACCACCGCCTCCAATTGAGGGAGCGTGAAACATGCATTCTTCTCCGAGTCGTAATCGCCACGCTGCTGGATATTCGAGAAGGTGGTACCCGGGAGGTTGTGGATAAGCCCCAGGTTCTGTGTGCTGAAAAAGCGTTCGACGGCACCTTTCCTTTGAGGGGCCCTTGAAGCGGGATACATGATCTCGATACCCAACTCGTTGAATCCCATGATGAGATCGCCCGCGTGAAATTCCGCTGCGTTGTCTGGGACTATTCGAGCCGGCAGCCCACGTGCCCACCATTCATTTCTCACTTTCGGAAAGCGCTTCAGCAATTCGGCTTTTGGACGGATTGAGCGTTCGATCACACGAAGCACGGTTTCCGTATTTGGCGCCGACAGGTGGAGCAAATATCCCATCACCATTCGAGAGAAGCGGTCGAGGACGATCGTCAGATAGGGGCGCCCAATGCACAGCCCCGAGGTTTCATCCACAAGCTGGACGTCCAACAAGGTGTGATCAATTTCCCAACGTTCCAAAATCTCATGGACACGTAGGACACCCGCCGCAACACGGTGCTTCTTGTCTGCTGCGTGTTTTCCGAGCCTCTCCTTATCCACAAGGTACGGATCCAGCTTGGCGATGTACCTTCGGACAGTCATTCCGCTTGGGATCTTGAGCTGATCCGAAGGCAAACGACTTTTGTTCCTCTCTTTTATCTGATCCTCGAATTCTGAAACGACCACGCTGACCGCTGGAATCGTATCCTGCAGGTAGGTTTTATTAATCACCCCTTCAAGAATAACTTCGAGCTCTCCCTGTATCGCGGCAGCCCGACCCTTTTTGGCATGCTGAGGGATAAGCTTTACTACGTTCTGGCCAATGTATTTGGCTGCCCAACGTCGAATAGTGGAAACCGAGGGTGCGCACGCATCCCCAATCTTTTTGGCGATATCTCTAAGCTTCTTGATCATGTCTTCGTCACCCGGTAGCTTGTATTTACCGCGCTTAGTTAGGTCGTCCAGATACTTGCGTCGACGCAATGCCTCATCTCCATGTTTTTTGGGGAAGCATGAAATATCTGGAGGGACGTTCCGCACATACGGAACCCTCCCAAGGTATGGCTGATCAGCGGAGATCTCGATCTCGCGCTTCTCGTAGGCCTCATAGAACTCCTTCTCGGATAGCTTCGTGGGCTCACCAAGCTCATCGAAAAAGAGCAGCTTCCGGTCAATAAGCCTCTTCTCAAGCACCATCAGTACGCCACGAACGATGACGACCAATTTCACCCTAAGGGAAAAGGTTTGCATGACGGTGCCCCCCTTGCAGGAAGACCGGGGAGTCAGTGTCAATTGACCTATCAAGGTCAATGCCCACCACCCCAAGGCCTAACAAGCGCCAGGCTTTCCCCTCACCAACCACGTAGAGCAGATCTGCAACGGTCATAGGCGGCCATTCGTTGAAGGTCGCCATTACCTCCTCCAACGCCTGATGCGAAAGCTCTGGACCGCGCCGGTGATACATCAGCCTTCTAAGATTGGTAGCCAGGGGTTCAGCTTCAATTAACTTTTCAGTGATCACCGAAAAGTTACGGGCAGTGGCGTTGAAGTAGCGCTCAGCGGCATCCAGTCGCTGCCTGACGCTGGCAATCTTCAGTCGGTCGTGAGGCTTCACTTCAAACCACCACTCGCGCCCATCCGCGAGGAAAACCTGTACGTCTGGGTAATATTTGAAGTAGCCCTGGAGCGATGGAACACGTTCCTCACTGGGCTGCGGGACGTAGCCGATGACCGCAGGAGACAGCTCAAGAAGCCGAAAAAGAGCGCCTTCGAGCTGGGACTCCCAGGGCACAGGCTTTTTATTTTTGAGCGATGGGAAGTAGCCGCGGTAATGGTTGGACCGCCGCGTGACCACCTTTCGTACTGTCATGAAACACCTCCGAAAATCTCGAAACGAGCGCCGACGCTGCGCCAAAAAATCAAGGCGCAGGGCGGGCGAAGTGAGGCCTTTCGACAGGCAACACTGTGCCGTCGAGTAACCTCGCTAAGGTCGAAAAAATGGGAGAGGATTGACAGTCGCTTCGAAAAAGCAGACATTGCGGGTTCTGAGGACGCAAGTCTGCTTCGCTAAGCGCGGTCAGTCCTCTCGGGATTGATCGCGTTTTTCTACATTTTCAGGTCTCCTTTTCTCTCATTGGTCATGACTCTCATGACTGATCAGAATCTAAAGCAATCGGCTTGCTCTCTTTATTTCTAAACGGCCACTTCGTGATCGCTGGAGCAATTTGGATCAGGTCTGAAGCTCTCGCTTCAAACAGCTGATTTGGCTGAAAATCTTCAGTGCAAAGCGGAAAAGTTGGTCATAGATCTTATTCCAACATCCCTTCGAAATCTACAAAAAATCCAAAATGGCAACTTCCACCAAATTCCATTTCCATACTAAATTGTTCAAATTAATACTTAACACGTACGCTTAATTAACTATTAAGGTGTTCAAATATTAGTTTTAAAGTCCTCTCAATCTCTCTGCTGCTCAGATCCGCCCGCCGACCCTCTCAGCACTTCCAGCGCCCCATCAAATCACTTCCTCAAATCCCCCCATCTGCATCATTTTCCAATGAGCGGAGTAGGGCGCCCCGGCAGGAATTCCAGGCAAAAAAAAGCCCGCGAAGGCGGGCTTGATGGTGACCGACAGGGGCCATGGTTGAAGCCCGGCCGGTCATCTATTTGTGAAAGCGTGCAGCTTTTCTGTGAACCTACACCTGATCAGAAGTCCAGGTTCGAGACCGACAGCGCGTTACTTTCGATGAAGTCACGACGCGGCTCGACCGCATCACCCATCAGGGTGTTGAAGATCTGGTCAGCAGCAATGGCATCTTCGATCGTGACCTTGAGCATGCGGCGAACGGTCGGGTCCATGGTGGTTTCCCACAGCTGGTCCGGGTTCATCTCACCCAGCCCTTTGTATCGCTGAATCGTATGGCGCTTGGTGGTCTCGTTCATCAGCCAATCCAGGCCCTCTTTGAACTCGACGATTGCCTTGCGCCGTTCACCGCGCTGTACGTACGCACCTTCACCCAACAGGCTCGACAGCTTGGCACCAATGTTGACTACGGTGCGGTAGTCGTTGCTGCCGAAGAAGTCGCGGTTGAACGTGATGTAGCTGGCCAAGCCATGGGAGGTGATTTCCACTTCAGGCAGCCATACGTTGCGCTCTTTGTCTTCACGCAGGCTGGCGTTGTAAGCCAAGCCAGACTTCTGATTGGAGTTCAGACGCGCCTGGAACTGGGCCAGCCAGGCTTGCATCACAGCGTGGTCACCCAACTGCTCCAGAGTCACCTCAGGCAGGTAGACGAAATGCTCAGTCAGCTCTTCCGGGTACAAGCGCGACAGGCGCTTGAGGGTCTTCATGACGCTACGGAACTCATTCACCAGCGCTTCCAACTGCACACCGGAAACTGCTGGCGCCGATTCGTCCAGGTGCAGACTGGCATCTTCCAGAGCCGACTGGGTCATGTACTCTTCCATGGCCTCATCGTCCTTGATGTACTGCTCCTGCTTGCCTCTTTTCACCTTGTACAGCGGTGGCTGGGCAATATAGATGTAGCCACGCTCGACCAGCTCCGGCAGCTGACGGAAGAAGAAGGTCAGCAGCAGTGTACGGATGTGCGAACCGTCAACGTCAGCATCGGTCATGATGATGATGTTGTGATAACGCAGTTTATCGATGTTGTACTCTTCGCGGCCGATGCCACAGCCCAGCGCAGTAATCAACGTGCCCACTTCCTGGGACGAAATCATCTTGTCGAAGCGCGCTTTCTCGACGTTGAGGATTTTACCCTTCAGCGGCAAGATCGCCTGGGTACGACGATTGCGGCCTTGCTTGGCCGAGCCACCCGCAGAGTCACCCTCCACCAGGTACAGTTCGGAGAGAGCAGGATCCTTCTCTTGGCAGTCCGCCAGTTTGCCCGGCAGGCCAGCGATATCCAGCGCACCTTTACGGCGGGTCATCTCACGGGCTTTACGGGCGGCTTCACGGGCGCGAGCAGCGTCGATCATCTTGCCAACGACGGCCTTGGCCTCGTTCGGGTTTTCCAACAGGAAATCGGCGAAGAACTTGTTCATCTCCTGTTCCACGGCAGTTTTCACCTCCGAGGAGACCAGCTTGTCTTTGGTCTGCGAGCTGAACTTCGGGTCCGGTACCTTAACCGAGATGATCGCAGTAAGGCCTTCACGGGCGTCGTCGCCAGTGGTTGCCACCTTGTTCTTCTTGGCCAGGCCTTCCTGCTCGATGTAGTTGTTAAGGCTACGGGTCAGCGAGGAACGGAAACCCACCAGGTGGGTACCGCCATCACGTTGCGGAATGTTGTTGGTGAAGCACAGCAGGTTTTCGTTGAAGCTGTCGTTCCATTGCAGGGCGACTTCAACACCCACGCCATCGTCGCGCTGAACGTTAAAGTGGAACACCTGGGAGTTGACCGGCGTCTTATTGGTGTTCAAGTACTCGACGAACGCACGCAGGCCGCCTTCGTACTTGAAGAACTCTTCCTTACCGCTGCGCTCATCCTTCAGCAGAATGCCAACGCCCGAGTTGAGGAACGACAGTTCGCGGATGCGCTTGGCCAGGATGTCCCAGCTGAAGTGAATGTTCTTGAAGGTTTCAGCCGATGGCTTGAAGTGGATGTGGGTACCCGTGGTTTCACTGTCACCGACAACCGCCATAGGCGCTTGTGGAACACCGTGAACGTAAGTCTGTTCCCAGATCTTGCCACTACGGCGAACGGTCAGAACCAGCTTCTCGGACAGGGCGTTCACAACCGACACACCTACACCGTGCAGACCGCCGGATACTTTGTAGGAGTTGTCGTCGAACTTACCGCCGGCGTGCAGCACAGTCATGATGACCTCGGCTGCGGAAACGCCTTCTTCCTTATGCACATCGACCGGAATGCCGCGACCGTTGTCGCGCACACTGATAGATTCGTCCGGGTGGATGATGACAGTGATGTCATCGCAGTGACCGGCGAGGGCTTCGTCGATCGAGTTGTCGACCACCTCGAAGACCATGTGGTGCAGGCCACTACCATCATCGGTGTCGCCAATGTACATGCCGGGACGCTTGCGTACGGCATCCAAACCTTTCAGCACCTTGATGCTGGAGGAGTCGTACGTTTGATTTTCGCTCATGCCTTCACTCCCGATGGTCGTGGGTCTGGGTGATACGGCCTTGTTCCACGTGGAACAAAGCAACTGGCGTTTCCGTCTGCCAGCCTTCCCTCAGTAATTCGTGATCTACACAGGTGATGAACACCTGGCAGCGTAATTCTTCAAGCAAGCGGCACAGTGCGCGGCGATGCTGGTCATCCAGTTCGGACGGCAAGTCATCCACGAGATAAATACAGTGACCGCGGCGAGCCTGACTAACGAGGTGGCCTTGGGCAATGCGCAATGCGCATACCACCAACTTTTGCTGACCACGCGACAGGATGTCGGCTGCGTTGTTGCCAGCCAACCGCAAACGCAGATCAGCACGCTGCGGACCGGCTTGGGTATGGCCCATCTGCTGATCGCGAAGGAGAGAGGAGGCGAGTACTTCTTGCAGTTCCCGGTCCTTGTCCCAGCCTCGGTAGTAGCTCAGGGTCAACCCGTCCAGCTCGACCAGTTCGCTCAGGGTTCGCTCGAAGACGGGCTTCAAGGCCTTGATGTAGTTGCGACGGTATTCATCTATTTCCGCGCTAGCCAGGCACAGTTCCCGGTCCCAGGCGGCTTGCGAAGCTGGGTCAAGTGTACCATGACGCAACCATGAGTTCCGCTGCCGCAGCGCCTTCTGAAGGCGTTGCCAGGCTGGCAGAAAACGAGGTTCCACGTGGAACACACCCCAGTCCAGAAACTGGCGGCGTATTTTGGGGGCACCTTCAAGCAGCCGGAAACTGTCTGGGTTGATCAGCTGAAGCGGCAGTAACTCAGCCAATTGCGCAGCACTGCGCGCATTCTGCCCATCGATGCGGATAGTAAACTCCCCTTGGCGCTCACGGGACACCCCCAGGTTGCTCGTACCACCCTCCGTCAGCTGAACCTCGCCGAACACAGTACAGGCAGCCTGTTCGTACTGAATAACCGGATTAAGGCGGGTGCTGCGAAAAGAACGGGCCAGCCCGAGCAAATGCACGGCTTCTAGCACGCTGGTCTTGCCGCTGCCGTTGGCGCCGTAAAGGATGTTGATGCGGGGGGAGGGTAAGAGTGTCACCGGGTGCAAGTTGCGCACCGCGGTGACCATGATACGTCGAAGGGACATTTCGCCTGCTACAGGTTACAGGCGCATCGGCATGACAACGTAGGAAGAATCGTCATTGCCAGCTTCCTGCAGCAGCGCACTGCTGTTGGAATCGGACAAGATCAGACGAACTTGCTCAGTAGTCATCACGCCCAGCACGTCCAGCAAGTAGCTGACGTTGAAACCAATCTCCAGCGAGCTACCTTCGTAGTCCACGCTGATTTCTTCTTCAGCTTCTTCCTGCTCGGGGTTGTTAGCCTGGATCTTCAGTTGGCCAGCTGCCAGTTGCAGGCGAATACCGCGGTACTTTTCGTTGGAAAGAATCGCGGTACGGCTGAAGGCCTCACGCAGCGCCTGGCGATCTCCGACAACCAGCTTGTCACCGCCTTTGGGCAGTACGCGCTCGTAGTCCGGGAACTTGCCGTCCACCAGCTTGGAGGTAAAGGTGAACTCGCCAGTAGTGGCGCGGATGTGATGCTGGCCCAGCACGATGCTGACCATACCTTCAGGGTCGGTCAGCAGGCGCGCCAATTCCAGGATACCTTTACGCGGCACGATGACCTGGTGTCGATCCTCTTGCTCGATCGGCGCGCTCATCGAGCAAAGCGCCAAGCGGTGACCGTCGGTGGATACGGCGCGCAACGTGTTGCGGGAAACCTCAAGCAGCATACCGTTGAGGTAATAGCGCACATCCTGCTGGGCCATGGCGAAGCTGGTTCGCTCGATCAGGCGGCGCAGCTTGCTCTGCTCCAGGTTGCAGGTCAGCGAACCCGGGCCTTCTTCCACAGTCGGGAAGTCGTTGGCAGGCAGGGTCGACAGGGTGAAGCGGCTGCGGCCGGCCTTTACCAACAATTTCTGCTCATCGACCTTGATATCGATCAGGGCGTCGTTAGGCAAGCTTTTACAGATGTCCATCAGCTTGCGCGCCGGAACAGTGATTTCGCCAGGCTCGGCCGGCTCATCCAGTTGCACGCGGCCTACCAGTTCGACTTCCAGGTCGGTACCGGTCAACGACAGTTGCTGGCCTTGTACGACCAGCAATACGTTGGACAGGACCGGCAAGGTCTGACGGCGCTCGACGACACCGGCGACCAGTTGCAGGGGTTTCAACAGGGCTTCGCGTTGAATGGTGAAATGCATGGTCTAGTCCCTTGCCTTCAATTAGCTGCGCAGACGGCCATCAGGTCGTCAGCGTCCGCAGCAGGTTCTTGTAGTCCTCGCGGATGTCCGCGTCGGATTCCTTCAGTTCATTGATTTTGCGGCAGGCATGCAGCACGGTCGTATGGTCGCGACCACCGAACATGTCGCCGATTTCCGGCAGACTGTGGTTGGTCAACTCCTTGGACAGGGCCATGGCTACCTGACGCGGGCGCGCGACAGAACGCGAACGACGCTTGGACAGCAGATCGGAGATCTTGATCTTGTAGTACTCAGCAACAGTACGCTGAATGTTATCCACACTGACCAGTTTGTCTTGCAGCGCCAACAGGTCCTTGAGCGATTCACGAATCAGCTCGATGGTGATGTCACGCCCCATGAAATGCGAGTGAGCGATAACCCGCTTCAGTGCACCTTCCAGCTCACGGACGTTGGATCGAATGCGCTGAGCGATGAAAAAGGCTGCGTCATGCGGGAGCTCGACTTTGGCCTGGTCGGCCTTCTTCATCAGAATTGCTACGCGGGTCTCCAGTTCTGGCGGCTCGACAGCCACCGTCAGCCCCCAACCAAAGCGCGACTTCAGACGCTCTTCCAGGCCTTCGATTTCCTTGGGATAGCGGTCAGAGGTAAGGATTACCTGCTGGCCACCCTCAAGCAAGGCGTTGAAGGTGTGGAAAAACTCTTCCTGCGAGCGCTCTTTGCGAGCGAAGAACTGGATATCGTCGATCAGCAACGCATCCACCGAGCGGTAGAAGCGCTTGAATTCGTTGATGGCGTTGAGCTGCAACGCTTTGACCATGTCCGCGACGAAACGCTCCGAATGCAGGTACACCACCTTGGCGTTCGGATTCTTCTTCAGCAGATGGTTACCCACAGCATGCATAAGGTGGGTTTTACCCAAACCCACACCGCCATAAAGGAACAGCGGGTTGTAGCCATGCTTGGGGTTGTCCGCAACCTGCCAGGCAGCCGCGCGGGCGAGCTGGTTCGACTTGCCTTCGACGAAAGTGTCAAAGGTAAAGGTCCGGTTCAGGTAGCTGGTGTGCTTGAGCGCACCTTCAACCTGCACGGTGCGCTGTTCAGCCCGGCCACCACTGGGCGGCGCCGAAGCGGGCTCTGCCATGGCATCAAAGCTGTCACGCGAAGACGTCTCGACCAGCACAGGCTCGGCCGCAGCCACGGCAACAGGCTCAACCGCTGCTGCCGGGGCCGCCTTGTGTGCCTGGGTCTGCGCCAGCGAAGCCGCAACGGCAGCGCTGACTGGCGCGTTCGGCGCAGCCCTCGGGGCCGAGCTGCGTCGGCTACCTATTAATAAGGAAAGGGCAGGTGCAATGCCGCTACCGTTCTCACCCAACAGCTCGAGCAAGCGACCCAGGTACTTTTCATTGACCCAATCGAGGACGAAACGGTTAGGCGCATAGACGCGCAACTCGTCGCCTTCGGCTTCGACCTGTAGCGGACGGATCCAGGTGTTGAATTGCTGGGCAGGCAGTTCATCGCGCAGAAGCTCCAC